>JBBQGJ010000408.1:0-6065 GCA_038322925.1 Mycobacteriales bacterium
TAGGAGCGGTAGCTGCTCCACACGTCGACGCTGTCGGGCTTCAGAAGCCCGATCTGGTCGTAGTGGCGCAGCATCCGCACCGACACCTGCCCGAGTCGAGCAAAGTCTCCGATCAACATGACACCGTTCTCCCGCCTCACACAGTGTGAGAGTCAACCCTGCGCCGCGAAACGAATGCCAGGTCTCCACCACTGCGTCGCCAACACCGCAAGCCGATCCCTCGCGGGCGGCTCGTGCCCGAGACCGATTGACCCTATTGCGTTGTGCGGCTTGCTAGGAGTTTGAGCCCGTCGGGTCGGAGCTCTCCTGTTGGGGATACGTGGCGGTAGAGGTTTTGGCGGGTGATGCCGAGTTCGGTGAACAGGTTGCTGACCTTGATGTCGGGTTGGCCCATGGATGCGGTGGCCAGCCGTCGTTTGGCGGGGTCATCTTGAAGGGCCGGCCGCCTTTGCGGCCGCGGGCTCGGCAGGCGGCGAGGCCGGCAACGGTGCGTTCGGAGATGAGCACGCGCGCCGTCTTGCCCACTCGCGGCCCTCGATGAGTTCCCGTTCGAATTCGGCGAGAGCGGCGAAGATCCCGCAGACGAGTTTCCCGGCGGCGGTCGTGGTGTCGATGGCCGCGCGCCTGGCCGGTGAGCACTTTCAACCCGATTCCGCGGGCGGTGAGGTCGTGGAGGGTGTTGACCAGGTGGCGCAGGTTCCGCCCGAGCCTGGTCTACGGCGTCACGGGCTCCGGGAAGAGCGTCGCTGCCCGCCGGATCGCGGAGCGGCTCGGCCTACCCTGTCACCTGGCGGACGAGCTGACGTGGGAGGCAGGATGGACACCGGTCGACCAGGACGAGCAGCGCCGCCGATTTACCGCAATCGCAGAACAGGAGTCCTGGGTCCTTGACACCGCTTACGGGGCTTGGCTCGATGCCATCCTTCTGCGTGCGGATCTGATTGTCGGACCGGAATATCCACGATGGTTCTCGCTGCAGCGCCTTGTGCGGCGCACGGCGGCGCGGGTGATCGACAAGGGGCCCATCTGTAACCGCAACGTGGAAACGGTTCGCGCCACATTGGGTACGAACCCCATCCTGTGGTGGCACTTTCGCTCGTTCGCCCGCAAGCGCTCCCGAATGCAGGCCTGGCACGTCGCGCAAGACGGACCGCCGATCTTGCTGTTCCACCGCGGCACAGCACTGGAAGCCTGGATCGTGTCATTGACGCCTGCTCCGACGGACAACCGGTGAGCACATCGCGACGACGACACACCACGATCTGTCCGACAGCGTGCCGCAGCACGACCGGGCCAAGGGATACCCCAACCGGTGACTACCGCCTTCAACGACAGCGAAAGCATCGCCGCAGCTACCTCACCGGTGGCCGCATCGGGGATGTCGGTCGCGGCGTCTTCGATCACGAGGAGCCGGGCCTCAGGGATCTCGCGCGCGCACGCCTCGCCGTTGCCGACAGGGAAGAACGGGTCCCGCCTGCCGTGCACCACGAGCGCCCGCCGCGGGCGAGAGCAGCGCAAAGCGCGCTTGGCCACGAGAGCAGGTTCCGCCTACCAGCAGAACCAACGGCGCCGCCGCGTCGCCGAAGTGCTCGACACCGAGTGTGACGCCGCCTACGTCGATCGTTTTCATCCACGCCTGCCATCGTGTTGCGTTCCGTGATCGTCCTCACCGTCGGCGATGAACTGCCTGCAAGGTGCTCGTGCACTGCGAGACCCGTCGCGAAGCTCTGAGTCATCGTGGGCCCCATCGAACAATTGCGCAGATCGACCAACGACCATGACCCGCAAGCCGAACCTCAACCGGCAACGCCGCAGGCGAGAGGGGTTGTCCCTGCCGCGCATCCCGCAACACCCGCCCGGTGACGATTCCGTAGAAGTGCCGCCCACGGGGCGCTTTTCCCCATCTCGTCGCCCCTACGCGGGCATCCCTGGCGACGGTCAACTGATCGCACCCATCACAGAACGTAGCGGCGTTGGAGGCCGTCCACCGACGCGCTGGCCACCGCGGCACAACCTCGAACCGGGCCGTCAATACCGTCAGTCTGCCGATCGGCAAGTCGGCATGGTCGGCAGCAAGAGTGGCGATTTCGTCGTCAAACACCGTGGCGGTCAACAACCATTCTGCCGCCGCCGCATGCGTTGGCTGTAGTGCCTGCGGTTGTTCCATCGTGAATCGATAGGCGAGCAGGTCCCCCAGCATTCGATGGGACGCAAAATAGCCTTGGGAAGCCATCTGTTCCGACGACAAAAGCACTTGCTCGAGCGAAATGCTCCAGCAGCGAGTGACTGTCGGTTCGTCCTGTGAGGCGGTCTGCGAGTGGTCCATTGACCGTCTCCACGAGACTGGTCCGCAACAGAAAATCTCGTTTTCATGCGAGAGCTGTTGCAGCAGTTCGCTGATGAGGTAGTCGGCGATGACCCTGTCGCGACCGGAGAGGTGGTTGATGGCGGCGTCGATGTGGTCACGGTCCAGATATAGTGCCGCCAGATGCAGGCCAACCGCCCATCCCTCCGTCCGTTCAAGCAGGGCCGTCACCTGGTCGGCGCTCAGCGAGATACCGGCCTGCTCAAAAGGGCGGCGGTTTCTTGCTGCGTGAATGCCAGATCTGCCGTCCGAATCCTGGTCAGTTCCCCGCTTGCCCTGAGACGATGCAGTCGTAGGGTCGGATCCGAGCGACTGATGAGCACCTACCTTCAGGGACTCGGGGAGGCGATCGAGGACGAGCGGTACCGGTATCGGCAGCTCGGCTAGTCGGGCCGAGGACCGTCAGCAGCTCGCCGGGGCCGAAGCCGGCTGTCGGAGTGATGTCCCGCAGACCGCTGTCGTCGGGCATCTCGTCGCAGGTGAATAGCGTGAACAGCAATGGCATCCAGAAGGATTGGACGGTGTTGTCCGACGGATCCAAGGTCATCCAGGCGGTCGGCCATGGGGCCACGGCCGACCGGGCCGACGAGGCAACGGTCAACGTTGCTACTCGTTCCGGGACCTGCGCTGACCAAGGTGGGGGGACCTGACGCGGCGGCGGTCAACGCTGCACGAGCAACGGACGTGGTACGAGCCTGGACGGCAGTGCGGGCAGGCGTCCTTGAGGGCGAGAACCGATTACAACAGCTGGAGCAAACGTCCCACTTTGTTCAGGACCCCGCGGTTGTGGTCCAGCAGCCACCGGGCGCGCCCCAGGCAGGGTGCTGTGTGGACCGCCGGAATCTCACCAGCCTACATCGGCGAGAGCATCACAAAGCAGCCGATCCGCTCGGGCTGTGTGGTCTGCGTCAGCAGTCCAAGGACTGCTGGATGCGTCAGTGAGGCGGTGTGTCCCCCGGGTTCTCGGTGGCAAGCCGGGCTTCCCCGGGTGCGGCGAGGCGGTGAATTCTGATGTCGGTCTCAATGAGGTACAGCTCGTCAAGTCGTGCGAGCAGTCGCGCCATTTCGTCGGCGCCGTTGACCGATCCGGTGATGATGAGCGACTTCTCCGGCGGATCTGCAGTGAGTTCAGGGACAGCGGAGCAGATGACCGGTCCGATGTCACCGGTAACGCGAAACTCGTAGAAGTCCGTCATCTCACCCTGTTCTGTTGTGCAAGGCAGGGGGTAGCGGCTGCCCGCCGGCGGGACCGGAAGGCAGGCGGCGTACCTCGATCAGCTCCACCCCCAGCCGCTGCAACCGATCGATGATTCCGTGCAGCGCTGCCTGATCCAGCACGGGACCGCGCAGCACCGTCTGCACCGGTTCTACCTGGGCTCTTACTCCCTCGATTTCAAGCAGAACAGCGTCCGGGACGGTTCCCGAAACCCGGATCTCATACTCGAGCGGATTCGTCACGTCGACCTCCGATTGGTCTTTCCTCCGTTGCCACCCTTTACCTTCACCTGCATGACCGCGTCATCCGATCCGGGTACCACTTGGTTGTGTCATCGACCGGGAGCCCGTTCATCCGGTCGATACACGTGTTGGACGTGGTGCGTCGTGACACGCCGGTCGACTCCGAGGGCGGGCAGACGCTCGGCTATTGCGGTCGGACGCCGAGGACTACATGCCCGTGCCCGCGGAGTGAGAGCCTGCGCCGGGAGGGATGCCGCTGCTTCCTCGTACTTCTCGAAGCCGCGGCAGAACCAGCACGGGCGCGTTGCCCGCCGGGCGGCCACGTCGGGCGGGCAACGCGCGGTCAGGTTCTGTGCTGCCGCATTGTCCACCCGAGCGCGGCTATTGCGTCACGTGACGGTTTACCAGCGTGACTCTCTTTGTCGACGCGTTGCTCGTCCTGCAGTGTGCGTAGCGCGCATGCCAGTCGAGCAAGGGGCGCTGGACGGCGACGGCGCGAAGGTCGGCCCAGCCGCGGGGGGTGCCGACCAGCGCCAGCGCAGCTTGCCCGACTGTCGCTCGTGCTGCTGGTGCGCTGTTCGTGCCGTTGCGATAGCGAAGCATTTTCCGAGGCAGTGGCCGGCCTGACCTGGAGCGTGGTGGCGGTCATTCGACGGAATGTGCTCCGCCGGTACGGCCGACCCTCGGGCGATTGCGGCCGCGACTGCTACCGGCGATGCCAGCGGAATGACGGCCTGTGCGGACTGCTTGTTCACGATTCAGTCCGAGCAGCGGGTGTTTGAGGACGATGTCGGGAAGGCGGGTCCGGGCAAAACCGGGCGGATTCAATGCAACAGAGGTAGTCGACGAATTGTTCACGCTGCGGACAACGACGCGGGCTGTCGCGGGGCAGCGCAATGGTGGACAGGCGATTTCCGACTATCGCGTTTCACGTGAAACCTCTAGCCGTTTTCTCGTGCTGACGGTCGGCTATCGCTGCTGTAAGAGCATCGCGTGCAGACATCGTCGCATCGTCAGAAGAACTCTAACTGCATGCAGCGACTCCGCTGCAATTGACGGTCGCGAATCTTGCACGTCGTGCCTTCTGCCGTTTGGTAACGCAACGCGCCGACAGCCAATTGGATCTGCGCAACCAACGATCGCATGGCCCTTCCGCCGGTGAACAGGACGACTAGGCGGCGCTTCGCCAACCGCCCCCGGGTTGCACCGACGCTCAGCATAGCCGCATCTAGAACAGCGTCGATGTGGGGTTGCAGCGTCGTCGTCCAGCGAAGACAATCTGACCACCCGCGCCAGGGGCTACTTTCGTGGCTCGCTCGGAAGAGACAACCTTGTCAATTTCCCTTCCGCTCCATGATGGGTTGTTCCACAACGCCCAGCGACACCGCAGGCGCGCGTGTCCACAATGCCGCGGTACCCACCCTTTGCGCCCCGCCGTTGTTCCCGTTTCACGTGAGACCGGGACTGCCTTGCCGTATACCTGCCGGCATCATGACAAGCGTCGCGGTGAGGCAGTGATTGACCCGGCAGCACGAGCTGGGCGGAATCACGCCGTCCTCTTTCTGGGAACTTTCCGATGCATCGTCGGCGGCCCGGGTCACCGGCAAGCGACGCACCGGGCGAGCTCGCGGCCATTCGGCAGGCACACGGGGTGGAGCCGTTTCACGTGAAACACCGATGACGCCAACAAAAGCGCGGCATCCGAGTCACCTTGGTGCTCCGTGCGGCGTGGTGCGACAAGCTCCGCCCAACTCCGCCGTAGCGTCCGAGATCGCGGCATTGATCACTCGTTCGCGTCTCTGGCGATCCGGGACAGCCGCGGCAGCGACCAGACCCTGGAGGCGAGATGAGCATCGATTTCGATGTTTCCCGTGAAACCCCGGACATCGACGAAGAGGACACACCGCTGGCGCGAGCGACCGAGGCTGCGCTTGAAATGCGCTCGGGCGACCTCACCCTGCCACGGCCGCGTCATCGGCGGGTGTTCTCCGTCGCCAACCAGAAAGGTGGCGTGGGCAAGACCACGACCACCGTCAACATCGGTGTCGCGCTGGCACTGTCCGGGCTGAGCGTGCTGATCATCGACCTGGACCCGCAGGGGAATGCTTCAACCGCACTCGGTGTGAACCGCACCGCCGGCACGCCGTCGGTGTACGACGTTCTGATCGGCGAGATCACCCCCGCCGAGGCAATCCAGACGTGCCCGGATGCGCCGCGACTCGGCTGCATACCGGCCACTATC
>JBBQGJ010000409.1:0-6053 GCA_038322925.1 Mycobacteriales bacterium
CGACGTCCAGGTGGTCCGGTCCGCGGACAGCGCACCGGTGACCTCCTTGCCGTCGGGGTTGGTCACCGACACCGCGTCCAGGGTTCCGTTCGCGGCTCGCACGACGACCGGGTCGATCACCGATGCCCCGGTCGCCGCGTCTTGCGGGGTAGTGGTGATCACCGCTCGGCTGACCGGCGCCGCGCTGGAGGACGGCGCGACCGGTGACGCAGGATCGGTGGTCTGCGTCACGGTGGTGACCGGCGCAACTGTGCCGGCGGTGCAGGCGGCCGTGAGGGTTGCCGTGAGCACCGCGGTGATCAGGATTGTGGATCTTCGAAGAGCGGACATTGACGGACCTTCCGGTCGTTGAACGAGGGGTGTCGCGGTGGGTTTGCGCCGGTGAGGCGTTCATGGCGGCGACCAGCCTGCCGGTCGGGACGCAGCGGCCGGACTGCCGGCCCGGACGGGGCCGGCAGCGTCGCGATCGCCGCCGGTGGGGTGGCCGATCCGGGAGAACGACCGGCCACCACCCCTGGGCGCTGGTTTACAGGGTTTGCAGCATTTGCTGCATCTCGGTGATCTCGGCGGTTTGGCTCGTCTTGATGGACCGGGCCAGGGCCAGGGCGGCGGTGTTGCTGCCCTGGGCCAGTTCGGTGTCGGCCATCTCCAGGGCGCCCTGGTGGTGCACGATCATCTGCTGCAGGAACAGCCGGTCGAAGTCGGTGCCCGACGCGGCGGTCAGCTGCTGCATGTCCGCGTCGCTCATCATCCCGGGCATCGACATCGTGGTGGTGACACCACCGCTGGTCATTTCGCCTTCCTTGCCCATGCCGGACATGCCGTGGTCCATGCCACTGGTGTCCTCGGAGCTGGATGCGTTGGTGGAGCTGGGCATGGCGCGGCCCAGCTGGTGAGCCAGCCCTGCATCTGCTGGATCTCGGGGCCCTGGGCGGCCTTGATCCGGACGGCCAGGTCCTTGACCTGCTGGCTGGCGGCCCGGCTCGGGGCCAGGTCGGCCATCTCGATGGCGCCCTGGTGGTGAACGATCATCTGCTGCGCGAACGCCAGGTCCGCTGCATTGTGTTGACCGTCGGCCGTCGACGGCGCGGCGGACATCATGGCCGATCCGCTACCGGACATCATCGCGCCAGGTGTGCTGGTCGTCGACCCGGTGGCGGGGGATGTTGTGGTGGTTGCCGCGGCCGAACTGCTGGTGGTGGTGTTGGTGGTGCCGCCGCAGGCGGCCAGGGTGAGGGTCAGGGCAGCGGTGAGCGCCGCCGCCCCGGATCGGGCGAACATGTTCATCGGGTGCGTGCTCCTGTAGCTGAGGTGAAACCGGACGGAATGAGGGCAAGCCGAACCCCCCGCGGCCGTACGGGACGGCGAGGTGAGGGGTGGGGTTGCTCCTAGACCCGGATCACACAGAGCGCTAGACGCGGCCAGGCACCCGGCGGCCCGCGCCGTCGGAGATCGGTCAGCGCGATGCCAGCGAGTCGGCCCAGACCGGTGGCCCACGGGGCGCCGCGGTGCCGCAGCAGGGCGAGGATCAGCGCCGCCCCACCGATGACCAGGAACAGGATGCACCCGGCCATCGTTCCGTGGTCTCCGCCGGAGCCGGGTGCTGCCGGGAGAAGGACGGCGCCGCTATCGGCGGCGTCGATGGTCGCGGGCACAGCCTTGGTGGTGGCGCGGTCGGGACCGGTCATGCCGTCATGGGCGGACGTGGCGATCATCGGTAGCGTGCCGTGGCCGCTGTCCTCGTCGGTGAGCACGTGCATGCCGAACAGACCGGCCAGTACCGCCGCGAGCAGCACCCCGCGGGCGGCGTTCCATCGCCGCCGTGCCCGCCGACCGGTCCGCTCCACCCGATCAGTGTCCCATCTCCTCGGCGGCGGATCCCGCACGCGGGCGGGATGCGACTGCCGGAAAGCACGGGAACCCCGCTGGGTTTGCCTGTCGGCGCGGCCGGTCACTGCAGTGAGCGGGTCGCTTCGCTTCCGAACAATGGGTAAGAGGATTGTCGACTTCTACCCTGGCGGAACCGGGATCTCCACTCGCCGGGCCGTCGGTGCCGTCGCCGTCCGGAGGCCGGGGTTGGACCGCGGGTTCATGGCCCCGGCGGTTGGCGCGGGACGGAGCCCGGAAAGGACCGTCGGTGCGGTCGAAGCCGGGCTTCCGGATACACCAATGCGGCTGACCGGGTATCCGTACCGACCCCTGCAGCCGGGTGACGCCGGTGGTCCGGCGCATCGGCGGCGCGCCGCCACCTCCTGAGGGGGAGTCCTGCGCGATCACCTGCGGCGGCCACCTGCAGGACCGAAAGTCCCAGGCCGGATGCAGGAGCACTTGCCGGGATCTGTGCGGGCGCACAATGGTTCACACCGGTGACGGTGCGGTTTCGCGGGCGCGGACCGGGGCCGTCCCGGCTGTCGGGGCCGCGGGCAGGGCGAGGCGTTTGAGCAGCAACGCGTTCACCGCGACGATCAGGCTGGACCCGGACATGGTCAGCGCCGCGATCTCCGGGCGCAGCACCAAACCGAACGCGGGCTCGAACACCCCGGCCGCGATGGGTAGCGCGATCGCGTTGTAGCCGATCGCCCAGCCCAGGTTCTGCCGCATCTTGCGCAGCGTCCCCCGGCCGATCCGCAACGCCACCGGCACATCCAGCGGGTCCGAGCGCATCAGCACGATGTCCGCGGTCTCGATCGCCACATCGGTGCCCGCACCGATCGCGATGCCCACGTCGGCCTGCGCCAGCGCCGGGGCGTCGTTCACCCCGTCACCGACCATCGCCACCCGACGGCCCGCCTGCTGCAGAGCAGATACCTTGGCCGCCTTTTCCGACGGCAGCACCTCGGCGATCACCTCGTCGATGCCCAACTGGTCGGCGATCCGCCGGGCGGTGGCCTCGTTGTCACCGGTGAGCATGACCACCCGGATCCCCGACTCGTGCAGTGCCGCCACGGCCGCGGCTGCGGTGTCCCGCGGCGCGTCGGCCATCGCGATCACTCCCGCGGCGCGTCCGTCGACCGCGACGAACACTGCGGTGCGGCCGGTCGCGGCCAGCTGGTCCCGGCGGGCCGCCAAACCGCCAAGGTCGACGTGCTCGTCGGCCATCAGTTTCCGGTTGCCGACGACGACCCGGTGACCGTTTACCGTGGCAGTGGCGCCGTGCCCGGCGACGTTCCGGAAATCGTTGGCGGACAACAGGTCCGCGTCGTGGTCCTGGGCGTACCGGACGACGGCCCCGGCCAGCGGGTGCTCGGACTCGCGTTCCACCGCGGCGGTCAACGCCAACGGTTCCTGCTCGCCGAACCCGTTGGCGTCGTCGACGATCACGTCGGTGACCTCGGGTTCCCCCTTGGTCAGGGTGCCGGTCTTGTCCATCACCACGGTGTCGATCCGGGCCGCGGTCTCCAACGCTGTGGCGTTCTTGAACAGCACCCCGCGTTTCGCGCCGAGCCCGGTGCCGACCATGATCGCCGTCGGCGTCGCCAGACCCAACGCGTCGGGACAGGTGATCACCACGACGGTGATCGCGAACAGCAGCGCGGTCTGCACGCCCGCACCGGTCGCCAGCCACACCGCGAACGTCAGGCCGCCGCCGATCAACGCGACCAGCACCAGCCAGAACGCCGCCCGGTCGGCCAGCCGCTGCCCGGGTGCCTTGGAGTTCTGCGCCTCCTGCACCAGCGCCACGATCTGTGCCAGCGCGGTGTCCGCGCCGACCTTGGTGGCCCGCGCCCGCAGCGTGCCGGAGACATTCACCGACGCCCCGATCACCTCCGACCCCCGGCTCTTGACCACCGGCAGGCTCTCGCCGGTGACCATCGACTCGTCGACCTCGGAATCGCCGCCCTCGACCGTTCCGTCGACCGGGATCTTGGACCCGGGCCGGATGAGCAGCAGATCACCGACCTGGACGTCGGCGGTGGGGACCTCGACCTCCTGCCCGTCGCGGAGCACCACGGCCGTCGGGGGCGCGAGTTCCAGCAGGGTACGGATGGCGTCGTTGGCGCCGCCGCGGGCGCGCATCTCGAACCAATGCCCGAGCAGCACGAACGCGGTCAGCACCGTGGCTGCCTCGTAGAACACGTCGCCGCCGCCAGTGAGGGTCACCCCGACGCTGTACAGCCAGCCCGCGCCGACCCCGACGGCGACGAGCACCATCATGTCCAGCGTCCGAGCCTTCAGCGCCCGGTAGGCGCCGTCGAAGAAGATCCACGCCGAGTAGAAGATCACCGGCAGCGACAGGAGCAGTGAGAACACGTCGTCGCGCAGTCCGAACGGCGCGGGGACGGTGAACCCGAACACTTCCCGGCCGATCGGTGACCACAGCAGCACCGGCACCGACAGCACCGCGGCGACGTTGAACCTGCTCCGCATATCGCGGACCATGGCGTCCATCGACATCCCGCCGTGATGCCCGCCGTGTCCCATCACGTCCTGGGCGGTCCGCTGCCCGGCGGCGACGTGCCCAGCTCCGTGCTCGGCGGCGTGGCTGTCGGCGGCGTGGCTGCCGGCGGGGGGGCCCGGGTGCGCTGCCTCGTGCGGCCGGGTACCGACCTGCACGGGGTGACCGTCGTGGGACTGATCGGTGGGTTCGGCCATCGGGTCGCACACGTGGTCGGGGACGGACTGCCCCGCGCAGTAGTACCCGCAGTCCCGCACCCACCCGGCCAGTACCGTCACCGACGTCCGGTCCGGGTCGTAGACGACGGTCGCGGTCTGCGACACCGGGTTCGCGTCCACCGCCAGCACCCCCGGGCGGCGGGACAGCACCGCCTCCGTGACGGCCTTGGAGGAGGCCCAGTGCACACCGGAGACCTCGATCACCGCGGTCCTGGCGGTGCTGCTCATGATCATTTCCTTCCGGATGTGCAGAGGAGTTGACGCTGAACCCAGGGGTGGGTGTGGTGTCGGATCCGTTTCAGGCGGCGGTGGTGCCGGCCGGCGCGGGGGTGGCCGCCCGGCCGGGCGTCGTGACCGGGCCGCGGGAGGGTTGCACCGACACGGCGCGGAAGCGGCGCAGCCGCAGGCTGTTGGACACCACGAACACCGACGAGAACGCCATCGCCGCGCCGGCGATCAGCGGGTTCAGCAGGCCGGCCATGGCCAGCGGCAGCGCGGTCACGTTGTAGGCGAACGCCCAGAACAGGTTGCCCTTGATGGTCCGCAGGGTGCTGCGGGACAGCCGGATCGCGTCCACCGCGGCGCGCAGATCCCCCCGCACCAGGGTCAGGTCGGACGCCTCGATGGCAACGTCGGTGCCGGTGCCCATCGCGATGCCCAGGTCCGCCTGCGCCAGCGCGGCGGCGTCGTTGACGCCGTCGCCGACCATCGCGACGACCCGGCCCTGGCCCTGCAGTTCGGCGACCGTGGCGACCTTGTCGGCCGGCAGCACCTCGGCGATCACGTCCTGCGGCGCGATACCGACCTCGGCCGCGATCGCCGCAGCGGCAGCCGCGTTGTCACCGGTGAGCAGCACGGGCCGCAGGCCCAGCCCGCGGAGTTCGGAGATCGCCTGGGCGCTGGTGGGTTTCACGGTGTCGGCGACGACCAGCAGGCCGCGGACCGCGCCATCCCAACCGACCGCGATGACCGTCCGCCCGGCCGACTCGACGACCCGCTGGGCTTGTTCCAGTTCGGTGTCCAGGTGCTGTGCGCACTCCTGGGCCAGCCAGGACACCCGGCCGACGGCGACGGCGTGACCGTCGACGACCCCGCGCACGCCCAGGCCCTGGGTGGAGCCGAACCCCTGCACCGCCGGCAGGTCGCCGACCCGCTCCCGGGCGCCGGCGGCGACGGCAGCGGCGATCGGATGCTCGGAGGCGTCCTCCAGCCCGCCGGCCAACCGGAGCAGGTCGGTGTCGTCCGTGCCGGACGCCGGGCGCACGTCGACCAGCCGCATCTTGCCGGTGGTGACGGTACCGGTCTTGTCCAGCACGATGGTGTCGACCTGCCGGGTGGATTCCAGCACCTGCGGGCCCTTGATCAGGATCCCGAGCTGCGCGCCGCGGCCGGTGCCGACCAGCAACGCGGTCGGGGTGGCCAGCCCGAGCGCGCAGGGG
>JBBQGJ010000410.1:0-6040 GCA_038322925.1 Mycobacteriales bacterium
CTCCGCAAAGTCCTATGGGCACAACGAATTACAGACATGTCATCCCCCAGCCCGGACGACACGAAAATCACCGAGGCCCTACTCGACACGCTCGCCTACGCGGCCTGACCAGACGTCAAGACTGCGAAAGTCCACTTCTCGATCGCGTTCTTCTCGTTGGCAGCGGTGGTTCTCGCGATCACCGGGGCCGAAGCCCTGTACGCAGACATTGGGGCATTTCGGTCGCCCGCCGATCACCAGGGCCTGGCTCGGCCTGGTGTTCCCGGCCTGCATCCTCAGCTACCTTGGGCAGGGCGCGCTGGTGCTCGAAGACCCCACCGGCGCCCTCAGCAGCCCGTTCTTCCTGCTGGTGCCCGAGTGGGGTCGGCTGCCGATGGTGCTGCTGGCCACCGCGGCCACCGTCATCGCCTCCCAGGCGGTCATCACCGGGGCGTTCTCGGTGTCCCACCAGGCCGTCCAGTTGGGGTACCTGCCACGGTTGCGGATCAACCACACCTCGGCGCAGACCATCGGCCAGATCTACGTCCCGTGGATCAACTGGGTGTTGATGATCTCCGTGCTCACCCTGGTGCTCGCGTTCAAATCCTCTGCCGCGCTCGCCTTCGCGTTCGGCATGGCGGTCACCGGGACGATCACCATCACCACCCTGCTGTTCTTCTACATCGTGCGTCAGCAGTGGCGAAAACCGCTGTGGGTGGTGCTGCTGGGTGGTGGCGCGTTCCTGGCCGTCGAAGTGCTGTTCCTCGCGGCGAACACCACCAAGATCTTGTACGGGGCGTGGGTTCCGCTGCTCATCGCGGTCACCGTGTTCACCGTGCTGACCACCTGGCAACGCGGCCGCGAACTGGTGACCGCGCGACGCCAACACGACGAGGGCTCGCTGCGGGTGTTCGTCGACGAACTCCACTCCCGCCGCCCGCCGGTGGAAAGGGTCCCTGGAACGGCGGTGTTCCTCAACCGCGGCAAGGCGACCGCACCGCTGGCGATGCGCGCCAACGTCAAACACAACCACATCCTGCACGAGCACGTCGTCATCCTGGCGATCGAGACATCACCCGTGCCGCACGTCACCCCTGCGAACCGGGTCGTCGTGGACGACCTCGGCTACACCGACGACGGCATCAGCCACGTCACCGCCTACTTCGGGTACATGACTTCGGGTACATGGAGGACCCCAACATCCCCGACGTGCTCCGCCTGGCCGTCAAGGCCGGGCTGGAAGGCCCCCTCGATGTCGACGACGCGTCCTACTTCCTGTCCACCATCGAGCTGCGGGTCGGCCGGGAGCCCGGTATGACCCGGTGGCGCAAGAGGCTCTTCGTCGCCACGGCGCGGATCACCACTGACGCCGCGGAATACTTCGGCCTGCCCCGCGACCGCACCGTGATCATGGGCTCCCGCATCACCGTCTAACCACCACCCTGGCCGCCGGACTCTGAGCCGCGCGTACGAGTCGTCGGCACCGCCATCGGTGATCCTGGTCGTGGGCCAGCCAAAGGGGCCAGCCGAATGGGCTAGCCGTTGCCGCGAGTTGTCAGCCGAAGCGGCCGGAGACGTAGTCCTCGGTGGATTGGTGCTGCGGGGTGGAGAAGATCTCGGCGGTGTCGCCGTACTCGACAAGCCTTCCGGGTTGACCGGTGCCGGCGAGGTTGAAGAACGCTGTGCGGTCGGAGATCCGGGCCGCCTGCTGCATGTTGTGGGTGACGATGACAATGGTGTAGCTGGCCTTGAGGTCGTCGATGAGATCTTCGATGGCCAGGGTGGAGATCGGGTCAAGGGCGGAGCAGGGTTCGTCCATGAGCAGCACGGTGGGTTCGATCGCGATGGCTCTGGCGATGCACAACCGTTGCTGTTGCCCACCGGACAGGGCTATGCCTGGCCCGTCGAGCCGATCCTTGACCTCTGCCCACAGATTCGTGCGCTTGAGGCAGCTCTCCACGATGCCGTCCATGTCGTTCTTCGACTTGCGCTCCCCTGCCAGCGCGTAGCCGGCGGCGACGTTGTTGTACACGGACATTGTCGGGAACGGGTTCGGCTGCTGGAAAACCATACCGATGGAGCGGCGGACGTTGACAGGGTCTACGCCGGCGCCATACAGGTCTTTGCCGTCCAATCGGACGGTGCCGGTGATGCGCCCACCGAGGATGATCTCGTGCATCCGGTTGAGGGTGCGCAGGACGGTCGACTTCCCGCACCCGGACGGCCCGATGAATGCAGTGACGGTGAGCGGAGCCATGGTGATCGTCGCGCCTTCGACGGCCAGAAAGTCACCGTAATACGCGTTCAGGTCTTCGACATCGATACGCATGGTCATGTGGTTGTCAGTACTTTCCGCGAGGAGTGACGACGGTGTTCGAGGCAACTGCCAGTGCGCCCAAGCCGGGGCACGGGCTCTGCCAGGCGACCTGGTCGGTGGCGCACGCTGGTCCAGGTCAGGCGTCGTCGCCCGGCAGCGCACAGATGGGCATCCGACCGCGATGCCCGAAGGGGCCATCACCGCGTGCGGGCCGGTCACCATGTCGGCGGGTGGTCTTCATCGGCGGTGCACATCAGGGACGATACAGACCGCGGGTGAACGCAACATGCCCGGCGGATGACGGGAGCGCGCCGGTTTTCGGCAAGAGACCCGTGTGCCGATTCGCCCAAGCGGTCACCCCGACGGCCTCGAGCCACGCCCGGCCCGGCGTTGGTCGCGCGCCTCCGGGCGCGGTTGGGAGGCGTATCGGGGCAAGCCAATCGACCCGCTCGGCACTCGGCCATTCGGCGCAACGACGCGCATCCGAACCAGCGAAGGATGCAACTGTGGACGTATGTCCCCGACACTCCACCGACGACCTGCTCATTGACATAGTGCAGACATCCGACGACTCCTCGTGACGGGTCGCGGCAATCGACCGCGTCAGCGTCCCGCTACGGCTGGGGTAACGGCGTGCGGACGCTGGACCGCTGCTCGTGGAAGCCGTGCACCGGGCACGTCCGGAGTGGGACGCGCAGGCGGTCCCGGGTCCCAGACAGCTGTAACAGAGTGCAGGTGCAAGGCGACGAGGGGAGAGCGCCCGAATTCACATCGGAGGCGGCCAATTGCTCGTCGCCCTCGCGTTTGGCGAGCCGCCGACCCTCGAACGACCCTACGGTTTGCCGTGGCCCGCTGGCGGTCCAACCGCCGAACTGAAACGCGACCGGGGTCAGCATGACCGTCCATTCGTGCCGCTCGTCACGGCACACCTCGGCACGGACGTTTCCGACGCGGCGGGTGTACGACTCGCCGTCGTAGCTCTTGGCCCATTCGGTGGAGGGTGGCTCTTCCTCAAGTTCAGCCACCGGTCCGGCTTGCGCGTCCAAAGTCGATCCCTCCGCTCGGGTCGCTCGACCGAGCTGCTCGTCATTCGACCGGGCTGCTCGCGGCCACCAGATCATGGCGTCGCGACGCCGGGTAGCACGCGGCGTGGACCCGACGTGAACTGCCGATTTCGGCCTCCGGCGCTCCGGCCTCGTGCCGGGCATCCGCTGGGTGTGCGGTGCCTGCCACGGTCGCGGTCATTCGTTGGATCCAGACGGAAGTGGCGGCGTTCATCGAGTGTCGCTCCTGCGTCAACATTCCGTTCACTCCCGGCTGGTTCGCTTCCGGGGCTTGGCCGTGAAATCCGGCCGAGTTCGTGGGGGGTCTGAGGCGAATGTCAGGGCGGCGGATTGATGCATGACCGCGAATTGACGCGCGGCGGGAACGGGCAGTCGCGGACAGTGGTCGGCGACACCTGGCGAGGCGGCCGGGTTCGGGCGCCTGATCGATTGCTGGTCGTCCTCGCCTGTGGCCGAGCTGAGTCCGATCGGCTCCGACACGCATGGTCGGGGCAGGCCATCGACATCGAGGCCACGCCCGATTTGGCGGTGGCGCTGATCCGCATCGGACAGGTCGGCCCCGCCATGGTGGTGGTGGGGGAGCCCGGCGGGGTGCTCGGGCCGATCGACTTTCTCACTGCGCTGCGAGAGGTGGACGCCAGGACGCCGGTCATCGTGGGATTGGGCGAGGACAGCTCCCAGTTGGGGTCGGACGCCCTGAAAGCCGGCGCGACCGCGGTGGTTCGGCGACCCTTCTCCGCGGAGGCGCTGCTCGGGCTGCTGGATTCCGGCGTCACGGGCGGTGGCGCGTTCCGGGTCCGGCCGCTTCCGATCGATCTGGGTCGGTTGCGGGTGGACGGCTCGGCCACCCGCATCTGGGTAGACGGGACGGAGAAACTGATCCCAGCGATGGAGTTCGTTCTGTTGCGCTTCCTGGCCGAGCGCCACGGTGAGATCGTGACCCGGCGCGAACTTGTCTCCGCGGCCTGGGGTGCGGACGCCCGGGTGCCCAGCAACAGCCTGAACGTTCACCTGGCCCGACTGCGCCGACGATTCCCCGCGGACGCGGGGGAGGACTGGATACGCCCGGTACGGGGCGTTGGGTACCAGTTCGTGGTGCCGCGCGGGATGTCAGCGCAGCACGCTGCGGCAGGCCCGTGACCAGCGCAGAAGCCGATTGAGCGGACCCGACCCACCGGCTGGGACGCGTGGTTCACTCGCCGTTCACCTGGGCGGGGCCTGCCGTCTATCCGGCCCCCCTACGGTCCAACGTTGTCAGCCAAAGGTGGCTGGCGTCCCCGGAATCTGGGGCCTTACCTGTGAGAAGTCGTAACTCTCGATGGAGGAATGCGTGAAGATCACGCGAATGTCCGGACTCGTCGCTCTGCTGGCGGTGGGCGCCTTGACGCTCAGTGCTTGCGGGAGTGACAACAACACCGCGAGCACCACGTCCGCAGCCGCGGCCGCCACGTCTGCTGCGGGGTCCGCGGCCTCGTCGGCCAAATCTGGTGCGAGCGCCGCGGCGTCGAGCGCTGCTGGCGGCGCAGCTGCGACGTTCGAGGGGTCAGGTTTCAGTTGCGCCACCGGCAGCCTGCGGTCCTCCGGGTCGACCGCCCAGGGCAAGGTGATGGAGCAGTGGATTTCCGATTTCAACAGCAAGTGCGAGGCGAACCTGAACGCCTATGGCGGCGGCGGGTCGGGTAAGGGCATCGCCGACTTCATCGCGAACCAGGTGGACTTCGCGGGCTCCGACTCGGCCTTGAACGCGGACCAGGCATCGCAGGCCAAGAGCACGCGCTGCGCCGGAAACGACGCCATCAACCTGCCGATGGTCACCGGGCCGATCGCGTTGGCCTACAACCTGTCGGGCGTGGACAAGTTGATCCTCACGCCGCAGGTGCTGGCGGGAATCTTCGGAGGCACGATCGCGAACTGGAACGACCCGAAGATCGCCGCGATCAACCCCGGTGTCACCCTGCCGAGCCTGGCGATCCAAGCGGTGCACCGCGCGGAGGACTCCGGAACCACGGAGAACTTCACCAAGTACCTGGCGGCCGCATCCGGCGGCGGGTGGACTGCCGCGCCCGGGAAGTCCTGGACCGCTCCCGGCGGTGTCGCGGCCCAGGGCAGTGACGGGGTGTCCAAGCAGATCAAGAGCACGGACGGCTCGATCGGCTATGTCGAATGGGGCTTCGCGCAGGACGACGGCCTGTCTGTGGCGCAGATCGACAACGGCGGTGGCGCGGTCGAGCTGACCGCCGAATCCGCCGGTGCCGCGGTGGGCGCCGCGACGGTGGTCGGGACCGGGAAAGACCTGGCGCTGAAGCTCGACTACGCCACCAAGACCGCGGGGGCATGCCCGGTCATTCTGGTGACCTACGAGATCGTCTGCTCGGCCGGCAACACCGGCGACATCGGACCGCTGTTGAAGTCGTTCCTCGGGTATACCTCAACCGACGGTCAGGCCAGTCTGGATGAGCTGGGTGCCGCGCCGTTGCCCGCGGAGATCCAGACCCAGGTCATCGCCTCCGTCCAGACCATCAGCTGATCTGGTTGATGCATCCGATGGCGAAGGATGCTTACCCTTTCGGCAGGTAGGCGGCCACCGGTCGGGGCCGGCGCGGGGTGGGAGCCCCCGCCCGCCCCGCCCACCACAATGGGACACGGGACACCCAACACCAAAAGATGGGAAGAAACCCTG
>JBBQGJ010000411.1:0-6035 GCA_038322925.1 Mycobacteriales bacterium
ACGGTGATGGGCTGCGGCGGCACGGTGGATTACCTGGTCGACGCGGTGTTCAACTACCCGACGCTGGCCGAGTCGTACAAGGTGGCCGCGCTGGACGCGGTGAACAAGATGCGGGCCATCGCCAAGGTCACCCAGACCGGCGCCTACCACCCGTTACCCGAATAGCATCGGGATTACACCGGCCGTTAGCGGGAATAACTTCGCGGCGGAGTGTGCTGTACGGTGTGGCCGGCCCTGGATGCGCTGGTGGCGATAGGCCACCGACAGACGGCGAGCGCAGCGCGCACGCGGCAGTCGAGCTTGGGCGATGCGGGAGGTTCGATTCCTCCCGACGGCACTGTTCGCGATGGGTCTGGTGACGATGGTCCTGACGCGGCTGAATTTGCAGTAATCAGATTGCAGTAAATCAGGTCGTGCCGCGCTTCCCCCAGGTCAGCGCCAATGAGACGGCAGCCCGCCACTCCGACAGCTCCCTGTCCCGGCGGGCCGGGTCAATTTTCGGGCGCCATTCACCGGTGCGTTGCCAGTGGCTGCGGAGAACCTGCGGGTCCGACCAGTGGTCGACGGCCAGTCCGGCCGCATAGCCGGCACCAAGGGCAACCGTTTCGGCCATCATCGGCCGCACCACAGGCATGTCCAGGACGTCGGCGACCATTTGCATCAGCAGGTTGTCCGCGGTCATCCCGCCGTCCACCGCGAGCGATTGCGCCGGCACCCGGCGTCGGCGTTCATCGCGTCCACCACGTCCCTGGCCTGCCAGGCGCTGGCCTCCAGCACCGCCCGCGCGATGTGCTCCTTGGTGACGCAGGACGTCAGGCCGACCATGATGCCCTGCGCGGCGCTGCTCCAGTACGGCGCGAACAACCCCGAGAATGCCGGCACCACATAGCATCCGCCGTTGTCCGCGACACCGGCCGCGAGGGTCTCGATCTCCGCGGGAGAACGGATCAACCCGAGGCTGTCGCGCACCCATTGCACCAATCCGCCGGCCACCGCGATCGACCCTTCCAGCGCGTAGACGGCCGGGCTGCCTGCGACCTTGTGTGCCACCGTGGTGATCAAACCGTGCCGCGACCGGACGATGTCGTGCCCGGTATTGAGCAGCAGGAAGCTCCCGGTACCTCATCCCAGTCCAGCGTCTCGAGATTCATCAACATGGTGCGGCTGGCGTTGGTCACGTCGGTGACGTGGATTCCGGCGGGAGATCAAGATGCGGACGGGATTGCCGCTGCACCACTACTTCTCGGCGCCGAAGCTGCGCTGGCTGCTGGATTCCGAGCCGGACTTGCAGGACCGAGCGGACCGTGGCGAGCTGCTGTTCGGCACCATGGACAGTTGGATCACCTGGAATCTGACGGGTGGCGCAGGGATCGTCGGGCCGGCGTCGAATTCCCGCTCGATCCTGGCCAGCAGCGGGCCGGTCCTGGTGTCCTGCAGACGATCGCCTTTGCGACCGGTTGGCCCGTTCTCGGATCCCAGACCACCGTGGTCTCGCGCTGATTTGTCACGCCGAGCGCGACGATCTGCTCCGCACCGATCCCGGCCCTGGAAAGGGCCTGCGGCAGGATCCTCTTGACGATGGACCAGATCTCGGCCGCGTCGTGCTCCACCCAACCGGGCCGCGGAAAATGCCGGCGGTGCTCCCGCTGGGCGATCGACACCATCCTGCCCTGCCGATCGAAAACCATGCACCGGGTCGACGTCGTGCCCTGGTCGATGGCCGCCGCGACATAGCGGGGATTCACCATTCGCGGCCGTGACCGAGTTCGCGGGAGATCGCCCGGCCGGCCCTGACGACGTGCGTGACCAGGGCGGCGCGCGGTCGCAGCCGGTCGTCACACACCCTGTCGATCGAACCCTCGATGCCGACGGCCGCGACCACGTGGCCACCGCCATCCCGGATCGGCGCCGCGATACCGGCCACCCCGGGTTCGACCTCGCCCACCGAGCCGGCCCAGCCGGTGTCCCGGACGCCCGCCAGCTCCCGGTGCAGGCTCACCCGCTCGATGATCGTCCGATGGGTGAACGCGATCAGCTCGGTGTTCGCGGCGCTCCGGCCGGCGCCGGGATCGAACGCCAGCAGCACCTTGCCCATCGCGCTGGCGTGCAGCGGCACGATCGAACCGGTGACCAGCACCTGCGTGCCGCCGTCGCCGCGGAAGACGTGATGGGCTACCTCGGCGTGGCCGGCGTGGAAGGCGGCGACCCGCGCGGACTCCCCGGTGCGCGCGGCCAGCGCATCCGTCCAGTTGATCGCCTTGGACCGCAACTCGTTCTGATCGAGTCGGGTCCAGCCCAGCCGGAACACCTCGATGGCCACCCGGTAGGGGCCGCTGCGCTGATCCTGCTCGACGAAGCCGACCTCGGCCAGGGTGCGGACGATGCCGTGCGCGGTGCCCTTGGCCAGCCCGAGGGCGGTCGCAATTTGCGACAGGGTGAGCGGTTCGTTCTCCTCGGCCAGCAGCCGCAAGATCGCCGCGGCACGCTCGACGGACTGCACGGTGCCTGGCACGGAGCCCACCCTAACCTGCGCATCGTTCGACAATGCCGAACGCGCGGCGTTGTGCGCCTGTCAACGACATCGATACGGTCGCGACCGGAAGGCCACTGGGCCATGATGAGGGCATTCTGCGAGGAGGCGGTCAGATGTGCATTGGCGCGCCTGCAGCCCGCTCGCAGCGCGGATGCACGACGCACCATGCCATCGGCGATTCCACCGCCTCCCCCATCCCCCGTCAGTGAGGACGATTGATGACCACGGCCCCCCCGAGCAAGACGACAAGTGCTACCCAGAGTTCAGCCCGGACGGCACCCCGCACCCGCGAGCCCGACCGTAACCTGGCGGTGGAGCTGATCCGCGCGACCGAGGCGGCCGCGATGGCTTCGGCCCGCTATCTCGGCCGCGGCGACAAGAACCAGGTCGACGCGGCCGCGGTGGATGCGATGCGTCCGGTGCTGGGGACCGTGTCGATGCGCGGGGTGGTGGTGATCGGCGAGGGCGAGAAGGACGAGGCGCCCATGCTTTTCAACGGCGAGCAGGTCGGGGACGGAACCGGCCCCGAGGTCGACATAGCGGTCGATCCGGTGGACGGCACGACGCTTGCCGCCAAAGCACTGCCGGACGCGATCAGCGTGGTCGCGCTTTCCGAGCGCGGCAAGATGTTCGATCCCGGCCCGTGCTTCTACATGCGCAAGACCGTGGTGCCACCGGCCGCGGCCGGCGCGGTCGATCCGGAGGCGCCGGTGGACGCCCTGATCGCATCGGTGGCAAAGGCGTTGGGGCGCAGGACCGATGACCTGACGGTCGCCGTGCTGGATCGCCCCCGGCACACGAACCTGGTGGCCGCGATCCGCGGCACCGGTGCGCGGATCAAGTTCCTGCCCGACGGCGACGTGGCCGGCGCGATCGAGGCCGCGTCCGTCGAGCAGATCGACACCGGCGTCGATCTGCTGCTGGGCACCGGCGGTACCCCGGAAGGGGTGATCGCCGCGGCCGCGCTGCGCTGCCTTGGCGGGGAGATCTTCGCCCGGTTGGCCCCGCGCAATGACGAGGAGAGACAACAAGCCATCGACCAGGGGTACGACCTGAACAGGATCCTGACCACCAGGGACCTCGTCGGTGGCGAGGACATCTTCTTCGCCGCGACCGGCGTCACCGACGGCGGCCTGCTCAAGGGCGTTCGTTTCGGCACCGGCCGGATCAGCACCTGGTCGCTGTCCATGCGGGCGCGCTCCGGGACGATCCGCTTCATCCAGACCCAGCACGATCCCGACCGCTCCACCCTGGTCGCCCGCGGCGTGACGGCGTGACGGGGGGATCTCTGTTCAGCATCGCGCGCTCGTGACACTCTGCTCGCCGCAACCACGCCTGAGTACGAAGGAGTACCCGATCCGATGAGCTTCACTTCCACCGCGCTGAGCCCGGCCAGCCGAGCCCGAGCCCTGAGCGATCTCGCCGCCACCGAACTGGACGTCCTGGTGATCGGAGCCGGCGTCGTCGGCGCCGGAGCCGCCCTGGACGCCGCGAGCCGGGGACTGACAGTCGGCCTGGTCGAGGCGCGTGACATGGCCGCCGGCACATCCAGTCGTTCCTCCAAACTGGTACACGGCGGGCTGCGCTACCTCAAGCAGCTCAATTTCCATCTGGTCTTCGAGGCGCTCCGCGAGCGGTCGCTGATCCTCGACACGCTGTGCCCGCACCTGGCCAAGCCGGTCGAGTTCATCTATCCCCTCGAGCGGCGCGGCATCGACCGCGCCTATGTAGGAGCCGGCGTCGGTGTCTACGACGTCCTCGGCGCGGGCAAGGGTGTGCCGTCCCATCACAAGCACATGAGCCGGCGCAAGACCCTGGAGAGTTTCCCCGGCGGCAAACGGGAGGCGATCCACGGGGCGATCAAGTTCTACGAGGGCCAGCTCGACGACGCCCGGCACACCATGATGCTCGCTCGCACCGCGGCGGCCTACGGCGCGCACGTCGCGACCAGCTCGCGAGTCATCGGGTTGCTCAGAGACGGCGAGAAGGTTGTCGGAGCGCGCGTGAAGGATCTCGAAACGGGCAACGAGATCGACGTGCGCGCCAAGCGGACCGTCAACGCCACCGGCGTCTGGACCGACGAGATCCAACAGATGGTCGGCGGCAAGGGTTCGTTCCGTGTGCAGGCGTCCAAGGGTGTGCACGTTGTCATCCCGCGTGACCGGATCGAGTCGAAGACCGGTCTGATCACCGAGACCGAGAAGAGTCTGCTGTTCATCATTCCATGCCCGTGGAGCGACGACTTCTGGGTGATCGGGACGACCGACACGCCGTGGGATCTCGACCTCGCGCACCCGGCAGCCAGTCAGACCGACATCGATTACATCCTCGATCATGCCAATGCGCTACTGGCGAAACCGCTCACCCGGGACGATGTTGTCGGTGTGTACGCCGGCCTGCGTCCGCTGCTGGCAGGTGAGTCCGACGAGACCAGCAAGCTGTCCCGGGAGCACGCCGTGGTGCAGCCGGTACCGGGATTGGTGATCGTGGCCGGCGGGAAGTACACCACCTACCGGGTGATGGCCAAGGATGCGGTCGACGAGGCACTGAAGGACTGGTCGGGGCCGGTCGAGAAGTCCATCACCGAAAAGGTTCCGCTGATCGGCGCCGAGGGTTACCAGCCGTTGTGGAACAACCGCGCCAACCTTGCCACCCGGGTCGGCCTGGACCAGCCGCGGATCGAGCACCTGCTGGGTCGCTACGGCAGCGCCGTGTCAGAGCTTTTCGCCCTGATCGAAGCGGAACCGGAACTGGCGCAACCACTGTCCAGCGCGCCGAAGTATCTCAAGGTGGAGGCGGTGTACGGCGTCTCGCACGAGGGTGCGCTGCACCTGGACGACATCCTTGCCCGCAGGACCCGGATCTCGATCGACACCTGGGATCGCGGAGCCGGCGCGGCACAGGAAGTCGCCGAATTGGTCGCGCCGCTGTTGGGGTGGGACGCCGCCGCGATCATCGACGAGGTCGCGCACTACCGCGCACGGGTGGAAGCCGAGCGCGATTCGCAACATCAACTCGACGATCGGACCGCGGACGCCGCCCGTTTGGGTGCCCCCGACGTCAGGGTAGGTGCCGGATGAGGTGATCTTCGGACACGCCGAAAATAGGGACCAACGTCGCCGTGTCGAACTTCACGTTTAGGTAAACATTCAGCCTGTGAGCGGAGTGTGTTGATCACGGCCGGCGGAATCGCTGCCTGTGACTGGTGTTGCTGATGTGACTGGTGTGATCCGGCGTGTCAGCGCTGTCCGTGGATCCCGGGATGCTGTGATCACCGGGTGCCTGCCCCGGCGGAGATGTCCCGCGACGAGCTGATCGTGCTGGTCGGTGAGCAGGCCGAGCGGATCGCGGCGCAGGATCTGCAGATCACCGCGCTGGCCACCCGGATCGCGGACATGGACGAGGCTTACGAGGCGTTGGCGGCGAAGCTGGCCCGGGTCGAGCATCTGCTGTCGCGGAACTCGGGGAATTCCTCCAGTCCGCCGTCGTTGGACGACCAGCC
>JBBQGJ010000412.1:0-6033 GCA_038322925.1 Mycobacteriales bacterium
GGCATCGGGATGCGGGTCTCGCCGCCGCGCTCGCCGATCAGGCACAACTCGACGCCCTCGGCGATCTCGCTGAACAGCCCGAAGTTCGTGCCCGTCCCGTCGAAGGTGGCCCCCAAGGGGTAGGGCTTACCAGGCCAGATCTCCATCTGCGCTCCTTGCGTGCCGACCAGTCGATCGTGCACCGGCCGGTCATGCGCCCGGCCGGCCGCATCACCTTAGCCGGGCGAGCAGGCTCCGGCGGGGCCGGATCGGCCGGTCTGCCGGCGGCGAATGCCTCGGTGGGAAACGCCCCGACGGGGAATCACCGGGTCCGGCCGACCGGCCGCACCCTGCTGATCACCGCTGGTCCGGCGGCCGTGTCGGGCCACTGGATTACCCTCGCCGGTGTGCCAGACCCCACCACCTACCGCCCGGCGGCGGGCACCGTTCCGGACTCGCCGGGGGTCTACCGCTTTCGGGATCCCGGCGGTCGGGTCATCTACGTCGGCAAGGCCAAGAACCTGCGGTCCCGGCTGAATTCGTACTTCGGCGACCTGGCCTCGCTGCACCCGCGGACCGCGCAGATGGTCACCAGCGCCGGCGGCGTGGAGTGGACCGTGGTGTCCACCGAGGTCGAGGCGCTGCAGCTGGAATACAACTGGATCAAGGAGTTCGACCCCAGGTTCAACGTGCGCTACCGGGACGACAAGTCCTACCCGGAGCTGGCCGTCACCGTCGGCGAGGAATACCCGCGGCTACAGGTGATGCGCGGTCCACACCGCAAGGGTGTCCGGTACTTCGGGCCGTACGCCCACGCCTGGGCCATCCGGGAGATGCTCGACCTGCTGCTCCGGGTGTTTCCCGCCCGGACCTGTTCGGCGGGGGTGTTCCGGCGTTCGCAGCAGATCGGCCGGCCGTGCCTGCTGGGCTACATCGGCAAGTGTTCGGCGCCGTGCGTCGGGCGGGTCACCGCGCAGGAGCACCGGGCGATCGTCGACGACTTCTGCGACTTCATGGCAGGCAAGGCCGATCCGATGATCCGGCGGCTGGAGAAGGAGATGGCCGAGGCCGCCGCCGAACTCGACTTCGAGCGGGCAGCCCGGCTGCGCGACGACCTAGGCGCGGTGCGGCGGGCCGTGGAGAAGCAGGCGGTGGTCCTCGGCGACGGCACCGACGCCGACGTGGTCGGTATCGCCGCCGATGATCTGCTGGCTTCCGTCCAGGTGTTCCACGTACGCGGCGGTCGGGTGCGCGGCCAGCGCGGCTGGATCGTGGATGTTGACGCGGACAGCGCCGGGTCGGCGGGCCTCGGTTCGCTGGTGGAGAACTTTCTGCTGCAGTTCTACGGCAGCCGCGCGGACGACGACGGCGCCGCCGCGGTGCCGAGGGAGATCCTGGTCCCCGTGCTGCCCAGCCAGGAGGCGGCCACCGTGGAGGAACTCACCGAGTGGCTCGGCGGGCTGCGCGGATCGAGGGTCTCCGTACGTGTTCCGCAACGCGGCGACAAGCGTGCGCTGGCCGAGACAGTCACCCGCAACGCCGCCGAGGCACTGGCCCAGCACCGGCTGAAGCGGGCCAGCGATCTGACGGCCAGGTCCGCGGCGCTCACCGAACTTGCCGACACCCTGGGCATGGACACCCCGCCGCTGCGCATCGAATGCATCGACATCTCGCACGTGCAGGGCACCGACGTGGTCGCGTCGCTGGTCGTCTTCGAGGACGGCCTGCCCAAGCGCAGCGACTACCGGCGGTTCGCGATCCGGGACCGGCCAGGCGACGACGTCGCGTCCATCGCCGAGGTGGTCCGCCGGCGGTTCACCCACGGCGCGCAGCGCTCCGAGAACACCGAGCACTCTGTCGAGCCCGGTACCGGCGCCACGCCCGGTGAGCCGGCCGCCCCGGAACCGCGGGACACCGAGGGGGCAGGCGCGGCGGACAGCGGCTCGCTCGCCCGTCGGGTGGTGCTCGCCCCGCCGCCCGGCATCAACCCGGAGACCGGCCGGCCACGACGCTTCGCCTACCCGCCACAACTGCTGGTGGTCGACGGCGGCGCGCCCCAGGTGAACGCCGCGGCCGCCGAGCTCGCCGAGTTGGGCATCGTCGACGTCACGGTGTGCGGCCTGGCCAAGCGGCTGGAGGAGGTCTGGGTGCCCGAGCAGCAGGACCCGATCATCTTCCCGCGCACCAGCGAGGCGCTGTATCTGCTGCAACGGCTGCGGGACGAGGCGCACCGGTTCGCCATCACCTACCACCGCGCCAAGCGCTCCAGGTCGATGACGGTGTCGGCGCTGGACAACGTGCCCGGCCTTGGCGAGAGCCGGCGCAAGGCGCTGGTCCGGCACTTCGGATCGGTCGCCGCGCTGCGCCGGGCGGCGGTCGAGGAAATCATGCAGGTGCCGGGGGTGGGCAGGCGGACCGCGGAGGCGGTGGCGACCGCGCTGACGGCCGCTCCCGGGGCACCAAGCGCACCACGCAGCGCGCCGACGCCGCAGGTACCGCTACCGTCAACAGGCACGGGGGCCCAGTCGTGAACGGTCATGACGTGCTGACCCGCGTGCCGCCCGGAGGATCGACGCACCGCTAGGGGGTTGTGATGAGCGAAGCGACCGGCGCGGACACTGCGCCGGACACTGCGCCGGACACTGCGCCGGCGGACCTTGCGCGGCCGGACACTGAGGGGCCGGACCTTGCGCGGTCGGACCCTGAGCGGTCGGACACTCCGCCGGGCGAGGGGGGGCCGGAGACCGAAGGGCAGGCCACCCACCCGGCGGGGCCCGGACGGGCCGAGGGCGGCATCAAGGTCGCGATTGTCTCGGGGCTGTCCGGCGCCGGCCGGTCCACCGCCGCAAAATGCCTGGAGGACCTGGGCTGGTTCGTGGTGGACAACCTGCCACCCGAACTCATCGCGACCATGGTCGATCTCGGCTCCCGCACCAGCGGCGATGTCACCAGGATCGCGGTGGTGCTTGACGTCAGATCGCGCGCCTTCACCGAGGACCTGGCTGCGGAGATCAAGGACCTGGACGCCCGCGGCTACCGGCCGAGGGTGCTGTTCCTCGAGGCCAGCGACGCCGTGCTGATCCGGCGGTACGAGGCCAACCGCCGCCAGCACCCGCTGCTGGGCGGCGGCCGGCTCGCCGACGGCGTCGCGGCGGAACGGGAACTGCTCGGACCGTTGCGGGAGGAAGCCGACGTCGTCATCGACACCTCGAATCTGACGATCCACCAACTTCGCCGGCAGGTCGAGCAGGCGTTCGGCCACGACGGACCGGAACGCCGGGCGTCGATGACGGTGGTGTCGTTCGGCTACAAGTACGGCCTGCCGCTTGATGCCGATCTGGTCATCGACATGAGGTTCCTGCCCAACCCGCACTGGATCCCGGAGCTGCGCGACCATACCGGCAAGGACGCCGACGTCTCGGACTACGTGCTCTCCCAGGAGGGTGCCGCGGATTTCCTCGACCGCTACGTCGCGCTCATCGACCTGATCAGCGGCGGCTACAAGCGCGAGGGCAAGCGGTACCTGACGCTGGCGGTGGGCTGCACCGGCGGCAAGCATCGCAGCGTCGCGGTGGCCGAGGAGTTGCGCCGCCGGCTGGAGGGGGATTCCCTGGCGGTCCAAGTCGTTCACCGCGACCTGGGCCGGGAGTAGACAGCCGGTGAGCACCCGGCGACCAACGGTGGTCACCCTCGGCGGGGGCCACGGCCTGCACGTCATGCTCAGTGCGCTGGCCCGGCTGGATGTGGACATCACCGCCATCGTCACCGTCGCCGACGACGGCGGATCCTCAGGGCGGCTTCGCTTGGAGGTGCCCGGAATCGTGCCGCCGGGGGACCTGCGGATGGCGCTGACCGCGCTGAGCCGGCCCGACGACACCGGGCAGCTGTGGAGCGAGACCTTCCAGCACCGGTTTCGCGGCGAGGGCGCGCTGGCCGGCCACCCGGTCGGCAACATCGTGCTGGTCGGCCTGACCCAGGTGCTGGGCGATCCGGTCGCCGCGCTGGATGCCGCCGGGAAGATCCTCGGCGCGCGTGGCCGGGTGCTGCCGATGGCCTGCGAACCGTTGGACATCGTGGCCGAGGTGGAAGGGCTCGACGAGGACCCCACCGCGGTACGCCGGATCCGGGGGCAGGTCGCGGTGGCCACCACCCCCGGCCGGGTGCGTTCGGTGACGCTGGCCCCGCAGGACGCGCGCGCCTGCCCACAGGCGCTGGACGCCATCGCCGCCGCTGACCTGCTCACCTTCGGTCCCGGCTCGTGGTTCACCAGCGTGCTGCCGCATCTGCTGCTGCCACAGATGGCGGACGCGATCAAGGCCAGCAACGCCCACCGGTTGGTCGTGCTGAACCTGGCCGCACAGACCGGCGAGACCGAAGGGTTCTCCCCGGAGCAGCACCTGGACGTACTCTCAGCACACGCCCCGGGCCTCCGGGTCGATTCCGTGCTGGCGGACCGGGCCTCGGTGGCACTGCCGCAGCGACTGGCATCGGCCGCATCGAGGCTGGGAGCTCGGCTGGACCTGGACGACGTCGCCGTCCCCGGGACGGCGCGGCATGACCCGACAAGGTTGTCGGTTTCCCTGGCACGGGTGATGGGGCGGGCGGTGGGCGCCGGGCCGGGGGAGTAGCGGTAGGCGGGGCGAATGGGGGGAACGAACGATGAACGACAGGGAGTGCGCCGGATGGCGATGACAGCCGCCGTGAAGGACGAGCTCAGCCGGGTCGCGGTGAGCAAGGTATCCGCACGAAAGGCCGAGGTGTCGGCGCTGCTGCGGTTCGCCGGCGGGCTGCACATCGTGGCCGGACGGGTGATCGTGGAAGCCGAGCTGGACACCGGCGCCGTCGCCCGGCGGTTGCGCAAGGAGATCGGCGAGCTGTACGGGCATGTCGCCGACGTTCAGGTACTGGCCGCCTCCGGCTTGCGCAAGGGCACCAGGTACGTGGTGCGAGTGGTCGCCGGCGGCGATTCGCTGGCCCGCCAGACCGGGCTGATCGATCAGCGCGGCCGCCCCGTGCGGGGGTTGCCGCCGCAGATCGTCGCCGGGTCGGTGGGTGACGCGGAAGCCGCCTGGCGCGGGGCGTTCCTCGCCCACGGATCGTTGACCGAGCCCGGTCGCAGCGCCTCGCTGGAGGTCACCTGCCCCGGCCCCGAGGCCGCGTTGGCGCTGGTCGGCGCCGCCAGGCGGATGGGCATCGGGGCCAAGGCCAGGGAGGTCAGGGGAGCGGACCGGGTGCTGGTCAGGGACGGCGACGCGATCGCCGCCCTACTCACCCGGCTGGGTGCGCACTCCTCCATGCTGGCCTGGGAGGAGCGGCGGATGCGCCGCGAGGTCAGGGCCACCGCGAACCGGCTGGCCAACTTCGACGACGCGAACCTGCGCCGGTCGGCGCGGGCCGCGGTGGCCGCCGCCGCCAGGGTCGAACGGGCCCTGGCGATCCTCGGTGACGAGGCTCCCGAGCACCTGAGCCAGGCCGGCCGGCTGCGCATCGCGCACGGCCAGGCGTCACTGGAGGAACTGGGCCAGCTGGCCGACCCGCCGATGACCAAGGATGCCGTCGCCGGCCGCATCCGCCGGCTGCTGACCATGGCGGACAAGCGCGCCGCCGACCTCGGAATCCCGGACACCGAATCGGCCGTCACCGCCGACATGCTCGACGGCTGAGCGCGATCCCGGACTGCTGAATCCTTTTAGCAGCCCCTAGCGATCGCCGCCAGAGTCCAACGGCCCTACCCCAGGGTGTCGACGGACCCGGAACGCCGGCAGGACCTTCGACCCGAATCGCCGCGCAAACGAAGAGCCACCCTCACCCGACATGCCACGGGTAGGGCCTGCCGATACAGTGAGGGCCGTCGTCGCCTCGAAGGCTCTGGGCGGTGTCACTTGATCGATCCCACCCGTGTCAGAGGGACACCGCGGCGGGAAACCCCTAGAGGAGGGCTGACACACGTGACTGTGCGCGTCGGAGTGAATGGATTCGGCCGGATCGGCCGCAACTTCTGGCGAGCGGTCGACTCTCTCGACCAGGACATCGAGATCGTCGCCGTCAACGACC
>JBBQGJ010000413.1:0-6033 GCA_038322925.1 Mycobacteriales bacterium
CTCCCTCCAAAGAGGCTCTCGACACCCCGCTCAGCCCGCCGGATCTCTCCGACGAACCGGGGCCTGCTACCCGGCGCTCCGGTACCTACCGGGACGGGACTCACACCCGCAGGTCTGACACAGCTTTCAGGACGCACCACCCAAACAGCCTAACGACAGGTCGGCGTGAGCCGTCATGATGTTCGCGTGGCATTGCTCTCGGGCGCACACCACGCCTACGGCTTACCCCTGCTCGGGGCGAGCCCTCTGCTGATGTTCGGCGGGCGACATGCGGCCACTTGGCAACGACGTCAAGTCTGCTCGGCCGCAGCAAAGTCGGCGCGAATGCGCTGGTGCCGGACTGGTTCGCAACGAATGCCGTCGAAATGGAGATTCATTCGTGCCGATGGGAATGAGTGACCGCGAGCACGACATCATCATGTGGGATTGCCGCAGCGATGGAACAACGTCTGGGGTATCTCCAACATCGTCCGCCCTGCCGCAAGGCCAGTCGACATCGGATGATCAGGCGCTGGAACTGCTGCGAGCCGAAGCCAGACCGCCAATCGAAGCACAACTGATCGACAAATGGGTACCGCAGATCGGGTCTTATGAAGTCACCGGCGACACGTCCGACAAGGACATTCTCAGTAGCCAGCGCACCCAACAAACTCAGTTCCAGGCACTACTCTTGATGACCGACGACTACACCACCGCCACCCCGGGCTATTGGGTGAGCATTGCACCCGTACCCTCGGAATCCGCTGATGGTGCGCTGGCCTGGTGTGCCGACCAGAATCTCGATCTTGATCATTGTTTCGCGCGGTTCATCACCCACGACCCCGCGGTCACCGATATCAGCAAGCATTGAGCATGCCGACTGGTACCTACTGGTACCTAGGCGATCGCCTTACCGGTCGGCGGAGGCGCCTGGTAACCCGCTCGCACCGCCGACCCGCCGGCGATCACGGACGCGACGATGGTGACCAGCGCGCCCAGCAGGAATGCTGCGGCCTCACCCGGCGCCAACAGATGGAGCTGCGTCCCCACGGTGGCGGCGGCCACCGGCACACCGAGCTGCGCGGCGGCCAGCACCCCCAGGCTCAGCGGCTGCCCGCGGAGCCGCAGGACGACGTGCACGCCAATCGCCCCGAACCCGAGCAGCAGCCCCAGACCGATCACCGAGGGGTACCGGCCCAGATCGCGCAGGTCCAGCGAGCAGCCGAGCCAGACGAAGAACAGCGGTCCGAGGAACCCCTCGGTGAGGGCGAACAGCTGATGAGCCAGTCGCCGCGGTTCACCCACGGCCGAGACGGCAAGGCCGAGTGCGAACCCGGCCAGCATGATCGAGACATGGGTGGCCTGGGCGAGCGCGGCCAGGGCGAACAGCGAGATCAGGCTGACCCGCAGCTCCAACGCGAACTTCCGGGTTTCCGAGACGTTGTGCAGCTGCTTGCGCGCGCCGGATCGTTCGGCGGCCCGGAGCAGGAAGAACACCAGCACCGCGGCCGCCGACACCAGCACCGCACCCACCGCGGCACGTGCCGCGTTGGCCGGGTTGATCACCAGCGGCAGCGCCACGATGCAGGCGGTGTCGGCCAACGCGATCTGCGGCAGCAGGGCCACCACCGGCGGGCCGCCCAAGCGCAGGGAGTCGACGATGGGCAGGATCAGCGCCGCCGACGACGAGGCCATCAGCACCACGTAGAGCGGACCGTTCCCGGTGTCGAACACCGCGGCGAGGCCGAAGCCGACCGCCGTCGCCAGGATCGCCACCAGCCCGGCGCGCAGCGCTCCGGGACCGAGCGAGGAGCGCATCGCCGGGTCCCGCATCGGCACGTGCGAGCCGGCCACGAACATGATCAGCGCAAAGCCGATGTCGGCCAGGAATGTGAACGTCGGATCCGCGGAGTCCAGGTAGCCCAACAGCGTCGGTCCGAGGATGATCCCGGCGAGCAGTTCTCCGACGATGACCGGCAGGTGTGTCCGTCGTGGCAGCGCCAGCAGGGGCCCGAGCACAGCCACCAAGGCGATCACGGCGAGCGTCGCGAAGTTCATCCGCCACCTTCTCGCCCGTCCGCCCACCAGCACCGATCAACACTGACCTTGTTCAGTATTGATCTTCGGTGATCGTCCCGCAGTCAACCTCCGACGGGTCCTCGCGCTCGCGATCGGGCCGGGCCGAGCGAGTTTCCGGGCCGAGCGAGTTTCCGGAACGGCCTACAGCAGGGAGTCGTCGAGCTGGGCGGTCAGCGGACCCCCGGCGTCACCGGTGTTCGTCACGCCTGCGGGCTCGATCAGCATCGCCTGCACCTCGCCGTCCGCAATCGGGCAGTGCTCGACCCCCCGCGGCACCACGAACAGCTGCCCGGGGCGCAACGCCACATCCCCGTCCCGCAGTTGGATCGTCAGGCTGCCATCGATGACCAGGAACAGCTCGTCGGTGTCCTCGTGGGTGTGCCAGACGAACTCGCCCTTGATCCGCACGAGCTTGATCTCGTAGTCGTTCAGCCGGGCGATCACCTTCGGCGAGAAATGCTCGGAGAACAGCGTGAACTTGTCGGCCAGATCGACCGCGCGGTTGACCATCGTCTCAGTATCCCGACCACGATCCAGCCCACGCAGACCTCGCCCACTTCGTGACGGCCCCGGTGATCTCCATGTGGGACTCGGACGGGGGCCCAGCAACCGCCATGGTCCCCGGCCGGTGATCACCACGAAGGACAACTCTCGGGCTGATCGACGACGAGTAGTCCGACCCGGCGACAGCTACAGGCTGAACCCGGCGACCACCGGCAAATGGTCGCTGCCGGTGGCGGCCAGCACCTGATCCGACACCACGGTCAGGCCGCGGCTGAGCACGTGATCGGGCCGGGTCATCGGGAAAGCGGTGGGCCAGCTGAACCCGAAGCCGCCGTCCACGCTCTGCCGGGAGTCGGCCAGCTCGCCAGTCAGCGAGCTCAGCGTGCGATCGGTGGACGCGGTGTTCAGATCGCCGAGCACGATGACCCGCTGCGCGGTGTCGGCCGCGACCAGCGCGGCGAGTTCGCTGACCCCCTGGTCCCGGGCGGCGGTGTCACCGGGACGGACCGACGGCAGGTGCACGACGTACACCGAGAGGTCGCCGTCGCTGCGATGGACCGTCGCATGCAATGCGCGCGGCCAGCCGAGACCGAGCTCCAGCGGTGTCACGGTGCCCAGCGGCCACTGCGACCACAACCCCACGGTCCCGACGCGTTCGCTGTACTTGTACTGGCCGTCCAGCGCGGCCGCGGCGTCGTCGCCCGCGGTGCCGGACAGCTCTTGCACGGCGATGATCCCTGCACCGGTGGCCATCAGCTGCCGTACCGAGGCAACCGGATTGGCGTTGGCCGCGCCGATGTTCTGGGTGGCCACGGTCAGGTCGGTGACCCGACCGGCGCTTGCGGTCGGGGTCAGCTGCGGGATGAACACGGCCGACCACAGCACCGAGGCAGCGACCACGGCCGCCAGCCCCCACCAGGCCCGGCGGATCAGCGCGGCCACACCGAGCAGCACCAGCAGCAGCGCGCTCCACGGCAGGAAACTGGTCCACGCCGCGCCCACGCCGTTCAGCGATGGGATCAAGGGCGCGAAGCCGATCCCGGCAGCGACGACCGCCGCGGCCACCGCGATCCCGATGCCGCGCCTGCTTCGCCGTCGACGAGCCGGAGGCGGGGTCGTCATCGGCGGTGGCGTCGGGGTCAAAGGGGTATGGCCGGCCGGGTACCGGCGCAGGGGCATCGTTTCGGGGGTCACCATGCGGGGACGCGCGAGAGAGCGGTCGGGTTGCCCGGCACGGCCGTTCTCGGCGACGGTCAGCCTGTGATCGGTGCCGCGGATCGCGGGGCCGGACGGCTGGGCTCGATGTGGGCGTCGGCCGCGATGGCCGTCGACCATGCCGAGGTGATCACCACAGCAACGCCGGCGCGCACCGCCCCGCCGTCGCCCGGCCAGAGCAACAAGGCCAGCGCGGTGACGGCCGTACCCGCGCTGTACCCGGCCCATCCCCTGCGACCGCAGCCCACAAACCGGCGAGCGAAGACCAGGCACGCCCCGATCAGGGCGCCGAACGCGACCGGCGGAGCCGCCGCGTGCACCGCCGCATGCCAGCTCAGCTCCCCGATCCCCGGCCCGGTGCCAGGCGGGAAGCCCAACCCCGGATCGCCGACGAACACCCCGGTCACGATCAGCCCACTCCCGTACACCGCGATCAGCAGCGGGCCCCAGGTGGCGGCGGGGCGGAGCACACGACGCAGCCCCGCCGCGAAGGCCACCGACAACGCACCGACCAGGACAAAGTCGGTGATCTGAATCCAGCCGCGCTCACCCAGGCTCAACGCGCTGATCGGGTGGCGCGAGGGGTCGAAGCCGTCGCGGGTCAAGGCCTGCACGGCGATGACGGTGGCGAACACCGGGCCGGCCAGCACGCCGCACACCAGCAACGCCCGGGTGGACCGGGCCGTGGGGGGATCGACCACCGTCGCCGTGTGGCCGGCCCGCTGCCGGCTCATCGGGCCATTCTGCCGCGCGGTTGGTCGGCAAGGCCCGTTGCCGGGAGCTGGTGACCGAGGCGGCTCAGCGAACGATCTTGAACTGGAAGATCGGCGTGCCGAGTGCACTCATCAACCGCACCCAGATGGGCAGCAGCATTTCCGATCCGCGCGCGGTGGTGATGTCCCCGAGGTCGATCACGTCGGTATGACCCAGGCTCTCCAACAACGTGGTGACGGTCGCCTTCGCGTCGGCGTCGTTGCCGGATACGAAGACCGAATGATCACCGCCGGCCAACTGTTTCGGATCGGCCATCAACGTCGCCGCCATCGTGTTCAGCGATTTCACCACCCGCACCTCGGGGAAGACGCGCTGGATCTGCTCGCCCAGCGAATCGGTGTCCTTCACCCACAGGGAGGGCGGGAAGCCCTGCGAGAAATCCAGTGGATTGGAGATGTCGATCAGCACCTTGCCACGGAGGTTGTCCGCGCCGGCCGCGGTCAGCGCCGGCAGGGATCCGCTGCCGCCGGTCGCGTTCAGCACGATCTCACCGTGCCGAGCGGCCTGCTCGAACGTCGCGAGAGCGACGTCCGGGTGTTCGGCGTGCCAGGTGGCGAACGGCGGATTGCCCATGCCATCGGGCTCCGTGCGCGCCGTCGTCGCCGCCGGGTCACGCGTACCGACCGTCACGCTGTGCCCGAGCTCGGCCAGCCGGGCGGCCATCGTCCTGCCCACGGATCCGGTTCCGATGACACCGATCTTCATGGAATTCCCCTCGTCAACAGCCATAGACAGACAGGTTTGTCTGTCTCGGGAAACGGTAGCGGATGAGGCCGACGGCCGCAATGGGCCATCCGCTGCTGGCGATCGGAGCTTCATCGCTATCAACCGGCCGTGACGCCGGCGGGACAGTCGGCACGCGCACCGGCTCGCCTAGGCCTCGACCTGGACCTGCACATAGACAGACCAGTCTGTAGCATCAGCGAGAGGCTCGAGTCCGTCCTGGAGGTGCAGATGAGTGTGGCGCCGCCCGTTGCGACGTCCCCGGCCAGGCGGCGCATCCTGTCCACCGCGTCCGGGTTGTTCTACGCCCGCGGACTGCGCGCGGTCGGCGTGGACACCATCATCGCGGAGTCGGGAGTCGCCAAAGCGACGTTCTACAAACATTTTCCAGCCAAGGACGACTTGATCATCGCCCACTTGGACATCGTCGACGAGGTGTGGAGCGGCCAGCTGCACGACGCCGCGCGGGCGGCCGGGGCGAGGCCCGCCGATCAGTTGGTCGGGCTGTTCGACGCGCTGGACACCGCGTGCCGACGCGACGGGTACCGGGGCTGCGGCTTCATCAACGCGGCCGCCGAAGCCCCGGCGGGCACCCCCGTGCACGATCGGACGGTCGCCCACAAACGCGCGGTGCTGTCCTGGATGACGGACCTGGCTCGCCGAGCCGGCGCCGACGACCCCGCGCGGTTGGCGCGCTCCCTGTCGCTGCTGCTGGACGGCGCGCTGGCCAGTGGCGCGCTCGACGCCGATCCTGAGGCG
>JBBQGJ010000414.1:0-6031 GCA_038322925.1 Mycobacteriales bacterium
CCGGGCCCCGGCCAGCACCGCAGTCTGGGCCAACGTGAGCAGTGTCGCCAGGCCGTGTCGCACGCCGCGGGGATCGCGAGGGTCGGGCACTTGTGCGAACACCTCCATCAGTTGTCGACGCGACAGCACAGCGAGAGGGGAAGATGGCATGGCGGCGGGGGACTTCCGTGACGGGATTGTGTAGGAACTCGATCGTCACGGGGCGTCCCCTGTCGTCCCATCAGCAACACTTGTCACATCCGTCACACACGTAACCGCTGGTCAGCGGCCCTCAACACCGACCTTGCCGAGCCCCTGGCCCAGGGGGCAGCGGATGGTCCCGCAGATGGCCGGCCCAGAGGCGTGCAATCGGGTCCATTGCCGTTCTCGGCGACAGCAAATGCCCGTGGCCGAGCAGTATGAAGAACCCGCAGGCGCTCCCATCCCGATCCAGTACCAGCGAGAAGGTGTCCGGCGCCGTATCCCACCACTGCTCGAGAACGCCCACCGCGGAGGGACCCTCGTGCCGGCAGGCGATCGCCTCGACGGTCCCCCATCCCGCACCGGAGGCCCGTTCGACAGACAACGGCTGCGCCCCGCTGGGAAAGAACGCCTCCCGCACCACCGGATTGTCGATCAGGTACAACATGTCCGCGGTGAATCGCCACAACTCCGTGGCCGGGGCCTCCCGCGACTCACCCTGCAACTGCCTCCATGCCGCACGGCGGTACTGCCGATATCGGTCCGGGCTCGCACCGCGCAGATACCCCGAGATGGACTCCCGCACCGCCTCGTGCACGACCAACCCGTCCAGGCACGCGTCCACGAACGGCAGATCCACCATCCTGCCCAGCAACCGGTCCGCGTCTACCGTGTCACCGAGCATCGCGACCAGCAACGGACCGGTGACCCGACGGACCACGGACCCGGCCTCGAGCGCCTGCCGCGTCACGGGGTCGTCCACATCCTCCAGGAACAGCCGCGTCAGCGTTTTCACCACCCGGGTGAGCGCGGCGTTCTCGAGCGATAACTCCGGATGCTCCGAGACACCCGCAGCAGCCAGGACCAGGGCGAGCGGATGCCCACGAGCGATCCGGGCCAGACGATCGATCGCCGCCGGGCGGATTCCGAACCCATCCAGCAGTGCCCTGGCATCCTCCGACGGGAGCGGACCCAACGGTACCGAGCGGAAACCCGGTACCGAGAACCACCCAGCCACAGGACGCTCACGTGCGGCAAGGATAACTGTGCTGCCGGGCGGCAACAACGGAACCAAAACCTGTCGGAACCATGTGTCCATCAAGCGGAAATGCTCGAACTGGTCACACAGGAGAACCGGCGGATCCCGCTGATCGGACAAGTGCCGTGCGAAGCTCCGCACATCGTCGAAGTCACCAACCGCACGTAGGAACCCCCGTTCGGTGGGTTCTATCACGCGGCAATCGAGCGAGATCACACTTCGGCCACTTCGGGCCAATTCCGTGTCCAAAGCATGAAGCAGCGTCGATTTGCCCACTCCGGCGATTCCATGCACCGTTGCAATCGACGTGCTGGGCGCCTCGATCAACTCGCGCAGCGCGTCGATCTCGACCCGGCGGCCCACACACCGCCGAGCACGCGCGCTCGGCAGTGTCTCGACCACCAACCCAGTATGGCGAAACTCGGACCGATGGGACAGAGCCCACCGCGCGATTGCTCCGTACAGGTGGGCCCATCAACACAATGCAGCAACACCGCGGAAGAAGCGTAAGGGTCGGCGATCCCGGCGGGCTCGGTGCCGACGACTTCGACGGCGGACTCGGGTGGATTCCGTGACCTATCTGGAAAGCGGGCACGAGGGCGTTCGACTGGTCGTCACGATCGACAACATCGCAGACGACGGCGCCCGGAAGCTCTGCGAGACCGCCGACGAGGGCGACAATGTCCGCACGCCGGATGAGGTCGTCGAGGGCAACTCCGGGAACGACACCTTCATGGGCAACGAACTGTCCAACACCCTGCGCGGTCAGTTGGGCAACGACAATCTGATCGGCGGCCGCGGGCCGGACGTCGTGGAGGGCGGCCAGGGCGACGATCAGCTGGCCGGCAACGACCTCTTCGGGGTCACGGTCGCCGACGGCTCGATCGACACGCTGAACGGTGGTGACGGCACCGACTACTGCCGGGTTCCGTTCTTCTTCGCAACAGACATGCTCATCTCCTGCGAGAACGTCTACCAGGACTGACGCCGCAGCCCCGAAGGCCGGTCACGTGGGCTCGCACCTACCGCGTGCCAGACCTCTCGCCGATCAGGATTGCAGCACGGCAACGGTGCGCGGAGGCACGGTCACGGCGTCGGCACTGACCGACGTCAGCCGGACGACCGGGTCGACCCCGGCGACCTGTACCGCGTGCAGCACCAGACTCCCGGCGTCGGGCAACGCGACGCTCTGCCACCACGGCGTTGCGTTGAACACCACGACGATCCGCTCCCGCTCGGGATCCAGGTCGCCGGCAGCATCGTCCACAGCATCGCTCATCGAACTGCCTCCTGAACTGCCTCCTGAACTCTCTACTGAATCCGACAGCACCATGACGATGACGCCCCGCGGCTGGGCCGGCCCGCCGTGCGGGAACGACACCCGCTCAATCACCCTCGCGGCCGAGCCGAGCCGGAAAAGTCTTGACGAGGAACGGATCCGCAACAGATCGAGGGCTGCCGCACGGGACGCGGCGATATCCCCCGATCCTGGGACCAGCGCGGGGTTGGCCAGCAGGGAACGCTGCAACTCCCAGCGCTGCTGATTCTCCGCGGCGGGCGGCAACCCCGAGCCGAAAGCAGACGAGGCCCCTGCCCAGTCCACCCGGTTGAACCAGTCCCCGGAGTTGAACGAATTGCGGTCCAACGACTTCGACCGGAGCAGGTCAGTGCCCGCGTGCCAGAACATCGGTCCCTGGCCCAGCGCCACCACCGCCAAGCAGAGGGTGTTCATCCGGACCCGGTCCGGCATCGGCAGTGCCACCGGTAGTTTCATGGCCAGGATGTCGAAAAGGGTTTCGTTGTCATGCGCATCGACATAAGTGACGACGTCCGCGGGCTCAGCGCAGTACCCGGTTCCGGATCCACCATAAGGAATCTGCGATCCGGTAACCCGATTGCCCCACCGGTCGACCAGCGGGAAATCGCGGAGATTCCCGGTCAGCCCGACCTTGATCCGGTCCTGTTCCAGCAGCAGCGCATCGACCTGGGCCATCGGCGGGCCGGCGGCGCTCGATCCGTTCGGGTCCGTTGACAGGCCGGTACCGAATCCCTGCACGCGCGGGTCCTGGTCGAACGGTCCGCCGCCTCGGACGGCGTCCCGGAGCCGGTCGTTGAACGTCCCGATCCCGGTTCCTGCCATTTCGGTCTGGGTCGCCTGCACGAATCGCGCATTGTTCGCGACCTCGCCGAAATTCCACCCCTCGCCGTAGACGTACAGCGACCGCCCGTCGACGCCGTCGTCCTCGACCGTCAATGAGTCCAGTGCCGCACGCACCTTCAGCATGGTGGATCGCGGGTGGTGGCCCATCAGGTCGAACCGGAATCCGCCGATCCGGTACTGCCGGGCCCACAGCAGCACCGAATCCACGATGAGCTTTTCCATCATCGCGTGCTCGGCCGCGGTGTTCGGGCAGCAGGTCGACTGCTCCAGTTGACCGGTCGCCGACAGCCGGTGATAGTAGCCGGGAACGATCCGGTCGAGCACCGACCGCGGGTCGTCACCGCTTGCGACGGTGTGGTTGTAGACCACGTCCAGCACCACCCGCAGCCCGATACCGGTGACTGCGGAGACCATCTCGCGGAAGTCCAGGGTCCGCACCGCGCCGTCGGGATCGGCGGCGTACGACCCGTCGGGCACCGAATAGTGCCACGGGTCGTACCCCCAGGTGAACCCGTCCCGCGCCGCGACCGCGGCCACGCACTCCTGCTGCGCCGTTCCCGCGGGATCGGCGGCGGAGAGAGCGGCCAGGTCGCAGTCGGGGTTCTGCCAGTCGGACTTCACGTCGTCGACGGTGCTGAAGTCGAAGGCGGGCAACAGGTGCAGCGTGTTCAGTCCCGCCGCGGACAACGCCGCCAGGTGCAGCATCCCGGCGCTGCCGAGGTGGGTGAAGGCGCGGTAGCCGCCGCGATCCGCCGGTGGCACTGTGCCGTCGCCGATGGAGAAGTCCCGGATGTGCAACTCGTAGATCGCAGAGTCCACCGGCTGCGCCAGCGGCGGGATGATCAACTGATCCCACCCTGAGGGTTTCAGTGCTGGTGACTCCAGGTCGACGATCACCGAGCGCGCGGAGTTCGTGGTGAGCGCGACGCTGTACGGATCGGTGACGAGATCGGTGACCACAGCATCGATCTCGGGGCGGTAGACCTCGACCTCATACAGGTAGCCGGCGCCGGACCAATCGGGGTCGCCGACCACCGACCAGACCCCGTCGTCGTCACCGACCATGGGATGGGTCGACGCCGCACCGGACGGTGCGCGCACCGAGACGGCAACCCGCCGGGCGGTCGGCGCCCACACCGCGAGCGCCGGGACCGGCCCGTCCCAGACGACGCCGAGGTCGCGATCGGTCGCGTCGAAAAGGTCGTCCAGCACCCCGGGGATCTGCAGACCCGTTGCGGCCACGATGAATCCGGCGTTGTCGTAGGCAGCCAGCACCGCCTGCCCGGTCAGCACCCGCCGCAGCGCGGCCGGATCCGCGTCGGCCGGCCGCAGCTCTAGCGCCGCGTAACCCACCAGATGCGGCCAGCGCGAGACGATGTCGGCAGGCAGACCGGCTTCTCCGACGTCCAACGGCAGCACCGTGCCGCCGACCACCCCACCGCCATCCATCTGAAGTCCGCCGTCGGAGGCGCTGTGCAGGCGGACCGTCCAGCCCTCGGTGACTGCCTCGACCGGCAGGTCCCAGGCGATCAGGTCACGGCGAAGCCAGTGCCCGCTCCGCTCGGCAAGGTCCGCGGTGTTCGGCACCCGCCGCGAGGCGACGGTCAGCAGATGCGTGCCGATGTCGTAGCGGAAGTCGGTGCGCGCGGCCGCATCCCACCCCGCCGGCACCGCGAAGTCGATGTCCGCGCCGCCGGGAACCCCACCGGCGCCGTAGTTCTCGTTCCAGGACAATCCGTGGGTGACCTTTGCCCGGTAACTGCCGGCAGGCAGCCCGAAAACGGTTCGGCTGAATATGCCGTCGTCGTCCGGGTCGGTCAGCGCCGAGCCGAGGTCGGCGGGGTCCCAGTCGGCCGGCGCGCCCAGCGCTGTCTGGTAATTCCCCGGCGCCGTGATGATCGGGCCGGTATCGATGGGACCGTTGTCACCGGGACCGTTGTCACCGGGACCGTTGTCACCGGGGCCGGTATCACTGGGGCCGGGAGCTGCCGTGGTCATGCGCGGCCACCGACGCTGCACGACGTTCTCATACGACCGCCTCCCACATCGGAACACCCGGGGGCGACACGCACGCCACCCGCTTCCAGGCAGGATGTTGCCATGAACCGCCCGTTGATCGGCATCACCGCGTACCGCCAGCCGGCAACCTGGGGCCGCTGGCACGAGGTGGACGCCACCCTCCTGCCGGCCGCCTACACCGAAGCGGTCCGGGCGGGCGGCGGAACTCCGATACTCATCCCGCCGCTGGGAATCGCGGACAGTGCAGCGGCGGTGGTGTCCCGGCTCGACGGACTGGTGATCTCGGGAGGCCCGGACTTGAACCCTTCCCGCTACGGTGCCGCGCCCCACCCGGCCACCACCGGCTGGTGCGACGACCGTGACGTGTCCGAAATGGCCATGGTGCTTGCCGCCGACGACATCGGGCTCCCGCTGCTCGGCATCTGCCGTGGCATGCAGATCATGGCGGTCGCCACGGGCGGGAGCTTGATCCAGCACGTTCCCGACATGGTCGGCAGCGACGACCATTCGCCGGGACCCGATGTGTACGGCGCGGTCGAGGTGACCACCGAACCCGGAACCCGGCTCGCACAGATCCTCGGTGAGCGGGTCGCCGTGGCCTGCCACCACCACCAGGCCGTCGCCGATCATCC
>JBBQGJ010000415.1:0-6025 GCA_038322925.1 Mycobacteriales bacterium
CCCTGCGCAACACCGCGATCAGCGTGCTCCGCCTCGGCGGGCACACCAAAATAGCCACCTCGTTACGACACAACGGCCGCAGCACCAGCCGCCCCATCGACCTTCTGCTCACCGCATGAACTACTTTGCCGATCCCCTGGGACGCAGGCGCAGCAGCTGGACAGGGTCGGCCGACCGGATGTCCACCTCGTCGTCATCCAGGGTTAGCTGTATGGGCAAGTAGATGCCGGCGCATTCCTGGGTATTCGCCGCCGCCCTGATACTGAGGGGCATGAACCGCACGACCCGGGCGATCCACAGCGCCTCCATGTTCGCGGTCGTGCCGCCGGAAGACAGGTGCGCCCAGCCGAACCATCCGGACACCTCGGACTGCCGGGCCGAGTCGGGCAGAGCACCGGCGGGCCGGCCAAGGTCGGCGGGATCTGTGGCGGTTGCGGGGTCCTGCGGCGGGCGGTAGCCGAGCATCCGCATCACCCGATCGCAGGCGATCAACTCCAACTCGACCGTGGACAGCCCAGATTCCACGGTCACGTTGTTCGCGTTATACAACGTCCCGGCGATCACACCTAGCAGCGATGCCAGCTGGGTGTCGTTCTGCTGGTGAGCCAGGTAGTGCGGGCCGTGGAAGGGGAAGGTTTGGCTGAGCCGGGCGGACAGGTCGGCGACCACGGCATCCAACGCCGTGGTGGCCTCGCCGGCCAGCGCCGGCCCACCGGCTGGGAAGGACGCCCGCCACGCCGTGTTCTGGTCGACGAGTCTTATCAGCAAAGCCTTCAGCGTGGCTGTGTTCTCGCCGCGCGGGCCGGGAAAGAACGGCAACGGATCAAAGGTGCCCGGCACTGGCCGGCCTGGGCCTGTCATCGAGGCGCGGTTCCTTCCGATGGTCACGTGAAACCGGGATCGGTGGGGTCCGTTGGCGCTGGCGCACAACCCCACAACTGGTCGGGCAGGATCAGCCGCTCAGCAGGTCCAGGAGATCATATTCGGCCAGGGTGGGCTCCTGGACACCGACCAAAACCTGGTCGTGCGGTGCGTCCATTTGCTCGATGCAGCGTTGTTCCTCGGCTCGTCTTTGCAACCCCGCGTAGCCGTTGGCCGCGGCCTGCCAGACGGTCTCGGCCCGGCTCACCAGTTGGTACCGCACGGTGACCAGGCTGGACGGTCGCCGGGATGGCCAGCCGCCGGTGGGTGTTGCGGGGACATCTCCGGCGGTTTCCCTGTCGAGGGCGCGTACACCGTGCAACAGCCGCAGTCGCCGGGACGCCGCCGTTCCCCGTGCGGCGGCCCGGCGGGCGGCCCGTTCCAGTCGGACATCGCCCAGGGCAGGCACCGGATCGGATCCTGCACGGCGGGCGAAAACGTCGATGACGATGCGGTCAGTCGGCCGGGCGAGCGCCGCGGCGACCTCGCCCCGGTACACCCCGTCACCCAGTTTCGGCTCTAACGGACCGGATGCCAACGCCGCAGGGTCGCCGCTGTCGTCGGCGACCTGGAACCTCAGGTCCTCACGCCACCTGCCGTCGTGGATGGCCCGTTGATCGGCGGGCACCTCGACGAGCAGTCGGTGGGTCGCGGCGTTCCAGGTCCACCGCACGGTGCCCTCGTCGTCGGCGAGTGTGCGGGGCGGCACCTGCCACCAGTCCACCGAGTCGGTGGCGCTGATACCGGTGGTGCCGGCCGAGACACCGTCGCCGATGAGGGTCGCTGCGATCTGAGCCGCCGCCAGGGTGACCGATGCGTTCTGTTCCTGCCAGAGCGAGGTCTGGGAGGAACCCAGCGGCGCGATCATCCGGGCGAAAACCTCATCGACGTACAGCTGGTCGAGCCACCGGTCGAGGGCGGCGGTCTGTTCGGGGGCCGGAAAGGCCGGCGCGAGTGCCGCCAGCGCAGCGGTTCGCTCGTCGTCGTCCGGATCAAGGAATTCGGTGGCGGCCCGGACGGCACGGCCGACCAGATCAACCACACCACGGTGGGCGACTTTGCTGAACGCTGGATCGGTGCAGCGGCGGGCGAGAATCAGCAGACGCTCGGTCACCGACTGCCACCGCCGTTCCAACCGGTCCAGGTCCTCATGGTCGAGCAGCACCGCCGCCGTGGAGGCGTTGGTCGCGATCTCCACATCCAGCAACTCGGGGTCCAGATCAGTGGGCGCTCCGTCCCGCAGCCAAGCGGCCAGCGCCCAGCGGGCCAGGCCGGCCCACAGCGCCGATTGCGGGACTGTCACTTCGACACCGGGGACTGGAGCGTCGGAGTCGGTGATCCGCTGGAACAGATCGCGGGCCGTTCCGAAGGCTTGCTCGCCCAGCAGTGGGCCCGCCGAGAAGGCTCCAGCCCGCAGGTCGGGGATGATCATTCGGTGCGGTCGATCCGGGTCGAGCGGGTCGAACCAGACGGTCACGCCGCCGTCCAGGGTCACCGGGGACATGTCCACCACAGCCGGGGGGGCCGGGTGGAAGGTGAGTTGTAGCGCGCTGCCCCCGATCGGTTCCAGCAGGGCCGTCCACGGGGTGGTGTTCGGGGTGCTCATCGCTGCTCCATGGTGGTCGGGATTGGGGATTGTGCGGGGGTTGGGCAGATCGACTACGACGCCGTGGAACGTGTGCGTCATGTGACTGTCTCAGACAGAACTCTGCACAGCAGCACGGCCCACGCCCTGCGATCGCGTTGCTGGGTCCGGACATCGACGGCTGTGCCGCGCAGGTCGAACCACTGCTGGGTCTGGGTGAACTGGCGGAAGATTTCCTCGAACGGGGTATCCCCGTCCATCGGGCCCTGCTGATCGGTCAGCCTGTCGGCAGTTGAAGCCGGCTCGGCCTGCTCCGGCGATCCAGCCCGGACGGGCGTTCGATGTTCGGCCTGCCACCAGTGAAAAATCTGGCTGACGAGCAGGATGCCGTTGTCTTTTGCGCCGGTCGTGGTCGATGCCTGCTGGAAACGCTCGATGCGGGACAGCGCCCACGGAACGCCGGTGAGGTTCAGCACCACATGCTGCACGTTGTCGATGCCTGGTTGGCGGGCCAGGAAGTGATCCAGGTCATCTTCCAGCGACAGTTGCAGCGGGACCGCGGGGGGAGGGTTCTCAGCCGGACAGTCATAGGGCGGCAGGGTGGATCGGTCGCGGCGGAATTCGTGCACCGCGGTGCTGACCCGATTGTCGATTTGATCTGCGGCGAACCGGTTCAACGCGGGCATTCCGCGGAATTCGAAGGGGGTGGCGTCCCGCTCCAACCGCAGCAAGGTGCGGTGCAGCCCATCCTGCTGTTGGGCGCTGATGTTGTGAAGGAGGTTTTCCTGGTTGACCGGGTCGAGGCCGGAAATGGCCAGCTGGTCGACGATCAGCCGGCCAGCGGAGGTGAATCCCACTCCGCCGGCTGGTCCGCGGCGCCACCAGGCCGGTCCGTCCGACCCATGCAGGGGCAGCATGCGGCGGATTCGTTGCAACTTGGGTGAGTCGAATAGCAGTCGGGCGATCTTCCGGTTCCAGCCGTCTGGATCGGTGGCCAGCCCGGGCTGCTCGTGCAGGGCAGCCGCCGCGACGATCAGATCCCAGGTGTTGATTGCATCCGTGGCGGCAGCCACTGGACCGGCGGCAGAAGCGCCGGGTGACCGAAGTTTTCCGATCAGGAACTGCCATTGCTCCAATAGATCTTGGCGCTGCGCCGCCGCCGCCGCGGCAGCGGCGGCGGCGATCGGTCGGGACGCTTTCATCCGGCCGCCCAGCACCAAGTCGATACCGGTCAGCGCGCGGCGACTGGACACCTGCTGCAGACCGAACGGGAAGGCGGCGCGGCGGACCTCGCCGCACAGCCAGTCCAGCACGGCCGGCAGCGGGTCGGCCTGGGCCAGTTGGCCGCACAGTGGGGCCGGCACCCGACTGGTGGTGGCGGCTTTGGTGGTGCTGAACTCGGCGCACAGCGCGTCCAGCACCACCGCTGCGAGGTCTTCGGCGTTCTGGTCGTCGACGCTGCCCAATTCGTCCCGCCACACCTGGATGCGGTGCGGGTCCGAGATCGCCGCGGCGGCCGCGGCGGCGATGGTGGTCAGCGCGGCGGTTTGCCCGGCCAGGATGTCCAGAGACACGGTCAGGGTCATCAGGTCACCTAACTGCTGCACAACATCGGCGACAGGGTGCGGTCCCTTGGCCCGGCTGTCCACCCTGTTGGCCAGGAACCGGTCGAGTTGCACCGGCACCGCCGCTGCCATGTCGGGTGAACCAGTGGCGGTGAGCAGGTCGGCTCGCTGCTTGAGACGGGCGACGATCTGCCTTCGCCGGGCGGTGACCTGCCGGGCGTGGGCGGGTGCCAGGCGGGTCAGCTCCGCGACGACGTGATCCAGATGCGCGGTGAGCGCGCCCTGCTGAGCGGGGGAAAGGTCATTGGTGGGGTCGATCCCGGACCTCCCGAGCCAGTCGGTGGTCGCGGCTTTCACCGCGGCGAGGGAGCGCTTGTCCGGCCGCGGGCCGCGGCTGAGTCGGCTGTCCAGAAGGTGGCTCGCGGTCGTCACTTGCGCTCGCCTCCTCCTGATCGCGCGGCACTGCTGCGCCGGTTCCCAACTTCAGCAGATCCCGCCGGGCACGACGACATGTGATCTGGATTACGGCACGCGGAGCGGGTGGGTTTGCCTCCTGGGTTGACAACTGCTGTTGAACGACAACTGCCGCGACCGAGCGACTATTCAGTGGTCGCCTCCGTGCGACGCCCGGCTCGCCGGTCGTGGACAACCTCCACAAATTCTGCTCCACCACTCGCTGTATGCGATTGGTTGACCAGGATTCGGGTGGTTTGGTGTTTCGGCAACTGTTGAGGTACCCGCCACCGGGTTTTCGGCGTTGCCGGCCTGCCCCAGCGACCGGAGCGTAGCTCGCCCTGATCACTCTCTTGCTGCAGGCCGCCACGCCGGCACCCTCGGAGCCAACCAACCGACCATGCGGCGCCCAGGCTCGATCGCAACTGGCCTGTCGCAGATATCGACGGGACCGGCTGTTACCCCGTGACCTTCGACGGGCCACGCCGTTCCCGACGCGTAACGCGCATCAAAGATCGCCACTGCGCGGGCCGGCTGAGCTCATCGACCCGCGCGGAAGGAGAGTTCCTCATGTCGGTGCTGGTGATGATTCCCGGGGGCGCGGTCGTTGCCTACCTCGGGGCGGAAACAATCCGCCTGATAGCGGCCCGAAGAGCAACCGCCGGCCAGCAGGCCGAGTCTGGGCGCCGGCGGATCGCCGACGACCCGGAGAAATTCCTGCGCGGCCAACGGTTGGACCGGGAACCGGCGCGGACCATCGCCCGTCAGGCCACCCAGGCCGCGGTGGCGGCGGCAGCTACACGCCGACAGGCCTTGGCCAACCGGCTACGCGAATTCACGGACCTCACCGTAGTTCGACTCATCCTGATCGCAGTGATGTGCGCAGGCTGGGTGACCGCGGCTATCAGCCAAGGCAAGATGGACGCGACGATCTTCCAGGCCGTGATGAACGGCAACACCGGTCTGGCAGTGCTGTTCACTATGCTGGTCGTGGCCGCCTTGAGCGTCAGCCCGCTGCTTTTCAAACGCGTTCTCCAGGTCGCGGCAGCCGGAACTCGTCAGCGGGTGCTCGGCACCATTGTGCTGGGTGCGGCGTTCTTGATGGTCGCGTCGTTCATGGTGCAGGTTGGCGCCGCAACGAGCCAACACGGAGTTCCAGCCGGCCCTCACCGCGTGCCTCCCTGCTCACCGCGCACTAAAAAAGGGACTGGCAGCACCGACCTACAAGCGGGGCTTCGGTTTTCACCCCATCGGAGCATGTATCGACTAGGGCGAGGGTGGCACCGGGGAACCCGCCGCGATACTGCTCCGCAAGGGCTCCGCCGGGTCGAACACCGCCGCTGATCACATCGAGGTCACTCAGCAGGCGTTGCGGCAACTGCCGTCCACCACCGCGGGCAGCCCGGGCCGGGAAGTCCTGATCCGTACCGACGGTGCCGGCGGCACCCATGACTTCGTGACGTGGTTGGCCGGGCAGCGCCTGCAGTACTCCGTCGGGTTC
>JBBQGJ010000416.1:0-6006 GCA_038322925.1 Mycobacteriales bacterium
TACCGCCATCTCCACCCCCCTCGCGTTCGCGCACCTGGCCGGGACGGCGCCGCCGGAACGGCTCGGGCAGACCATGGGCGCCGCTGAAATCGGCCGCGAACTCGGTGACACCGGCGGCCCGCTCCTCGTCGGCGCCATCGCAGCCGCCGTCGGCCTCAGCGGCGGACTCGCCGCCCTTGCAGTCGTTCTCGGCGGCGTCGCCGTGATCAACACGCGCCGCAACAGTCGATGATCGACACGAACACATTTCCCCTGCGGAAGGCGTGGGTGGCCGGTGCAGCTGGAGACAGCCGCTTGCGGCAACATCCGGTCGGCCAATGATGGGCGAATGTCGATGCCCCGCATGCCAACACCGGGAAAGGTGGGCAGGTCCTCTCATTCCTTCGTTGCTATTCCACAACGGTGCAACCGGCCCGAGCAATTGCCGCAGCCAGATCCGATCGATTCACCGGCAGGTCGGCGGTCACGGTGACCAGCCCGGGTTGGTCGGCAGCGACCACTCGTACCCCGGGGAACTCGTTGATGGCCGCGATCACGGTCTGCAGGTTGGCGCCGGATGTGATGCCTGCGATGAGGAACGTGGTGGTACCCACGAACACCCGCGGGGTGTTGGACATCATGACATCTCCTTCGCGCGTATCGACGCCCGACGGCATCGGTAGAACGTCCCGACCGGCCGGAGCTGTCTCCCACTACGCGCGGGGTCCTTACCACCATCGACAGCCGGGCATCGGCTGCTGTTGTGATGGTGGGCGCGGACCTTGTCATCCTCCTCGGCGGCCGGGCTTCGGCCGCCGTTCTGATGGTGGGGTGACAGGGGCGAACGTGAGAACCGAGAACTGGTGGAGCGGGCGTCTCAACAGTGTTGGGCGCGACCCGACGTCCTCGCGCCGGTGAAACCACCGGTATTCGCCGTCGACGGCTCGACGGAGCTTCCGGTCGGTCAGGGTTTTGCCTGCTCGATGAACTGGCTGATTGATCTTCCTCACCTCGTGCCGCCACATCTCCGGCGGCCGGGGCCGGTGGTTTCACCGGCGCGAAGTCGTGCTGTTCGCGGAGAGGGTGAGGGCGTCACGGCAACCGATCAGCCACGGAGGCAACGTCATGAGACACACCTGACCTGTCCAGGCCCCCACAGCACCATCGGCGGCGCATCCTCAGCACGTCGAGGATCACGACCGGGCGAACGCACCCGATCCGCAGAGGAGGTCCTGGGCAATCCCTTGCCCTGGCATTGGTCGCCCAGGTGTTGGTGGTGTTGGACTTCTCTGTCGTCAACACGGCGCTGCCGACCATCGGCGCGGACCTGGAGCTCAGCAGCGGGGATCCGCAGTGGCTCGTCACCGCGTACCTGCTCATGTCCGGCGGCGGACTGCTGCTCGGCGGGCGGATCGCGGACCTGCTCTCCGGGCGACGCGTTCTGCTGACCGGCCTGACGGTGTTCACCACCGCGTCGCTGGTCAGCGGGTTCGCGTCCACCGCCGGGGTGTTTGATCGGCGCCCGCGCCGCGCAGGGACTGGGTGCTGCGCTGATGACACCGGCGGCGTTGGCGATCATCATGACCACCTACGCGGGCGCGCAACGAGCAAAGGGCCTCCGCGATGTGGGGCGCGGTCGGCGGACTGGGCATCGCCGCCGGTGTGCTGGTCGGCGGCGTGATCACCACCTGGGCCGGCTGGCAGGCGATCTTCTGGGTCAACGTCCCGATCGGAGTCGGCGCGGTCGTTGCCGCACTGGTGCTGCTGCCCAGGACCGGCCCGGCCCGGTCCGGGCTGGCCCAGCTGGATCTGCCGGTTGCGGTCGCTGCCGTCACGGGTTTGGGTGCGCTGGTGTTCGGTATCCAGACCGCGGCCAGCGACGGGCTGGGCATCACCGAAAACCGTTGGTGCCCTTGCCGTCTCCGGTTTGTTGCTGTCCGCGTTCGGATTCATCGAGCGGCGGGCACGGCAACCGCTGGTGCCGCCGCACACCTGGCGTATCAAGACGTTGTCTCCGGGACGGGTGTGATGCTCGGGGTCACCGGGCTGCTCGTCGGGGCGGTCTTTCTCGGTTCGATCTTCTTCCAGACGACGCTCGGCTACTCCGCGTTGGAGGCGGGACTGGCGTTCCTGCCGCTGGCGCTGATCCTCATTGTTGGAACCCGGCTCGGGAGCCATCTGCTCGGCCTTGTCCCACCCAGGATGGTCGCCGCCGGCGGGCTACTTCTGGCGGCGGGTGGGACGTTCTGGTTGTCGACCGCGCCGGCGGATGCCCGATATGCCGCCGCCCTGCTGCCTGGTTTGCTGGTGCTGGGTGTGGGCGTCGGCCTGGTCTTCGTGGCCGTGTCGATCACCGCGATGGCCGAGATCCCGGGTCAGCACGCCGGGATGGCGTTCGGGTTCCTGATGACCGGTCACGAGATCGGTGCCGCGCTCGGTGTCGCGGTGCTCGCGGCGGTGGCCACCGCCGGCGGCGACCTGACCACACGCCCACGGGCGCGGCCACCGGCTTCTCCTCGGGGTTCCTGGCAGCCGCCGGGATCGCCGTCGGCCGTCGTGTTCGCCTTCTTGGCCATGCCCGCTCGGCGCACCACCGGTCAGGCGCACCTGCACATGCACTGACGCTGACACCGGTCCTATCCGAGGTTGATCCTCGCGAGTTCGCCTCGCGAGGTGATACCCGTCTTGGCGAAGACGTTCCGGAGGTGGAAATCGACGGTGCGGGGACTGAGGAACAACGTCGCGGCGACCTCGCGGTTGGACAGCCCTTTCGCGACGAAGGCAGCGATCTGCGTCTCCTGCGCCGTGAGCGCCACGCTGGTGGAAGCATCCCGTTTCCGAGCGGTCTCACCGGACGCCCGCAGTTCCTGCTCCGCCCGCTGCGCCCAAGGCTGGGCGCCCAGGTCGTCGAAGGTTTGCAGCGCGGACCGCAGTTGCTCACGGGCATCGACCCGGCGGCGGGACCGGCGCAGGAATTCACCGTAGGCGAGGTGGGTGCGGGCCCGCTCATACGGCCGGTCCCCGCCACGTTCGGCTCCGAGAGCGAGGCGGAAGAATTCTTCGGCGGCGGCCGGCGCATTCTCCTGGGACGCGAGTAACGCCCGGGCGTAGGCGACAACCCTTACCGCGTAAGGGGTGTCCACCGCGTCGGCGAACTGCTCCAGCTCGCCCAACCATCGCCCTGCGGTATCGAGATGGCCGGTGCGGACAGCGACGTCCAACCGGTCATAGGCGGCCAACCGGGTCAGCGTCGGTTGGGTCATGTGCTCGAAGTGATGCAACGCGGCCACCGGTTCCCCGCTCAGCGCGGCGCGGCAGCCCAGCGCCCACCGCCGGGTGTCCTGCATCAACACGCCGAGGATCCCCGCCGGCGCCCCCGTGGCGACCCGGTCCAATTCGGCCACCAACCCGTCATAGCCCGGGTCGCCGCGCAGCGCGGCGACCAAAGCCAGCTGGGCCAGCGGCATCGCCGCCAGGGCATGCTGCCCGGTGCTGCGGGCAAGGTCCAGCGCCTCGCTGGCATGGCCCACCGCGCCGGTCCAGTTCCCGGCAGAGAGGTCGGCCAGCGCGAGGCGTGGCAACGCGAACAGCACGAGCCCGATCGCCCCGTCATGACGGGCCTGGGTCAACATGCGGGTGAAACAGCTCCGGAAGCCGTCGTCGTCGCCGAGGTGGAAGGTCGCGATCCCGAGGTTGGTCAGCAGGTCCGTCTCAGTCAGGTCCTCACCCAACCTGATCGCCTCCCGCAGGGGAGGGGCTGCGGGGGCAAGCCCATCGTGGTTCAGCAGGTGGAAACCGATCAGCAGGGAGGCGAAACACCTTGCCCTGGTTGAGGTGTCCTGCGCGGTGGGCGCCAGGAGTTCGGCTGGATCGAGATCGGTTCGGTCCCGTTCGGCGAGGAAGGTGGACCCGGCGGAGGCGATCATGCCGATTTCCCTCGCCCGCTGCGGGTCAGTGGCCACCACGTCCCGGGCAGCCTGGCTCCAGATTCCGACCCCTACCGGCACGGAACCGCCGACGAATTCGATCCGGCCGCGGAGCCGGTCCAGGTCGGCGCGCACACCGGGGTCGGTGACGCCGACCCGGGCTGTGTTGGCCAGGCGCATGGCCCGCGACGGCTGCGCCGCCAGCCAGGAGTTGGTCGCCGCTGCGAGAAGCCTGGTACTGCGGGATCGTTCGTCACCGGTCAGCTCGGCGGCCCGTTCGAACGCCGCGCTGGCGGCCTCGAAACCACCCCGCGCCGCCGCACGCCGGGCGGCGTCGTCCAGCGCGGAAACGACGTCGTCGCCGGGTTCGTCGACCGCCGCCGCGAGGTGCCACGCCCGCCGGTCCGCGTCCAGATCACCGGTCATCACCTGCGCCAGCACCCGGTGTGCCTGCTGTCGAACCTGGGTCGCCGCCCCCTGGTAGACGGCGGAACGGACAAGCGGGTGACGGAATCCGACGTCGGTCCCGGTGATCGTCAGCAGCCCGGATTCCTCTGCCTCCGTCCACGCAGCCCGGCCGACGCCGATCAGCTCCGCGGCCTGCCGCACCACGCTCACCCTGGTCGAATCGTCGGCGGCAGCGACGCACAGCAGGGTTTGCGCGTGGGCGGAGAGCCGGCTGCTACGGTCCAGGAATACCCGCTGCACGCCCTCGGTCAACGGCAGGGCCGCCGGTAGCGGCTCCTGACCGGTCAGCTGACCTGGCGACAGCGACCCGGGCAACTCAACCAGGCCCAGCGGGTTACCGCCGGTCTGCCTCATCAGCCGGTCGCGGACATCGTCGGCGACCGGCACACCGGCCTGATCCGTGAGCAGCCGGGCGGCGGCGGCCGCGTCGATGCCGCCCACCACCAACTCGGGCAGCTCGCCGCTCTCGAAGCGACGCAGGTCACCCTCGCGGGCCGCGAACACCATCGCCACCCGTTCCGGCCCGAGCCTGCGGGCAACGAACAGCACTGCGGCCTCGGACGCCTCGTCCAGCCAATGCGCATCGTCGACCACACACAGCACCGGCGACTCCTCCGCCGCCTCGGCGAGCAGGCTCAACGCCGCCAGGAAGACCAGAAATCGGTCGCCGGCCGTGCTGTCGGTTTCCCCGAACGCCGCCCGCAGCGCGGTGGCCTGCCGCACGGGAATGTGCTCGACATGCCGCATCACGGGACGCAACAGCCGCTGCAACGCTGCGAACGGCAACGGCGACTCCGACTCGATGCCCTGGGTCCGCAACACCTGCATGCCGTCCGCGCGCTGGATCAGATCAGCGAGCAGCGTCGTCTTTCCAACACCGGGCAGGCCGCGGAGCACCAGGGCAGCACCCCGGGAGCTGCGGGCCTCACCCAGCAGGGCCGCCAGTCGCTCCCGTTCCCGATCCCGACCGTGCAGCACCCGGGCAGCGTAAGCGCACCGCCCACATTCCTCCACCGACCAGTCGAACGACCACACCGGCCCGGCCGACGGCGCTGACCGGCGGTTCGCCGCTTCTCCCGGCGATTTCACCGGCGCGAGGAAACACCGTCCGCGGCAAACCTGGAACCACGCACCACGCACGGATCCCGTACAGCGCCCGCGCGCACCCAGTCTTCCCGATCTTCGACGAGGAGCCCGCCATGACCACCACCACGCAGACCCGCCCGCAACCCGGCGATTCGCCGTTCGATGTGATCGTGATCGGTGCCGGCCAGTCCGGCCTGGCGATCGGACGGCAGCTGCAGCAACGCGGCCGCACCTTCCTGATCGTGGACGCCGGAGGCGAGGTCGGGCACGTTTGGCGGTCACGTTGGGACTCGCTGACCCTGTTCACCGCGGCCCGATACTCCGGTCTCCCGGGCCTGCCGTTCCCCGGCGACCCGGACAGCTACCCGACGAAAGACGCTGCCGCGCAGTACCTCCGCGACTATGCCACGACGTTCGGGCTGCCGATCCGGCACAACACCCGGGTCACCCGGGTCACCCGGGTCACCCGGGACGGGGCCGAATTCTCGGTCCACACCGACGGCACGACCTTCCGCGCCGCCCGGGTGGTTGTGGCCACCGGGCCGTT
>JBBQGJ010000417.1:0-5954 GCA_038322925.1 Mycobacteriales bacterium
CTGCACACCGGTACCGTCGCCGGCTACGACCTGCTGCGGATGCTCGGCCGCGACGGCAACCCCAGCCCCCTCGGTGCGGCGTTCGCCGAGTACGGCCGCGCCGCGAAAACCCTTCACCTGCTGGCGATGTGCGACCCGGACGACGAAACCTACCGGCGCACCGTGCACGTGCAACTCACCATCCAGGAATCCCGCCACCGACTGGCCCGCAAGATCTTCCACGGCTCCCGAGGCGAGATCCGCAAAACGCTACCGCGAAGGGCAGGAAGACCAACTCGCCGCGCTCGGCCTGGTCCTCAACGCCGCCGTGCTGTGGAACACCCGCTACATCGACGCCGCACTCAAAGCCCTCCGAGAACAGGGTTACCCGGTCGCCGACGAGGATGCCGCACGGTTGTCGCCGCTGATCGACTCGCACCTCAACGTGCACGGCCGCTACACCTTCACCGAGCCCACAGGCGATGGACTCCGCCCCCTCCGCGACCTCACCGAACCACTCGAAGCGGAATACCTCCCCGATGGAACTACCGGAGCTGTTCCCTTCGGCAGTGCCGGTGGCCACGGCTAGGGTCACGGCCAATGTCCGTGTGGCCGGCGGGGTGGGCGGGCGAAGTACGCGGCGGCGATCCGGCTTGCCATCCGCTGCTGCCGCCAGATTGGCGGATCACTCTGGAAGGGGCTCGATGAACGTCGCCGGGGCGGGCGGCGACCCGGCCCACCTGGGGGCGAAGGGGTTCTCGTGCTAACCAAGGTTGGCAGCGTCACGCGACCCTGTTTTTTCCGCGGACTCGTCGCGAAAACGACCGAATGTGAGACGTGTGACGTTGCCCAGTTGTTGGCGGGCAATGTCTGCGTTCTTTGGCGTGGCACGCAAGGGTTCGGTGAGGTGTCGTCGGGGTGTGTGGCGACGCGGCTCATCGCTGGTTCGTCCGGATGGTGACTGCATCCGATTCCTCGGCGGCCCGGTGCCGGGACGACAAGGGTGACATCGCCATCCGATCCGATTGGGGAACGCACGGGCCGGTTGGCTCGTCATACGGTGAAGGTGCCCGCCCGGGCGACCGTGCTGGCCCCTTTGACGATGAGGACAATGGACGACCCCGACAGTCCCCGCGCCCTGCACGACCACTGCGACCCGGGTGACCGGTGGATCGACGGGGCCTCGTGGTGACCACCATTCTGAGCATCCTGCTGGGTGTGCTCGTCGTGCTGGTGATCACCTTGGTCACGGGGTATTTCGTGGCCCAGGAGTTCGGGTACATGGCGGTCGACCGGTCCCGGTTGCGGGCCCTGGCGAACACCGGTGACCGGGACGCTCAACGCGCCCTGAAGATCACCGGGCGCACGTCTTTCATGCTGTCCGGGGCGCAACTGGGCATCACGGTCACTGGCCTGATCGTTGGTTACGTCGCGGAACCGCTCATCGGCGCCGGTATCGGCGAACTCCTGGGCGTGGCCGGCGTGCCCATCGGGGTCGGGATCGCGATCGGCACCATTCTGGCGCTGCTGTTGGCGACTGTGGTGCAGATGGTGTTCGGGGAACTGTTCCCCAAGAACCTGGCGATCGCCCGCCCGGAACCGGTCGCCCGCCGGCTGGCTCTGTCCACCCAGGTGTACCTGCGGGTGTTCGGGTGGCTGATCCGGGTGTTCGACGCCGCGTCCAACGCCTTGCTACGCGCGCTCCGGATCGAGCCGGTGCACGATGTCGAACACGCCGCGACCCGTCGTGACCTGGAAGCGATCATCGACGAGTCCCGGGACAGTGGTGACCTACCCCCGGACCTGTCGGCCCTGCTGGACCGGGTCCTGGACTTCACCGACCGGCAGGCCCGCACGGCGATGATCCCCCGGTTGCACGTGGCGACCGTCCGGGGCGACGAAAGCCTCGCGCGGTTGGCCACCCGGTTACCGGCCGGGCACTCCCGGTACCCGGTGGTCGGTGGCACCGTAGACGACGTGGTCGGGGTGCTGCACTTGCGGGACCTGCTGGACGTTCCGGAAGCCGACCTGGCCGAACGCAGCGCCGGGGAGCTGGCCCGTCCCGCGCTGTTCCTGCCCGACAGCCTGCACCTGCCCCAGGTGCTGGATCGGCTGCGGGACAGCGGCCAGGAGTTCGCCTGTGTCACCGACGAATACGGCGGCCTGGCCGGGATCATCACCCTGGAGGACATCGCCGAGGAACTCGTCGGCGAGATCACCGACGAACACGACTCCGACGATGTGCTGATCGAGCCTAGCTCCGGTCCCGACGGGTGGTCCGTCCCTGGCTGGATGCACCTCGAGGAGGTGGAGCGCCTGGTGGATCACGACCTGCCGCCCGGCGACTATCACACCATCGGTGGCCTGGTGATCGCCCGGCTCGGCCGGTTGCCCCGACCCGGCGACACCCTGACCCTGACCCTGGCACCCCGGGTCGACGATGATCAGCCACCCCGGCAACTGACGATCACCGTGCGGGCCGTTCAACGTCGAGTGCCCGCCGCCGTCGCCCTTGCGGTCACCGAGGCCCCGGCACCCGCCAGGGATGCATCATGACGAGCTCATTGATCGCCGCCCTGGTCGCGGTCGGGCTGATCGCGCTCAGCGCGTTCTTCGTCGCCGCGGAATTCGCGTTGATCGCCGCCCGCCGCTACCGGTTGGAGGAAGCCGCGCAGACCAGCGCCGCCGCTCGGGCCGCGCTGCGCAGCGCCCGGGATCTGTCGCTGCTGCTGGCCGGCTCCCAGCTCGGCATCACGCTGTGCACCCTCGGGTTGGGTGCGGTCGCGAAACCGGCGGTGCACGATCTGTTCCTGCCGCTGTTCGAGTCGTGGGGGCTGCCAACGGTGACCGCGGACGTCCTCGCGTTCATGTTGGCTCTGATCATCGTGACGTTTCTGCATCTGGTGGTCGGCGAGATGGCGCCCAAGTCCTGGGCCATCTCCCACCCGGAACGATCCGCGATCCTGCTCGCCCTGCCGATGCGCGCGTTCATGGCCGTGACCCGACCCCTGCTGGTGGCCTTGAACTCCGCCGCGAACTGGTGCCTGCGACGGGTCGGGGTGCAGCCCGTCGACGAGCTCGCGGGGGGTCGCAACGCCGAAACGCTGCGGGAACTGGTCGACCACTCCGCCGCGGCCGGCGCCCTCGATCACGACCGCCGCGATCAACTGATGACCGCGCTGGAACTGGACACCGCCGCACTGCGCACCCTGGTCCGTCCCGACGCGGCCATCGCCTCGGTGGCCACCCAGGACACGATCGACCAGATCCGCGCTGTCGCTCGCAGCACCGGGCACCTGCGGCTCGTCGTCCGCGATAGTGGTCAGCCGGTCGGGGTCGTCCACGTCCGCGACACCTACGCCGCCGGCTCGTCCGCGACCGCCGCTGACCTGGCCCGGCCGATGCTCACGCTGCCCGCCGACCAACCCATCTACCAGGCTCTGACCACGCTGCGCCGGCAGCACGGCCAGTTCGCGATGGTCCACGACGGCGACACCCCCATCGGCCTGATCACCATGCACGACCTGATCGACCGACTGCTCCCATCAGCCGGACACCGACGCAGCACCAGCCCGGCCGGATCCGGCTCGACTAGACCATCCCCACCCGGCAAAGAGCCACCCAAGTCACCCCACCCGCGGCGAAGGGTGCGACACGTCGACGTAACGTCACCCAACTGCTGATCCTTCGATACCGGCACCAACGATCGGCGACCAGGCCCAGGGCGCCGACCCACGAAGTCACCTGCCTACCTCTTTCTGGGCGGTAGACCGCGGATGGCCTCGCGTCGCTCGCATCGCCGGCGTCACGAGCAGCGGCCAGAGCACCAGCAGGTGGTGGACGATCTGAACGGGCCTACTCAAAAATCCCCAGTCGCAGAAACGTTCGTATTTGCTAACAACGCCGAGGCTGGCTGTTATCGGTGGTCCGCCGGGGGCGAAGCTTGTAGCGAAACCCTGTAGCGGAATCAATGACTCACATCCGCCTTTGGCGGACGAGTTCCGCTACGTTTCGGGCATGGTCACCTTCTTGCGTATGCGCGGGTGTCCAGCGGTGACCAGGACGTCGCGCTGCAACGTGACGCATTGACCGCCGCCGGCTGTTACCGGGTGTTCGTCGACACCGCCTCCGGTGCCTTGGATGCGCGTCCCGCACTGACGGAGGTGCTGGATCAGCTCCGACCCGGCGACACCCTGGTGGTCTGGCGGCTGGACCGGCTGGGCCGGTCCGATCCGGCATCTCATCGACTTCCTCGCCGACCTGGAAACCCGCGGGATCGGGTTCCGGTCGCTGACCGAGTCGATCGACACCACCTCACCGGGTGGCCGGCTGGTGTTCCACCTGTTCGCGGCGTTGGCCCAGTTAATCGAGCGGGAACTGATCAAGGAACGCACCAACGCGGGTCTGGCGGCGGCCCGGGCCCGTGGCCGGCGTGGGGGCCGCCCGCCCCGGCTGACCGGCGACCAGGTCAAGACCGCCCGACGGTTGTACGACCAGAAGGAGCTCACCGTCGGCCAGATCGGCGACGTCCTCGGGTCAGCCGGACCACGATCTACCGGGCGTTGGACCGGCAGGCCGCCCAGGCCGGCACCGCAAGCATCGGGCGTCCGAGTCGTCGGAAGGTTACGGCCAGGACATGACCCGGCACGGGCGACTCGGTTCGGTCCGGCGGATGTCGGACCGGTCGGAGCTCATGCGTCGCCATCTCCAGGATGGCGTTCCACTCACCGCTCTCGCTCGGGAGACCAGACAGAACGCCGCCGAATCAACTTTGACATATCCCCTGGTCAGCAGGCATTTCGGCAGTACCAAGATCACGTAGATTCGGCTTAACGCCGGATCCTGTACCACTACGGCTCAGACCCCTAAATGGGGCACCTCAATCTGCGCCACACCGTCGTGGTGGTGGCGAAGATCCTCGGGGCACCACTGCCGACCGGGCCGCCGACGAGGTCAGATCTTCTCGACTCCCACCAGCGAGCTGTGGTAGCGCGATTCTTTCCATACCCCGTCGACCCGTTTCCAGATGACGGTGGCGACCACACTGAATCGCAGCTTTTCGTCATCAGTGAAGAGTGTCTGATCGAACTCCACGACGCTGTAACCCATGTCGCCGGTTCGGACGGCATCGTAACCGGTGATGTCGGACCACGTCCGGGCCGACAGGGAGTCCAGCTGGGCGAAGAGGCCGGTGAACCACTCTTCCCAGGCCGCCCGGTCACGGATGACGAGCGATCCGCCGGTAATGGTGATGTCGACGATCCCGAAATCGTCATCGCAGATCTCCGACAACCGTCCGTAATCGTGATCGCGCACACAGTCGAGCAATTCGACTGTCAAAGCGTAGAACGGTTTTTCCTGCATAGCGATGGTGTTCATCACTGCACTCGCTTTCACTGTCGAAGACCACCGGCTCGGGATGGCGCCGCCGACCCGGCGAGCCGGGCGACCACCGGAGACGGCTGTCGCAGCTCGCCGGGTCACGGGCAGCGTGGGCCGGCTCATGCCGCAACCGGGCGCTGCGCGCCGGTTCCCGAGCCGTTCAGGCTGCCGGCCACAGGCCCGGCCAGCTCATCGTCGTACGTCGCCGGGTCGTCGATCCTGCTCTTGATGCGGGCGACCTGGAAGATGAGCAGCCCGAACGCGGCCTTGGCGAGGATGTCGGCGATGCTGTAGCCGACCTGCCGCAACACGAAACCGTCTGCACCCCCGAAGAAATCACCGCCGATGATCGGGAAGACGTAGGCGATCGGGTACACGCACCAGAGCACGACCAGCATCACCGGCAGCAGCTTGGTCAGCCGGCGAATTCCTAGGTTTCTGGTGTTGCGGTGACCTCGACGTCGATCCCGGTGACCGGCCGAGCGATGTCGACCCGGACGGGCAGAGTGTCGGCCGGATCCTCAACCAGGTCGTTGTTGTTGCGGTTCACCGTGTCCCGCAGTTCCTGCTCCCAGGAGATACCCATCGAGTGC
>JBBQGJ010000418.1:0-5952 GCA_038322925.1 Mycobacteriales bacterium
GGTGATGCCTGTTGCCCGGACCGTCGCCTGGTGCACGCTGCACGTCGCGTCCGGGGAGGGCACCGGGATTGCCACCGCGGCCACCGCCGCACTGGCACTGTGCCAAGCGATGACTTCCGACGGGCTCACCGTCGTGGTGACCACCGACGGCGGCGAAGGCCTGTACGTACGCGCGATGGGACCGGGAACCAGGCGCAGGATGCGCGTGAGCCACGGGCCAACACCGACCGACACTGCCCGAACCGGGGTGGACGGTCCGTGGGAGATTGCCTCGGGGTACGCGGAGGAATTGGCCCGTAACGCTCCGGAAATCGCGACCGTCGACCCCAGGCAGGCCGACGGCCGAGCCCTGATCGACGCGAGCCCGTCGTGGCCGGGCAACGTCACACCGGTCCCCTACTCACTCGTGACAGCGACGTCGGTCGCACCGACCGCCGCCGGGAATGATCGGCGGGCCGGCGGGAGGTGCGTGGTACCGCTTGACCTCGACGAGCTTGCGGCCACCACGGCCGGTATGCCGATGGATCCAGGCCCGCAGGACATCGTCGCCAGACTGGCCGCGAGGGGGGACCTGGCGATTGCATTGCTCGATGATGGCGGCGATCCCCGCGTAGGGTGAGTCCACGGCGGCGATCCCGACGCATCGCCCCCGGGTGACTCGCCCCGCACGAACCGGCGAACCAGTACGAACCCGGACGGAACCCGGACGGACGGAACCCGGACGGACGAGAACCGGACGGACGAGAACCGGACGGACGAGAACAGCGATTCGCGGTGGCGTGATGCCCCGGCGCCCGAGAAAGGACTCTGGCTTCATGGCAGACACCGCAGCGCGCGTCACCCCCCGGCTATCCCGATCGGCGCGACGGCTCCAGCTGATGTCGGCGGCCAAGTCCGCGTTCGTCACCCAGGGATATCACGCCGCCGCCATGGACGACATCGCCGACCGCGCGGGAGTCAGCAAACCCGTTCTCTACCAGCACTTTCCGTCTAAGCTCGAGTTGTATCTCGCACTGCTGAACGAGTCGGCCGACGAGATGGTGCGGCTGGTGCGGGTGGCGCTCAGCGCGACCACGGACAACCACCAGCGGGTCGACAACGCTGTCGCCGCGTACTTCACCTTCGTGGCCGACAACGGCCAGGCCTACCGGCTCATCTTCGAATCGGATCTGCGCGGGCAACTCGAGGTGGAGCGCATCGTCGAGCGGGCCACCGACGACTGCATCTCGGCGATCACCGACACCATCACCGCCGACACCGGCGCAGACGTCGAACGCGCCCGGCTGCTCGCTTCCGGGATGGTGGGGCTGTCGCAGGTCAGCGCCCGCTACTGGTTACAGCAGTCACCGCATGTTTCGCGCCCCGAGGCGATCGAGCTGCTGTCCACGCTGATGTGGCGCGGGATTTCCCGGTTCCCACGCCAGGATCAGCCCTGAGCGGGTATCGCGCAGCCCGATCCAGAAGTCAGCTGGATCCGAAACCCACCCGGCGGGTGTCGGCCGGAGCGATGTCCACGTAAGCGATCTTGGCGGTCGGCACGATCACCCGGCGGCCCTTGTCGTCGACCAGCACCAGCGTGCCCTGCGGGTTCTTCAGCGACTCGGAGATCTGCGCCTCGATCTCATCGGGGTTCGAGTGGGAACTGACCACCAGCTCGCGCCCGGTGTCCGTCACACCGATCTTGACGTCCACGCCAGACCTCCGTCGTCTCATTCACCGTTCTCGTGACCCACGCGCCGTGGACACCGCGCTCCAGGCTAGTGCAGCCCCGCCGGAGGCCCGCCCACCGCGGGTGCGCCGTGGGCGAACAGCACAACCAGCACCCGGCCGCAACGCGCCGGCGCACCGATCAGAACAGCCGGAAGTCGGGCGAATCGAGCCCGCGCAGTACGTCGTAATCCAGCACCACACACCTGATGCCCCGGTCCTGGGCCAGCGTGCGGGCCTGCGGCTTGATCTGCTGGGCCGCGAAGATGCCGGTCACCGGCGCCAGCAACGGGTCCCGGTTCAGCAGCTCCAGGTACCTGGTCAGCTGCTCGACTCCGTCGATCTCGCCGCGGCGCTTGATCTCCACCGCGACCGACCCGCCGCCGGCGTCCCGGCACATCAGGTCGACCGGCCCGATCGGCGTCGGGTACTCCCGGCGCACCAGCGACCAACCCTCCCCCAGCGTGGCCACATGCTCGGCCAGCAGCACCTGCAGGTGCGCCTCCACACCATCCTTGACCAGGCCGGGATCGACCCCGAGGTCGTGCCGGGAATCGTGCAGCACCTCGTCGATGGTGATCAGCAGCTGTTCTCCGGCCTTGTTCTCGACCACCCAGCGACCCGGTTCCTCCACCAGCCAGCACGGCGGCGACATCCAGTTCAGCGGCTTGTACGACCCGCCGTCGGCATGCACCAGCACGGAGTTGTCGGCCTTCACCATCAGCAGCCTGATCGCCGGCGGCAGGTGCGCGGTCAGCCGACCGATGTAGTCCACCGAGCACCGAGCCACCACGAGACGCACGGGGTGACTGTACCGGCGCGCGGATGGCCGCCAACCCGACGCACCGGACCTCAACCGTGGAGCAGGTCCTCGGGCTCGCCCACCCGTTGGATCTGCCCGCCCAGCTTCTGCAGATTCTCGACGAAATGCGGGTAGCCGCGGTCGATGTGCATCACCTCGTGCACCTCGGTGACGCCCTCGGCTGCAAGCCCGGCCAGCACCAGCCCGGCACCGGCACGGATGTCGGTCGACCAGACCGGCGCACTGGACAGCTGCTCGCGACCCCGGATCGCGGCGTGATGGCCATCGGTCCTGGCGTCCGCACCCATCCGGATCAGCTCGTCCACGAACCGGAACCTGGCCTCGAAGACGTTCTCGGTGATCAGGGAATTGCCGTCGGCAACAGCCGCCAGCGCCAGCGCCATCGGTTGCAGGTCGGTGGGAAATCCCGGGTAGGGCATGGTGATGAAATCCACCGCCTTCGGGCGCTCCGGCATCGTGACAGTGACCGCGTCGTCTTCCGGCTCGACCAGCGCGCCCGCCCGGATGAGCCGCTCCAGCGGCGCGGTCAGGTAGGCCGGTTCGACGCCCTCCACCCGCACCGAACCCCTGGTGATGGCCGCGGCATAGGCCCAGGTGCCGCCGACGACCCGGTCGCCCACGGTGCGGTGCCGGGTCGGATGGAGTCTGTCGACGCCGTCGATGGTGATCGTCGCCGTCCCGGCGCCCTCGATCCGGGCGCCCATCTGGCCCAGCATCACGGCCAGGTCGATGATCTCCGGCTCCCTGGCCGCATTGTCGATCACCGTGGTGCCCTCGGCGAGCGATGCGGCCATCAGGATGTTCTCGGTGGCGCCCACACTCGGGAAGTCCAGCCCGATCCACGCACCGCGCAGCTTGTCCGCTCGCCCGACCACCCGGCCGTGCTCGATGCCCATGTCGGCACCAAGGGCGCGCAGTCCCGACTGATGCATGTCCAGCGGCCGGGATCCGATGGCATCCCCGCCGGGCAGCGCCACCCTCGCCTGCCGACATCGACCCATCAGCGGGCCCAGCACGCACACCGACGCCCGCAACCGGCCGACCGCGGGGAAGTCTGCGTGGAAGGACAACTCCGCCGGGGTGGTGATCGAGACCCATTCCCCGCCGGTCTCGACCTCGCAGCCAAGACCGCGGAGGACGTCGGCCATCAGCGGGACATCCAGGATCTCCGGGCAATTCGTGATCACCGTGGTGCCCTCGGCCAGCAGGGCCGCGGCCATCAGCTTCAGCACGCTGTTCTTGGCCCCTGCGACCTGCACGGTCCCGGCGAGCCGGGCACCGCCGGTGACCAGAAAGCGTTCCACCCGAGGAACTCTAATAGGGTTCGGTGCATGTCCGTCCGGCTCACCCGCATCTACACCCGCACCGGCGACGACGGCACCTCGGGACTCGCCGATTTCTCCAGGGTCTCCAAAACCGATCCGCGACTGGTGGCCTACGCCGATTGCGACGAGACCAATGCCACGCTGGGCATGGCCATGGCGCTCAGTGCGCTGCCGTTCCCGATCGCCGCGGTGATCCTGCGGGTGCAAAACGAACTGTTCGACGTGGGAGCGGATCTGGCGACCCCCGTGGTCGACGACCCGCCGTACCCGCCGCTGCGGGTCACCCAGGACTACATCGACCGACTGGAGGCGGACTGCGACGCGTTCAACGCCGAACTGCCGGCACTGACCTCGTTCATCCTGCCCGGCGGGACCCCCAGCGGAGCGCTGCTCCACCTGGCCCGGACGGTCGCGCGTCGGGCCGAACGGAGCGCGTGGGCTTTGCGCACGGTGGATCCCGATGGCAGCAACCCGTTGGCGGCGACGTACCTCAACCGGCTCTCCGATCTGCTGTTCATCCTGGCGCGAGCTGCCAACCCCGCCGGCGACGTGCTCTGGCAGCCCGGCGGAGAACGCGCCGACAAACCGGAAAGGACCGGCTCGGAGTCGGACGAGTCCACCGATGAGGGAAACACCGACCAACCGGGCACAGGTCAGCCGGGCACGGATCGGCAGGGCACGGAGCAGCAGGGCACGGATCAGCAGGGCACGGATCAGCCGAAGGGCTGATGCGATCGGTCGCAGTCCGGCGCTCTCAGGTCTTGCCGCAGTCAGGTCTTGCGAATGCCCCGGTGAAACAGACCGGGAGCGGCGGGACGGGCACCCGGCGGCTGCGACTCGAGCCAGGACCGCAGTCCGGTCAGGGCTTCCTCACTGAGAGCGAGATCGAATGCCGTGCCGCCGTCGGTACATCGCCGGATCACCGCGTTCACCGGCAGCAGATCTGGCTCGGTTCCCACCGGTTGCCGCCGCTCGCCGAGCACCAGCGACTCGCGGTGCAGCTTGCGCGCCGCTCCTGGCAGCGGCGAGAACGAGCGGTAGAGCAGGAACTCGTCCCCGCGGAACCGGCCCTGACCGAGCGCCCAGCCGCGCCCGTCCGGACGGAGTTTGCGGCGCCAGCACACGTCGATCCCGCCAGATCTGGCGAGCACGGAGCGTCGCACCGCGATCACCGCAATGGCAAGGATGAGGACAATCAGGATCGCCAGCCCGAGAATCTGCGCCAGCGACACGATATTCATCCCCGGTTCATCCCCGCTGTGGCCGGTTCACGGTTCAGACGTCATCATGTCCGGTGGCCAGCAGCTGCGCCCTGGCCCGGCGGAACTCGGCCTCGGCCTCGGCGGAGTCGCCGCCCTGGGCCTTCGCGCTCTCGTACGCCGCACGCGCCCGGGCGACGTCGATCTCGTCGGACAGCTGCGCGTCCTCGGCAAGGATCGACACCCCGTCCTTGGTGACCGAGAGGAAACCGCCGTGCACCGCGACTCCGAGCACGTTGCCGCCGGGTTCCATGATTCGCGCGGCAAAACCCTCGCGCAGTTGGGCAAGCAGCGGCGCATGCCCGGCCATCACGCCGATGTCGCCTTCAGAGGTCCTGGCAACCACCATCTGCGCGGTTCCCGACCACAATTCACGCTCCACCGAGACCAGGTGCACCTGAATGTCCGCCACGGAATGCTCCGCCTCTGCTCGTATGGATGGTGGTGAGTCTAACGGACACCCGCGGAGCCGTCAGGGCCATCGGGTGTGTGCATGACAACGTTGACTGGGCGGTTGCGGGCCCGCGGGGGGCCCCGTCGACCGACCGTCGACCGACCGTCGACCGACCGTCGGCCGACCAACCGTCGGCCGACCAACCTGACGTGGGCCGCTCAGCCCAGCGTCTTTGCTTTCGCCATGACGTCGTCGATGCCGCCGACGTTCAGGAACGCCTGCTCGGGGATGTTGTCGTACTCGCCCTTGGCGATCTTGTCGAACGCCTCGATGGTGTCCTCCATCTCCACGTACGACCCGTCCATGCCGGTGAACTGCTTGGCCACGAAGAAGTTCTGCCCCAGGAAGCGCTCCATCCGGCGGGCCCGGCCGACGAGCAGCTTG
>JBBQGJ010000419.1:0-5951 GCA_038322925.1 Mycobacteriales bacterium
ATTTACCTCATCGCGGGAAAACTCCCCAACCCGTCACCCTACGTAGCCCACCCGATCTAGCGAAGAGCCCCCTGTGACCACTCGCAGCAACCGCTCGGGCCGAGCGACAACGCCGGGACGAATTCGGATTCGCCGGGGGTACTTGTGGCCGCCGAGCCGCTCCTTGGACCAGGCGATCAGGGTGTCCGCGTCCAGATCGGGTCCGGGCCCCCTTCGGGTGCGCGGACCACGACCGAACAGATCTCCTCGTCTCGGAAGTCATCGGCGAACCCGATGACGCGACCTGGACGATGCCCGGATGGCCTGCCAGGATCCCTTCAACCTCGCGCGGATTAACTCAAGGCCGATTAGGGCCTGGGTGCTGTGAAGCTCGCCCGCCGTTACCCGAGGGTGACCGGCGGCGGGTGCTGTCGCTGCCGGGGGCCGCCGGGTGGTCGGACAGCCGTTGTCGTGGGTGGTCCTGGGCCGTGCCCGGGGCAGGACACCCGCGGCGCGTCGGCCTCCAACACCGCCTGCACCGTGCCAGGTCCAACACCCGCCAGCGGCTGTCCCATCTCACCTGAATAGGCACGCGCGGGCCCCTGACCTTCGGTGCCGATTCTCGCCGACCCAGACCGCGTTTGCCCTGGTCACGGCCAGATCCGTCTCAGTAAGTTGAGGCATCTCGGCAAGGTGCCTCAACTTACTGAGACTGCCTCAGTCAAATGAGACAGGACAGGAGACCCCCGCACCGGTGAGCCACACCCGTGGATTCGACACCGGCAAGAGCAGACGGGAAATGTGCCACTGCCCTTACTGGTGTCGCACCGGCGAATTCCTTCAGCAGGTCGTGCGTCCCGCGCTCGCGTAAACGGCGACGGTCCAAGCGGGTAGGGGCCGCGGGCGACGGGGGAACCGGGCCCCGACGGGTGGCATCACGGTGCGATCGGCCGACGGGGAAGGGACCGCGGCGGCCAGATACGCGCGGATCTCCGCGACGGTGCGGCGCGGGAAGCGGCACCCGACCGGGAACACCCGTGCGCGGTGGTGTTCCGGCCGGAGAACTGCCGTGTCCTGGTCGAGGTCGGAAGCGGGCCAGGTGCGGGGGAACCGGGCGCCGACGGGCAGAACGCGCCGTGGACGCGGGCCGGCCGCGATCGGAGAGATCGGACGGTCGGCGGTGATGATGGGCATGACCGATGGGCTCCTTCGGGAGAAGAAAACGTGGATCCGGGCATGGTGGCTCGATGCGTCCGGCCGGACATGATGAACCCCCGCCGGGGTTGGGCCAGTCGGCTGAGCGGGTGCTACCGACCGTCGGCGCCAGCCAACGATGCACCGTGCGATGGCGATCCAAGCTGAGTTGCCAGCACGGGAAATCGATGACGACGTTGTCGTGATCACCTGGTCACCCGTAGATCTCGCGATCCTCAGGCGGGAACGACCAACCGGCGGCCGAGCCGGGACGGTGGCGGGTCCACCGGGTAGCCGCGCCTGGCGAGGGCGGGCCACCGCAGTGGGTGGGCGTCGAACAGGTGCCAGACGGCCGCCGAGTCGGCGGCCTGCCGGGTGAGTCCCACTCCTCATGTTCCGGGCAGTATTGCCAGGTGAAGTCGGTGAAGCCCATCAGCTGGATCCCTTCCGTCGGATCGGACCGACGGTCGTTGTCCCGACCCCGGCATAGTTCGGTGAGGTGAGTTCGGACTCGGCTCGCTCCCGCTCCCCGGCGCCGGTGTTGTGGTCCAGCGTCGCGGGTCTGGGTGAGCATCTGTCGTCAGCGGTCGTGGCATCGGGCTCAGACCCAGGCGGTGGGGTCGCCGAGGTGGAGGCCGGGCCGGTGGTGGGCGTCCACCGCCGGTAGCCCGGCGACCTTCTTGAACTCCGCGGCGACACCGTCGGACAACTCCCGCGCCTTGCCGACGGCGGACTGGACGATCGAGGTCAACGCCCGGGTACTGCGGGCGAGGATGTCGCCCGCCACCGCATCGGTCGCGCCGCCGTTCGGCGCAGCGTTGGTGGGAGTGGGCATAAGGGAGACTCCTTTGATGAAGGTGACATTGCTCCCGGCACCTGGTGTTGGTGTTTTGGCACTCTGACTCGATCTCACGCCGATGGGTCCCTGCGTGGTGCTTGGTGCAGCGGGCCCCGCAACCCCCGGGACTTCGGTCAGGTCCGCCGCGGACCGAGCCTGGTTGGCAAAAAGCACGTACCCAGCTGCCCAAAACGAGCGTCGTCATCGCGTGCAGCTGGTCGCGGTCGGCGGCGAAGATCGACATCACCGGTCGAATCCGGCCGCCGTTGGTGGCCAACCGGAGGTGATCGACGCAGGCGCCGAAGATCTCCTCCGGGGTCACCAGCTCGCGGCAATCCCGCACGATCAGGGTCTTCCACAGCAGGCGACCGATGCAGCGGCTGCTCTGCCGCCACGCCACCCGACAGGCATGCTCTAATCCCGAGGATTCCATCCGGTAGTGACCGCGCCGAACCACCGCGCAACTGATCTGATCGAGCCACCGCCGGTACGTCTGGGTGTCGATCACCCGCTCGGCCCGCAGCAGCTCCAGCAAGGACCGCGCCTCCTCGAGAGTGTCACCCGTCAACTCGGCATTCGCCCTTTCGCCCACCTTCATGCCCCCCACGTACGTTGATCGATCCTTTGCTATCTGCTCATTTGTAGTTACGTAACAACTGCGCAATCTGTCGGTCCCGCGACCTCTGCCGCCCCCAGAGCCGCCTTCGGGCGGATCGCCCGGTAGGCCGCCCGGAGTCGGGTCAGGTCGACGTGATGCCGCAACGCCGTGAACCGCGCTCCCTTGTCTGCTCGTGCCACTTCACGCACACGCGCCAACGCACTGGACGCGCCTGGTCCGGCGCTGTGTCCGGGACGCGTTTTGCTGGCCGTGTTCCCTTGGCTCGTCCCCTGCCCTCCCCCCACCCTCGCTACCGCTGACGCGGACTTGTTCGGCAGGTTTCGCAGGTACGACAAGACGATCCGACTTCCCACAATCGTTTCTCCGACCACGCGGGGCACCTGGCGACGGTGGCCGGACAGCCTGCAGGTGAACTTCCGCGGTGGGGCCTTTGCGATCTACCTGGCCAGCAATGACGATCCCACCGCCTGGACCTGAACGCCCGACGAAATTACGAATCTGACCACTGAATCCCGGCAATCTTCGACGTCAGCGGACAAACATTTCAACGAACCCGGCAAACTCGTCATCACACCAGAACGCGCAGACGACTCACCTGCGTCCCCACGAATCGGCTCAGACCCAGGCGGTGGGGTCGCCGAGGTAGTAGCCGGCCTGGCGATAGGCGTCCACCGTCAGTCCGGCAATCTTCTTGAACTCCGCGGCAAAGCCGTCGGACATCTCCCGCACCTTGCCGGCAGCGGACTCGACGATCGGGGTCAGCGCCTCTGTGTTACGGGAGACCTGGGCGATCGCGGCATCGGTCGTAGCGGCGTCGTTCTGCGCGGCCTTGATGACAATGGGCATGAGGGACTCCTTTTGATGACCAGATGGGTGAGAGCATTTCCGGCACCGATGCGAGAGGTTAACACGCCTTCTGGTCTATCTGTTAATCCGCTTGGTGGTGTGGAATCAACGGCAGACGCGGTGGACGCGAAAAGTTCGACTAATCCTCGCCGTGCGTTCCATTTCTGCGACCCTGGCCGTCAACCTCTCGATCAATTCGGCCTGCAAGACGACCAACTGAACGAGTTCCGCGTCACGTCGGTGTGGCAGTTACACCGTCTGTCCTGCAACGACTGTCAGCAATCCGCGCGGACCCGGCGACGTACCCAGGTGGATGGCTACAAACGCCACGCCGCCGCAGCCAAAGGACACATCGGCCACCAAACACAGATCTTGCTTAGTAACTTCACCCGAAAGAGTGCCGTGCCTACCATTCAGCTCATCACCCTTCGCGGGAGCCGGGATACGGGTTAGCGCACGGCGTTGCGCGTTTTCTCGATGGAACGGGTGCAGCCCATCGGGCGCGAGCGGTTACCGCCATTAGTAACCAATTGGAGGATTGATCGTTCAATCGCTCCCCGCGCAGAGGGGTCGCGGCGTGGTTGCAGCTTGAAGGGGAGCCAGGCTGGGGGACGGTCCCCGACGATCGGCTTGCTCTCCAGTCGGAAGGTGTCTTTCACTCCGGTGACCGCGGTACGCCAACAGCAGCCGACCTTACGTCGACCGCATGGTGCCGAGGGGCCATGCAGTGATCCCTTGGCTGCCAGCAGATCGAACAGGATCCCCCCATCCCCGTTCTCGCTCCGCGGCCTCCCGCAGATCCTGCATCGCCGGATCACCCGCCGCCGGCCAATACCGAGATGCACACCGCGAGCTCGATCACAGCCCACTCAGCCAAGGTAATTGGTGCTGAGTGATTCGGCGATGTCAAGGTCGAGAAGGTGTCCGATGAGCCCGTCGATGACGCCCGAGCCAGGTCATCCCCGAATCGTGCGCTGGTCGGCGTGCCCTGTTGCGCTCACGCCCGCGTCCGGGTCGTGGGCGCGGTCTGTCCGGGTCGGCCCTGCCTGTGCGACTTGCTCGCCAGCGACATCCTGCGCCGTTTCGGCCCGGGTGGTGGTGCACTCGGCGAGCGTCGGACGCGGTTCCGGTAGGAACTGGCCGTGTGACTCGGCCTGCACGCGAGTCACCCCGGACGGCCAACCCATTGAGGCCGCCCAGGTCATGGCGAGGTGCCGGTTCGCCTCCAGCACCCGATGGACGAACCGGAACCCCTCCACCGACTCGGCCGCATCAATCCGCGGCACCCGGTCGATCTGCTTGGTCGGGATTTTCATGTTTTGGCTGCCAGATGTGATGGATTGGTCGGTGATACTCCACACCTGATCGGTGGTGGTGGCGGTGGTGGTGGAGTCGGTGGTGGTCATGACGCTCCTTCAGTTGGTGGATCAAGCTGGCGAGAATGCTCTGCTGGAAAGCCTTTGGCAGTCCAGATGTCATCGGACAGGCATGGGACGGCAACATCCCGACCCGCCGCGTCCGCGTTGCGGTGGCGCCCCGACGCACCTCGGGGACGCGGCCGGGCGCGGCAATGCCCGGGCGGCGTGGGAGGGTGGCTCTGCGGATCACGCGTGAGTGCCCCGCAGATGCCGGATGGCGCGGTCACCACCCGGGAATGCCGGGAATGGTCGACGGCGAGCGGTTGGGCAGAGTGGCCGACCCGCCGGAGGTTCCCAGCCGGCGCACCGGTTTGCCACCATGCCCGGATCGGGGCCACGGTGCACGGCGGTGGTTTGGCTGTTTGGTCGGTGAATTGCGGTGGGTCGGTGCGTCAATCGGGATGTCGACGGCCCGGGAGCCGGGTCGGGGGCAGCATTGTTCGTCGTCCTCCGCGAGTTGCGGGCGGAGCGTTAGCTAGACCGGTCGATTACCCACGGGAAGTCGAGAGGCTGGCCGCGCACGCCCAAACGAATAAATGGGGCGGCTGCAGATCCAACCAGCACCCACTGTAGCGGACAAATGGGATGCTGTCACGCCGAGTGCCCGGGTCATCGCCGTACGTTATGAGTCGGGCGTGCGGCCGATGTGGCGCCGGACGCGAGCCCCCTCTGCATCTGGTTGATCGCTATCTGGTTGATCGCTGACTTTTCGGGCCCTTCGCGGCACTCGCCGGGTGGTGGTCCGAAGGATCCGTATCGTGCAGCCGATGTATCGCAAATGGATCCCCAACGGTCACAGGGAGACGCTGGCCTCCCCATGCGATCTGTTGCCCGCGGAACCGGGTGTGAGGGGTCGTCGACGCGGAACTTCCGCCGCTTGGTGTCTGGGCAGAATGCGTTGTGGCGCAGGGATCCTCACACTCGGCGCGATCCCGGGGGCGGCCGATTTCGGCCGACACCGCCGTCGGTCGGGTCGGGCGCCCGACCCGGGTGACTGGGCGGGAGCCGCCGGTGGGTGGTCATTCCTGTTGTTGCCGTGCCAGGGTTATGGTCGGCG
>JBBQGJ010000420.1:0-5949 GCA_038322925.1 Mycobacteriales bacterium
GAGCCACAACCGCCGCTGGAACTCCGACAGATGCGGTCGCAGCACCGCGTACCGCCGCGCGACCGAGTCCGCCAAATCCGCCATAGCACAACCGTAACGCCCCAACCCACGAAAACGAGGTTAAAACATCACGGGCTCTAATTTCCGTCGTACCGCGCCGTCGGCCATCGACTGGGTGGCTCCCGCACGGAGCCCTTGCCCGGATGTCTATCCAGCTCCGATTGTCCGGTCTACCGTTTCAGTGTGCCCAACCTGTTCGACCGGATCGTCCGCGCGGACCGGCCGCTGATCACAACACTCGCGCTCATCGGGGCCGGGTTTGCGGTCAGCCTGCTCGCCGGGTTGCTCGTCGGGCTCTTGGCCGACGAGTTCCGGGCCGCTTTCGGGTGGACAGTGGCTGTCGGGATGCTGGCGACGGCCGTTGCCATCATCGCCCTGCTCGGCATCGCCATCGCCCGGCGGTAGATGCCGGCACCTGTCCCGGCCCCTTCCCTGCTGTGTCATAGCCCGATCAGTGACCGGAACGGGATCCGCAACCGGCACACCGCCGTGACTCAGTTGGAGCAGTCGACGGCAACGGCTAGGGCGGCGCAGACCTGACGCATCCGAGCGTCGCTCAGCCGGCCGATTCGGTCGACAAGCACTGCCAAAGGCACGCTCTCGACCGAGTCCAGGTTGACCGCCGAACGACGCGGTACGGGGTCGTCTCCGGCCTCAAGCACCACTTCACTGACGAGTCCCCGAATTGTCGTCGTGCACGGAGCAATCAATGCGCGGCGATGCCGCGGGATCACTGCATCGCGGGACAGCACAACGACCGGTCGACGCCCTATCCGCGGCACCTCGCACCACCACACGTCACCGCGGCAGGGAAGAGCCGTCAAGATGCTGCCGCAGCTTGACGAAACGATGCCAGGTCGCCCCACTCGTCCGGCTCGTCGAGTGGGTGCTCGTCGTAGGCGACGTAGCTTGCGTCCACCTCGACAGCGCGGTGGCGAGCGAGTAGAGCGGCCAGCGCCTCGTCCACCAGGACCGCGTCGGTTACGCCGGATCGAACACGTCTCGCATCGCCAAGAAGCGTCGCATCCACCGTCGTACTCAATCGTGCGCGAGTCATGCCATCATTATGCCACGTTGGCCGTCTCGCTATCCGAGCAGTGCCCGGACAGCGATACTTGACTGGTGGTCACCGATCCATGACCTGATACCGATTGCCAACCGGACGCGAAGCCGACGCATTGTCTGGCGCGGTGCAACGTCGCGCGCGCGGTCAGGCGCGACCACGCCCATCGAGTGGCAGGCTGCGGTAGTACTTCCAGTCGGCGAGCAGCTCGCCGCGTGTGCCCGAGGGGTTCTTGGCATGCCACGCCCCTGTGAAACGGTTCAGCTCGAACTGCGGATCGATGTCCGTGACGGGTCCGTTCCGGGTCGCGGTCCAGTGCCCGACGGCATCCCCCAGCGTCGTCGTGCCGTCTGCGGACTTGATGAAGTCACGCATGTGCCTCTCGAAGCGGAACGACGGGCCAATGTGGGCCCGAAACCAGGCTCTGAGCTCCTGCGAGGATCGCTGACCGGGCGGGATGAGCGTCGCAGCCGACAGGTCACCGGAGAGTTGATCACCCAGCTGGACAGCCGCGCGGCTGCGCAGCGGCGGTGGATACCCGTCCAGCACCGCCGCGAGCCGCGCCGTCAGCTCCTCCTTCGAGCCAGTGCCGCTCACCTCGAGCACTCGCGCAAGGCCAATCAGCTCGCTCTTCAACCAGTACCACCGCACAAGCTCCGCACCCGTCAACGTGGGCGACGGATCGGGTCGCTGTTCCTGCGCTTCGCTCACTCCGTAAGTTCAGGTAGACCGTGGCCACTGACCGCGATCGGCGATGAATAGGACCTGCCCCGCAGACGGATTTCGTCCCGGTCACCGATCCTTGGGTTCGTGCTGCGGGACGACCTGCAACGCGACAACGTCGTGGTATCAGGGTGTATCGGCTGGTTGGCCGTATCTTTCGCGGGCCGACCGACGCGAGATCCCAAGAACAAGGCCGATCTCGGCCCAGCTCCGGCCTTTCGCGCGGGCCGCAGCAACGGCTTGATCGACTTCGCGCTGCTCATTGGCGAGTCCTCGCAGGGCGAGTCCGATCCGACGCAGGTCCGAGGGGTCCTCGGCGGGCGTGGCTGTGGGATTGAGCGAGTCCAGCCAAGCCTCGGCTTCTGCGGCGGCTCGTTCGAGCTCCTCGCGGGTGCGTGGCATCTGAATCACCCTCCTCTGAGGTATCGGTAGAACTTCGGACGAAGCGGCATTGCGTGGGTGGCGACCGGGTCGTCTGGGTCGAGGACGACGATTTTCGAGAAGACGACCGGCGGAATCAGCGCCGATTATCAGCACGCGGTCACCGCCTTGGCGTACCAGGCGCAGCGGCACCCTGACTGCGGCTCGAATGTCGTCGTCTGTGACGCCGTGCCGACGAGCACTGTCCGCGATCTCCAATCAGTGACAGGTGACCCTGTCACCACGCGAGTTGCGTACTCCGTCGGAGTACGCAAGAGGATCGCGCAGTGCGTCCCGCACCAGGATCTCTCTCAGCGGCTGTGGACGACGAAGACCATGACAGGTGCGTCCTTGGTGAACGGAGTCCGGTGCCAGTCGCCGTAGACGGCGTCGAGGTCGAAGCATGCCGCGCGCAACTGGCTCTGGATGGTGCCCCGGTCTCGAAACACGAGTTCCTGGGTCTGTGTCACGGTGTCGTTCGTCGCCGTGAACAGGTTGTGCGACACAAGCGTGACCACGCCGGGTGCGGACTCCTCGGCCTCCACCCATTCGACGAGCTCACCGTGAGGGGTTGCCCGGGCAGTGCGGCCACCCGAAGCCCAGCCTTCCCACGCGCGCATGGCCGGGTTGCGCGTCTCGAAGGCAAGGACGCCGCCCCCGGCCAGCGCCGTATGAAGGTCACGCAGTGTGCGACTCCAGTTGACCTCAGGCACATGCTGTACGACGTTTCCGGTCATCAACGCGCAGTTGAACGGGCTCGCAGGGATGGTGCGGCTGTCGCCGAGCAGCCACGTCACCGCATCGGCTCCAGCTCTGCGTCGTGCGTAGGCGAGCATGTTTGGCGACGGATCCAAGCCGACGACGGTTGTTCCGTGACGGGCGAGGGTGACGGTGAGGATGCCGGTACCGCACCCAATATCGAGGATCGATTCCGCGGACACGTCGACCGCGAGCTGACGATAGAAGTCGTGGTCTGGCCCGTCCGGGTTCTCCTCGTCGTAGAGGCTGACGATGCGCGGGTCGTAATCAGTCATGCGAAGACGCTACGCGCGAGCCATGTCCCCAAATCGCGCAAACGGAACGATCTACGGGACACTCCTGGCGTGATCAGCGGACCCAAATATGTGTGAATGCCCGGACTCGCTGCACTGCGTCGTGCTCTGATCCGATTGACGTGTTGAGGTGGTCGGTCGAGACGCGGTCCGCGGTCCTGTGCACTACCGTCGATTTCGGCTCACGTTCCTGTTCACGACGGCGAGGTCGAGGATGGATGGCCAGCGTCAGGCGTTTGCTGATCGGGGTCTTCTGGCTGTTCCCGATGAGGTGTGGGCGCTGGCTGTTCGCCGCGCAGAGGTGATCGGACCGCTCGCCGAGGCGGCCACGGTGGGGCTGATCGCTGCTGATGCTGCTGCCGCGGAACTGGGTGTTTCCCGACGGCTGTTCTATGTTCTGGTGCGACGGTGGCGGCAGGGTTCGGGGGTGGTATCCGACCTGGTGCCGGGTCGGTCAAGTGGCGGCCGCGGTCGGGAGCATTTGCCCGCTGAGGTGGAGGCGGCGGTTCGGGAGTTGATCCGGGCCCATTTCCTGACCCGTCAGAAGCGGACTCAGGCGGCTCTCTACCGGAGGTCTTGCGGGTCTGCCGAATCAAGGGTCTGACGGTTCCGTCACGGGGTTCGATCGCCAGGCGGCTCGCGAGGATGGACCCACGCACGGTGGTCAAACGACGGGAAGGCGCCGACGCGGCGCGCACTTTGACGGCAGCCGGGCGGCTTGGTCCCGCAGGTCAGTGGCCTGCTGGATCTGGTGCAGATTGATCACACCGTGGTTGATCTGATCGTCGTGGACGAGCGGGATCGGTCGCCGATCGGCCGCCCATACATCACGGTGGCGATCTATGTCTTCAGCCGGTGCATCGTCGGTTTGGTGCTGACACTTGAGCCCCCGTCGGCATTGTCGGTCGGATTGTGTCTGGCGAACATGGTAACGGACAAGCGGGCCTGGCTGGAGGGACTGGACCTGCAGGTGCCGTGGCCGATGAGCGGGAAACCCCGCCTGCTGTATCTGGACAACGCGGCAGAGTTCAAGAGTGAGGCATTGCGCTGCGGCTGCGAGCAGCACGGGGTGACCCTGGATTACCGGCCGCCCGGGCGACCGCATTACGGGGGCATCGTCGAGCGGATCATCGGCACCCTGATGAACAGCATCCATGAGTTGCCGGGGACGGCGTTCTCCAATCCGGGGCAGCGGGGTGGGTACGACTCGGACCGGCAGGCATCGCTGACGGTGCGGGAGCTGGAACGCTGGCTGGTGCTGGCCGTCACCTCCTATCACGGCACCCTGCACGCCGGGATTCAGCACCCGCCGGCGGCCCGATGGGCCCAGGGTGTCGCAGCGGTTGGCGCACCACCGGTGGTGACCCACGAAGCCGCCTTCCTGGTCGATTTCCTGCCGGTGATCCGCCGGACACTGACGCGCACCGGGTTCGTGATCGACCATGTCCGTTACTTCAGCGACGCGCTCCGGCCGTGGATCTCCCGCCGCGACCAGCTCGACCGGTTCGTCATTCGCCGGGATCCCCGTGATATCAGCCGGGTGTGGGTGCTGGAACCGAACGGGAACACCTACCTCGAAGTGCCCTACCGCACCCTGTCGTACCCGCCGGTGAGCGTTTGGGAACACCGGCAGGCCCTGGACCGGCTCCGACAACGAGGCCGCGACCAGGTGGATGAGGATGCCCTATTCCGGATGGTGGAGCAGATGAGGGAATTGACCCGGACCGCGACCAAAGCGACCCGCAAGGCACGCCGGGACGGTGAGCGACGAGCCGCCCACGACTCGACCGGAACGCGAAAAGTACGGCCCGTCAACAAGATTCCCGAACCCGCGGGTGCTCCGCCAGTGGCGGCGCCGTTCGAGGACATCGAGGACTGGTGAACGTGCAGGACAATGAGCTGGTCGACCTGTCGCATCTGCTGCCCGGAGCGCAGGCCGTGGCCCGCCTACCCGGCGTCGAGCGTGTCGCCCAGGTCCGAGCCGACCGGTGGATCGGTTACTCCCGTGCAGCGGACACCCTGCAACGACTGGGTCAGCTGTATACGTGGCCCACAAAGCAGCGGATGCCGAACCTGCTGCTGATCGGCCCGACGAACAACGGCAAGTCGATGATCATCGAGAAATTCCGGCGCACCCACCCCCCGGTGTCGAACCCGGAGCACGAGGACATCCCCGTGCTGGTGGTGCAGATGCCATCGGAACCGTCAGTGACCCGGTTCTACGTCAGCTTATTGGCGGCGATGGGCGCACCACTGCGGCCACGGACGCGGCTGGCCGAGCGGGAGCGGATTTCGCTGTCCGTGATGCGCAGCGTCGGAGTCCGCGTCCTGGTGATCGACGAGCTGCACAACATCCTGGCCGGTGGCAGCGTCGGTCGCCGAGAGTTCCTGAACCTGCTGCGATTCCTGGGCAACGAGCTGCAGATCCCGCTCGTCGGGGTCGGCACCCACGAAGCCTATTTGGCGGTCCGGTCCGATGATCAACTGGAGAACCGGTTCGAACCCATCGCCCTGCCGCGGTGGGAACCGAACGAGGAAACCTGTTCACTGCTCGCCAGTTTCGTCACCTCATTCCCCCTTCGCCGCCGCTCGGACATCGCCACCATCGACATGGCGCGGTATTTGCTCACC
>JBBQGJ010000421.1:0-5933 GCA_038322925.1 Mycobacteriales bacterium
CACCGCGGTCACCCCACGGGTCTTGATCATGTCGATCTGGCTGGCGATCGTGGCGGTGACCGAGGTGGACGTGCCGAGATGGTTCAGGCCGGCCATCGCGTCCAGCACCACCATCGACGGATCGAACTGGTCCAGCCGCCGGTCCAGTTGGACGAGGTGCTCCTCCAGGCCGTAGGCCGCCGGGCGGACCGCCCACAAGCGCAGCAGGCCCGACTCCACCCACCGATTCAGGTCAAGGCCGATCGAGCCCATGTTGCGCAGCACCTGGTCCTGGGATTCCTCGTACGAGACGTACAGCGCCCGCTCACCGCGTCGGCACGCGGCGTCGACCATGTGCCCGGCCAGGCTGGTCTTCCCGGTTCCGCTGCCGCCGCTGACCAGCACGGTGGAGCCCCGGTACACCCCGCCGTCCAGCATGTGATCGAGGCGGTCGATGCCGGTGGAGATCCGTTCGTTCGACGCCTGGTAGGCCAATCCCGTCTCCGTCAGCGGCAGCACGATGATGCCGCGGTCGGTGATCACGAACGGGTACTCGTTCGTGCCGTGCAACGATCCGCGGTACTTCGCCACCCGCAGCAGGCGGGTGGCCAGCTCGTCCTGGACCCGGTCGTCCAGCACCACCACACAGTCCGAGACGTACTCCTCGATGCCGTACCTGGTCAGTTCCCCGGACCGGCCCGGCTCGCCGGTGATGATCACCGTCAGGCCCCGGTCCTTGAGCCACCGCAGCAGCCGGCTCACCTCCGCGCGGACCGTCGACTCGCTGCCCAGTGCGGTGAACAACGCCTCGATGGTGTCCAGCACGACCCGCTTCGCACCGATCGAATCCACCGCTCTGCCCAGCCTGATGAACAGGCCCTCGAGGTCGAACCCGCCGGCCGCCATCAGGGCGTCCCGGTCGATCCGGAACGCATCGACGGCGAGCTGTCCCTCGCGCTCCAACTGCGGAAGGTCGAACCCGAGCGAGGCCACGTTCGTCGCCAGCTCGTCGGCCGACTCCTCAAAGGACAGCAGAACACCCGGCTCGCCGAACTTCCGTGCCCCCCAGACCAGGAATTCCAGCCCGAACAGGGTCTTACCCGACCCGGCGCCACCGGTCACCAGCGTCGCCCGCCCGCGCGGTAGACCGCCCCGGGTGATCTCGTCGAAGCCGCCGATACCGGTCGGCGCCTTCACCAACCCGGCCGCACCCCTATCTTGTGCCGCGTCAGAGCCGGCGCCGGTCGCGTCGCTCATCCCAGACCAACCCCAGATTCACCGCATCCTCGCCTCTCCGCACCGCCGGCAGGGGCCCGTTCATCCCCGCCCGGTGACCGAGAGTCCGGCCCGTTCGACGTCGCGCAGCTGCTGTTTGCGTAGCTTACCGGTCGACGTCCTGGGCACTTCCAGAACGAAATCGACCGCTTTCGGTGCCTTGAACTTCGCGATCCGCCCCTTGACGTGGGCGATCAGTTCCGCCTGGTCGACCTGCTGGCCCGCGGCCAGCACCACGAACGCCTTCGGCCGCTCGCCCCCACCGGTCGTCCGGGACGGCGATCACGGCGACGTCGGCGACCGCGGGATGGGACATCAGCGCGTTCTGATCCAGGCGAGGCCAGGCAGTTGTCCGGATCGACCCACGTGGGTCGCCGCGGTTGCGGATGGGGTCGGCACTGGACACGGTAGTGCGGTGATGAGCACGCGCGGGAGCCGGTTGACCACGCTGCTCCCCGGGCTCGTCCAGTTTCGGCGCTACCAGCGAGGCTGGTGGCGCGGTGACGTGCTGGCCGGGCTCACCGTCGCCGCCTATCTCGTCCCACAGGTGATGGCCTACGCCGAGGTCGCCGGCTTGCCACCGGTGGTCGGGTTGTGGGCGACCATCGGACCGCTCGCGGTGTACGCGGTGCTCGGCGCGTCCCGGCAGTTGTCGATCGGGCCGGAGTCGACGACCGCGTTGATGACCGGGGTGGTGTTGGCGCCGATCGCCGCCGGCGACCCGGTGCGGTACGCCGCACTCGCGGCCACCCTTGCGCTGCTGGTCGGCGGGGTCTGCTTGGTGGCCCGGCTCGCGCGGCTGGGTTTCCTGGCCGATCTGTTGTCCAAGCCGGTGCTGGTCGGCTACATGGCCGGGGTCGCCGTCATCATGATCGCGAGCAAGATCACCGGTGTTCCCGTCGAGGGCGACGAATTCATCGCGCAGATCAATTCCTTCGTCGAGCAGTTCGACGACCTGCACTGGCCGACGCTGGTGATGTCGGCCGTGTTGGTGGTGATGCTGTTCGCGCTGGCAAGGCTGGCTCCCCGCCTACCGGGACCGTTGATCACCGTGCTGCTCGCGGCCCTGGTGGTGGCGTTGTTCTCCCTGCAGGACCGCGGGATCACCGTGGTCGGAACGGTTCCCGCCGGTTTGCCAACCCTCGCGGTGCCGGACCTCGGTCTTGGCGACCTGGCGATGCTGCTGCTGCCGGCGATGGGCATCGCATTCGTGGGCTACACCGATAACGTCCTGACCGCCAGGTCCTTCGCGCTCCGACAAAACCAATCGGTGGACGCGAACCAGGAATGGACCGCGCTCGGCGCCGCGAACGTGGTGTCCTCGCTGTCCCAGGGCTTCCCGGTCAGCTGCAGCGCCAGCCGGACCGCGCTGGGGGCGGCAGTCGGCAGCCGGACCCAGCTGTACTCCCTGGTGGACCCCGGCGTCCCGGCCGGCTTCGGCGTCCGAGAGCGATGTCGTCGTCCCGGGTGAACGACTTGGCGTGGTCGGCCGCGATGGCCGCGACGGCCGCGACGGCGAAGTCGGGGATCCCGCTGGCCATCCCCAGCAACTGCGCCACGGTCAGGGCGCCGATCGCGGGATACTTCGCGGCGAGCTCGGGGGCCAGGGTCTGCACGGTGTCGTTGAGCGCGAGCTTCCCGGCGGCGATCTGCTGCAGCACTGCGGTGGCGAGCACCGTCTTGGTGATCGAGCCGATCCACGAGTGGTCGGCCACGGTGGCCGTCGTCGTGTCGGCGACGGCGTAGCCGTAGGCCTGTTCGTAGTAGCCCTTGGCCGGGTCCCACACCGCGAGCCACAGGCCCGGTGACTTGTCGGGTGAGTTCGTGAGGAAGTCGTTTGCCGCCGTGTCGATGTCGGCGGTCTCGACGGTCGGCATGGCTTTTGTCTTGTCGATGCTCGAGACGCTCGCCGTGGGCGATGCGCTCGGGGACGAGGGTGTGCCGCCCTGCCCGGTCGGGCTGCTGCTGCAGGCCGCGAGTACGACGGCCACGACGACGAGGGCGACGGTCGGCGGACGGTTGTTGTGTGCGCTCATGGCTGTTGTCGCGATGGGGCGATGACGACCTTCAGGGTCACGATCCGGCGGGGACGTATCCGAGGACGTCGACCGCTGCGTGGATCGGTGAGCCATCGCTGTAGAGCGACAGTTGGCCGTTGGCGGACAGTTTCACGATCGCGAAGTTCGCCACGTCGGTTGTCGGGCTGATGTAGTTGATGTTGCTGATGTAGGGCACGCCGGCGTCTGCGGGGAAGACCCGGAGGTTGCCGTTTCCGGTGGACCGAACACTGTGAATGCTGGTGACGCTGACCAGCACGGCTTGGGCGTCCATGGGCACTCCGGCCTTCCCGGCGACGGGGATGGAGACCGCGACGTTGGCGTTGAGTGCGCCTCGATATCCAGGAGGAGGTGCGAAGGCGGTGTTCCGGCTGTCGAACACCCGGACCGGCTCTGCGGTGACCACGTTGCTCGTCGAGGGGTAGTAGCCGAACACGTCGGCCGCGAGGCCGATGGTGGCGCCGTCGGAGTACACGTCGATCTTGCCGTCGGCCGGGATATCAACCACGGCGAAGGCGGCTTTGTCGACTCCTGGGATGTAGTTGATGTTGCTGGTGTTCGGGACGGGCGAACCGTCGGGGTAGACCCGCAGGTTGCCGAAATCGTTCGGGTTGATGGCGGTGAGGTTGATCGCGACGGCCTTCGCGTCGGCCGGGATGCCTGGGTTACCGGGGATGACCCCGGTTCCGGTGACCTGGATGGTGATGTGCGAGCCGGGGGTGATCGAGCTCGCGCCGCCGGTGTTGACGCCTGTGCGGGTGTCGGCGATCCGGGTCGGAGGTGTCGGATCGAACGCGGTGTTGCCGTCCTGTACTTGCTGACCGAGGTAGTAGCCCTCGACATCGACGACCACGTTGACCGGCGAGTTGTCGCTGAAGACCCGCAATCCTGCGCTGGTGGGTCCGCAGGTGTTCGGCACCACGATCGCGTTGGCGATGGCCTGGCCGACCTGGTAGTTGACCAGCGAGGTCTCAGGAACGACCGTCGATCGTGTCGGCGCACCATCTGGGTCGCAGGCGTCGGCGATCCGCAGGTCGCCGAGCTGCGTCGGTCCGACGGCGGTCACGTTGAGCACGTACGCCGATGCGTTCAAGGGGAGTGTTGTGTTGCCGTAGTCGAAGTATGTCAGGGTGTTTGGGGTGACCGGGGCGGTGCCCACGCCGCCCTGGCCGTTGCGGGTGTCGAAGATCCTGAACGGGGTCACCGGCACGTATTGACGGACCGGAGTGACCGTTGTGGTGGCCAGCGCGCTGGCGGTGCCATCGGTGGAGGTCGCGAAGACACCGACGTCGTAGCCGGTCCCGTTGGTAAGCCCGGGGATGCTCGTGGTGCGCGCCGACAGCGGTCCCGGTCCGGCGATCCAGCTGGTCGTGCCGGTCGGGCGGTACATCACGTAGTACGAGGGCGGGCCGGGATGGCCACCCAGCGTTGGTTCGGTCCAGAAGATCTGCGCCGAGCTGTCGCCACCGGTGGCGGTGACTGTCGGTGCGTCAACGGCAGCCAAGGGTGTCGCCTGGACCTCGTTGGACGGTGTCCCGGGGCCGGCGACGTTCACCGGGGCGACGGTGAAGCGGTAGGGGGTGCCGACGGTGAGGCCGGTGATCGTGGTGCTCGTCGTGTCAGGCCCTGTCACGTCCATTGATTGCGGTGTCCCGCCGGCGATCGGGACGTTGGTGACCCGGTAGCCGGTGATGGTTCCCGAGATCGGGTCCGGGGGACGGTTCCAGCCCAGGCCGATGTCGGCGGTTATCGAAGTGACGGCCAGGAAGGGGGATTGCGCGGTCTGCACGGCGCCGATGTCGCGCTTGCTGTTGCCGGCGTCGATCCGGGGATTGCCGAAGACATCGGTGGTGACGCAGGAGCCGTCGATCGGGCTCAACAGCTGGTTCGCTCCGCCGCATTGCGCGTTGGCCACCGCGTCCAGCAGCACCCCGGGAGTCACGCTGGTGCCAAGGCGTGGGGTCAGCACCGTTGTGTACGGGACCAGGGACGCCGTCACGTCGGAGATGAGTCCCGGTGGGTTGGTCATCACACTGGGCAGCACGGCCTGCAGGGCAGCAGCGTCCTGGTTGGCCGTGGGCTGCACCCACGTCAACGCGTCGGAGTCGAAACGGTTGCTCTTTCCCCCGGTGCCGTTGTACCCAAGGAGCAGCGGGCCGGTGTCCGCACGAATCAGCTGGGTGCCGATCGCGCTCGAGAGGAAGCTGACCCTTGCCGCGGGGTCGGTGATCCAGATACCCATCCCCTTGTCCGTGCAGGCGGCGCAGGTGGGGTCGTCCCAGTACAGGGTGCTCGCCTGGATGAGGATGTCTCCCCTGTCGGTCATGATCCGGTTGGTCGGCGCCTGGCTGGCCGGGACCCGTCCGACGCTGCCGTTCACGAACAGCGCGCTGTTGACCATGGACGTGGTGTCGGCGTTGAAGATGAAGCCACCGGAGGTGACGAACCGGCTGCTCACGATCTTCGCCGACCCGCCGGACCACGTCACCGCCCGGCCGAAATCGTTGCGCTCGAACAGGACGTGGTCAAGCACCAGGTTTCCGTTACCCGCGACGACCGCTGAGACACCGTCCTCGCCCAGCATTGGCTTCGGCATCGTGCTGTCGACGATCTGGGTGCGGG
>JBBQGJ010000422.1:0-5930 GCA_038322925.1 Mycobacteriales bacterium
GGTCGCGCGCACGACCGCGGCCCAGTTGGTCGCGGCCGCAATCCCCCGCTGACCGCGGCCGCCCGGAGTTGCGGTCGCCCGCTCCGCGGCCCGCCACGAGCGATCTGTCGGCGGCGGCCAACCGCTCGCGCTGTCTGCATCCGGGGTGGTCTACTCCCGTCATGAAGCTGTTGATTCTCGGCGGGACCGCTTGGCTCGGAAGGGAAGTCGCCCACCAGGCGGTGGCAAGGGGCGATGCTGTCAGCTGCCTGGCAAGGGGCGCCGGCGGGCCCGTCGCGGACGGCGCAATCCTGATCGCCGCCGACCGGCGGGAGCCTGGCGCCTACGACCAGGTCAACGACCGGGAGAGGGACGCAGCCATCGAGCTCTCCCGGCAACCGGACATGGTGCGCGGTGCGTTGCGCGCGTTGGCCGGGCGGGTGTGGCACTGGACCTACGTCTCGTCGGTCAGTGTGTACGATTCGGACGCCCCGGCGGCGGCGTCCGGAGACGATGAGAACGCCCGGGTGGTTTCGCCGACCGAACTGGAGCAGGTAGACCGCGAGCAGTACGGCGCGGCGAAGGTGGCCTGTGAACGGGTCAGGGGCTGTACGCCGTCGGCGAGTTGGGCGAGAGCGCGTCCTGCCTGGGACCCCGGCCTCGAACCGGGTACCTGGCCGCCAGAACCAACATCCTCATTGTTGGGGCGCCCGGCATCGGCACGACCATGCTCGCCATCGGTCTGGCCCGCAAGGTCGCCGAGGCCGGCCAACCGCACCTATTTCACCAACGCCGCCGACCACGGCTACCGCTCAGTTCACAATCCCTGCGACACAGTGGCGGCATGACCGTTCGCCGACGCGGCGTTTGACGCCGCGACCATCGCCCCCTGGCTGGGACACGAGGACGTCCGCACCAGCTCCCGCGCTACCTGCCCCTGCTAAACCTCAATTTTGTAAATGCGCCAGCTCGGATACAAAGTGGTGAGGGATGGCTTGCCGAAATACATGACCTCCACAAAGCCCTCGTCCTGCACAGTGACCTTATAGTTTGCAGACATCAAGCAGATCCCGTCAAAGGTGGATGAATCTGGAACCCAACTCAGTTTGGCCCAGAGATATCTACTGACGCAGTCGATTCGGCAACTGCGGATGATCCACCACGACGACCCCGCGTTCGGGTACCGGTTCATCGCTGACGAACTGCCCGCCCGAGGCATCGCCACCGGCGAAACCGCGTCGCCCGCAGCATTGCAACGCGCCGCCTGCCATCCGCCGCCACGATCAGCCTTGATCTCCTCATCCAGGATGTGGTGCAGATACAGGACGTTCCCTCCGGTAAGCGACCACATCCGGCGAGCGACCACATCCGGCGAACAGCCTCGTCCTGCACGTGGCCGCCCAGCACCGCGCTGAGCAGCTCCGCCGCTTCCTCCGTCGACAATGGCTGCAACTCCAGTCGAGTCAGCCGACCGTCCATCCACAGCGACGTGATCGACTCGGGCGCCACTTCCCTGACCGGACCGTGAGCACGACGCTCGCCGCGTTCTGCAGGACCAACTGGTGCACGGGAAGGCCGATTGGTCGTCGAGAAGGTGCGCATCGTCCAACCCGACCACCACGCCCGCGTCACCCGCGCCGTCCAGCCCTGCGTCCATCGCTGCCCGCAGCGTCAGCAGCGGATTGCCGCCGCTGCCGCCATTCCGGTACCCGGCGAAGGCACCTAACGGCAGGGTCGTGGTGGTTGGGCGGCCCCGGCCAACGGCACCGGCGGCTCCGGGATGTCCCCGATGTCCGAGCACCGCGCCGCCGCTACCGTCGACTGCATGAGCACTCTCGACGACTGGATCATGCGCGCGGCCGGCGACCTCGCCCTGCCCCCCGATTCGATCACGGCCGACCTGCGTATCGAACTACTGGATGTCACTCGTGATGTCGCCCATGGCGTTGCCCGGGTGGCGGGCCCGCTGACCTGTTACCTGATCGGGGTCGCGGTCGGTCGCGGAGATCCTCCCCATGCCGCGCTCGCCACACTCAAGGCGTCCTTGGCCGCACAAGTGGTACGTCAGAACGAAGAATCGGACACGCACGTGGAGCGGGAATCATGAGCTGGTTTTCGTGGATCTTCTTCGGCGCGCTGGCCGGCTGGGTGGCCTCGCTCGTCCTGCGCGACAAGCGACGCGGCTGCCTGACGAACATGGTGACCGGCATCCTCGGCGCGGTGCTGGCCGGGTTCATCTACCGCTGGGCAACCGGCGTTCCATGGAACTTCGACTGGGACTGGGCCAGTTTCGGGGTGGCGTGTCTGGGTGCGCTCGGGCTGCTCTTGGTGATCAATCTGGTGACCCGGACCGGCAGCCGGTCTTAGCCAGGAACGAGGTTCCCGGCACACCGACTCGGTGCTACCGCACTACCGGTGGGCGCCGCGCCTGCGCCGGCCGAACAGCATCAGCAACCCGCCGCCGAGTACCAGCGCCGCCCCGACCCGGAGCATGGACGCGATCGGCGAGCCGGTAGTCGCCAACGCGGATTCGTCGGACTGCTCGGAGTCGCAGGCGGTGTCGTAGATCTCGTCGTAGGTCTGGTCGTCCACGATGATCTGCTCGTCCACGAACTCGTCTGACGTCTCGCTCAGAATCGACCAGGTGACCGCCAGGATGACCGTCGGGGTGGAATCGCTGGTGGTATCCGTCGTCGTGGTATCGGTCGAAGTGGTGTCGGTCGAAGTGGTGTCGGTCGTCGTGGTGTCCGGGGCGATGCCGGCTGACGTCGTGTCCGGGTTGGTCGTGCCCGACGTGGTGGTGTCCGCTGCTGTCGTGCCTGACGTGGTGGTTTCGGTGGTGGCAGTGGTGGCAGTCGTGGGGGTCGAACTCGTCTCGGTCGTGATCGGCGGTGGCGCCGTCAGCGCGAAGTCCAGCCCGGTGACGGCCGCGTCGACGACGTCGAAGGTCTGCGTGAGCGGGCCATCGGCGGCGTACCCCCCTGGCAGCGACGGCACCACCGAGTACCCGGTGCCCGGCGGCACCGGCGGGCAGGAATAGGCGCCGGACGAATCCGTGACCGCCGAGCCGATCGGCGTGCCGGTCGGACCGAGGCAGCTCACGGTGGCCCCGCTCACCGGCGTGCCATCTGCCGTCACCGTCCCGATCGCCGGGTACTTGATCAACGTCAGGTCGAAGTCGACGCCGGTGGCGTTCGACGCCACGAGATCGGCGTCACGCTCGCTGGGCCCGACCGGCTGGTAACCCGCCGGGGTGGCGGCGCGCACCGTGTACTCCCCCGGAGCCAGCCCGTCCAGGCTGTAGGTTCCGTCCGCGCCGGTGCTGACCGTCCCGACGACCACGCCGCCGGGACCCAGAATGTCCAGCCGCACGCCCGCCCGGCCAGCGGTGCCGTCGATCGTCACGATGCCCGATACCGCGCGGGTGAGCGTGGCGAAGCCCGTGGAGTAGACGGGAAATCCGGAATGTCCGGTGAAAACAAGGGTGAGCGTGCGGAGCGGCACCTTCGGCTGGAACCAGCCACTGGCTCCAGTGGTGTCCAGGGCCGCTGTATTGCCGCTGAGAATGCCGGTGGCCGGATCCCAGGTCGGCCGGTCGAACGGCGCATTTACGCCCGAGCAGGCACTCGGGCGGGGCGAGGGGATATCGCAGAAGTTGAAGACGCCCGCGAACCCGAGGTCGGCGACCGCGACAGGAAGCCCTCCCGGGCCGGTGGCCTGCACCTGGACCTGGGCGGCGTCAATGTCGGAGAGCACGAAACCCCAGCCGGCCGCCGGCGTCGGATAGGCGAAGGTGTAGGTCGTCGTGGAGGGGCTGGAGGCGTTGTCCGCGGCCGGCCGCTGGTTGAGGTAATCCTTGTTCTGGCTGCTGCCGTACACCTGGCCGAACGGGGTGGCCGCGGTCAGGAAAGCGCTCGCCCCGGACGGGATGCCGGCGTCGGCACGGGAATTGGAGGTGAATGTCGCGGCCGGGAAGGCAGCAGGCATGGTCATGGTTCCCGTGTACTGACCACCGGTTCCCGCGAGGGTGAGGCGCCGTGTACCGGGCCGGGCGCAGCGGCGGCCGGAGCGGCCGCGACCAACAGTGTCGAGGCGACCAGACCGAGCACCGCAGCGGCGGCCGCCCATCGCCGCGACCCACGTGTCCGCACGATCATGCCGAAGAGCCCTTCACCGCCACCGGTAGCCCCTGCCCGCCCGTCAGCACACCGTTCCCGTGCCCATCATCCGGGCTATAGGCGACGGTCCCATCCCAGGTCATTGGTGCTGCCCGAGCAACGGGATGCATCACCTTCGCGGGTGATCGGGCAGTCTGCCGCGCCGCCGACGTGATCACTCGTTCAGCGCCGAGTGGGCCACCGGCGGGCAGGACGCCTTGTTGCGGGTTTCGGGTCGATCGGCGCAGCGTAGGGTCAGGTGATGAGGCCACTGCGGTCTCGACGGAGGAGCGACTATGTCCGACAAGTCCCCACGCCAAACCATGACGAAGAAACCCGCCAAGACAATCAAGGAAAAGCGCGCCGAGAAGAAGGCCAAGACACATTCGGCCGAAACCTTCGAACCGGTCCACAAGGCCGTCAAACGCTGATTCCGCGCTGATTCTTCCCTGCTCGATGCCCTGACCATTTCGGGGACTGGTTGGTTCAGTCCGTCACCGATCGTCGAATTCGTCCGCGGCACCGGCCTGCGCGCGATTGGCCAGCACCTGCAACTCGTCCCAGACGGCGCGCGCGCGGTCCACGCAGACGACAACCAGATCACCCGGATTCGCCGACTCGACCGCGACCTTGGTGGCCTCGATCTCGTCGAGCACGACCTCATATTGCTTGAGCCGGCAGCCTTCTGCCTGCGCCTGCCTGGCGCCCTGCACGATCAAACCCGCGGTTTCCCCCGGCGCACGGCCGCGCAACCGGACGTCCTCGCGGACGATGATCCGGTCGAAATGCCGAGCGGCCTCCCGGCCAAGGTCGATCATGTCCTGATCGCGGCGGTCGCCGGCGGTGGCGACGACGCCGATACGCTGCGGTCGTTCCATTGGCGTGGTGTCCTCGAAGAACCGGTCCACGAAATCGCCCAGCGCCACCATGGCCGGGGCATTGTGGCAGTAATCGACGATGACCTTGACGCCCTTGACCTCCGTCATGTTCATCCGGCCCGGCGCCGAATAGTAGGACGGCGTGAACGAGCGCAGCCCGCCCCTGATGTCCTGCAGGTGCGCGCCGGCGCAATACGCCGCGCCCGCCGCCGCCATGGCGTTCTGCACGTTGAACATCGCCTTGCCACCGAACGTTGCCGGCAGCAGATGCGTGTAGGCCAACGGCATCCGGCGCCGGCCGTGCACCAGCACGATCAGATCGCCCAGCTCACTGGGTTCCAGGATCACGGCCTTGCCACCCCGCCGGCAGTGGTCGGAGATCATCCGGTTGTCGGGCTTGAGCGAGAACCAGACCACCTCGCCCGAGCAGGCCCTGCGCATCCCGGCCACCAGCGGATCGTCGGCGTTCAGCACGGCGGCGCCCTGTTTGGGCACCGCCTCGACGATGACCTGCTTGACCTGCGCCAGTTGCTCGACGGTGTTGATGCCACGCAACCCCAGGTGGTCCGGCGCCACGTTCAGCACCACGGCCACGTCGTTGCGGGAGTAGCCGAGCCCCTCCCGCAGGATCCCGCCGCGCGCCACCTCGAAGACCGCGAAATCGACCCGCGGGTTCTGCAGCACCATCCGCGCCGACCGCGGCCCGGAGGCGTCGGACTTGATCACCAGCCGGTCGTCGATGACGATGCCGTCGGTCGAGGTCATCCCGACCTTGCGGCCGATGCCCTTGAAGATATGGGCGATCATCCGGGACGTCGTGGTCTTGCCGTTGGTCCCGGTGACCGCAACGATCGGGATCCGGCTCGGCGCGCCGGGCGGGAACAGCATGTCCACCACCGGCTTGGCCACGTACTGC
>JBBQGJ010000423.1:0-5906 GCA_038322925.1 Mycobacteriales bacterium
CCGGTCAACGCCAGCACCCCCACCGCGACGACCGCGGCGGCCAGGCAACGCATCGCCAACGCCGGCGAGTGCAGGGCCGCCACCGCCCGGGACACCCGGGACGGAGGGCGGGTCGGATCGACCGTCGTCCCGCGCACGCCCACCACGATCAGCAGCAGCCCGGCGCCGATACCGATACCCAGCAGCACCACCAACGCCACCGACCCGGTCACGACGCCGCGCCCCGGAGGTGTGAGTCCGCTCGGTAGTCATAGGCGGCAGCGTTGTCGTCGTACCCGGCGTCAGCGAGGTCCTGGCGTCGCAGCTCACTGATCTGCACGTCATCCACGCGGACCGCCCGGCCGTCGATCGGCGACGGGGCGAAGATCCGCGCGAAGGCCACCCGGCCGTCCGGGGCGCCGCTGACCTCCACCACCTCGGTGACGGTGCGGCGGCCGCCGAGGTACCGGTTCTTACCGATGAACACCACGAAGTCCACGGCCCCGGCGATCAGCGCGTGCGCGACCCGGTTCTCGATGTGCTCGTACTGCTCGGCATACTGGGCGAGTTTGGCGAAAGCGTCGGCCGCGCTGCGCGCGTGGATGGTCGACAGCGACCCGTTGTTCCCCTGGCTCATGGCACTCAACATTTCGACAACCTCTGGCCCCATCACCTCGCCCAGCGAGACGCGGGACGGGTTGTGCCGCCGGGTGCGGCGCACCAACTGCTGAATGGTGATGCCGCCGTGCCCCTCGGCGTCGGGCAGCACCTCCTCCCACTCCAGGACGTCGTCGTGCAGGCCCTGCCGGCGCAATCCCAGCTCCAGCGAGCGTTCCACCGTGATCAGCCGCTCATCGCGGGGAATGCAGTTGATGCAGGCACGCAGCAGGGTGGTCTTCCCTGCGTCGGTGGCGCCGGCGATGACCAGGTTCATCCGGGCCCGCACCGCCGCGTGCAGGAACGTCGCGAGCCGGTCGTCGATGGTGCCCAACTCCACCAACATGGACAGGAACATCTGGGAGTACCGGTTCCGGCGGATCGACACCGCCGGCCGCTCCCCCGCGCCCAACACCGCCGACAGCCGGGACCCGTCGGGCAGCCGCAGGTCCAGCTCAGGGTTGGCCCTGGTGAACGGGCGGGCATTGATCGACGCGTAGGCGGCCAGGTTCTGCACGATCTGGATCAGGTCGTCGTCGGTGGCCGCGATCGGCGCCCCACGCACCTTTCCCCGGTCGGCGTAGGTGATCCACACCTCGTCGCACCCGTTGATGTCGATGTTCTCGACCTGCTCGTCGTCCAGCAGCTCCTGCAACTCGCCGGCGGCGTAGATGGCCGCGTCCACGGCCATGATCAACCGCAGGTCGTAATCGGTGTCCGCGGGCAGCTCCCCGCCGGCCTTCACGATCTCCGCGTGATGCGCCTGCACCTCGGCGCTGATCAGACTGAACGCGAGCTGCCGCTCGTCGGGTTCGGCCAGCTCCGGCAGGCCCCGGCGTTCCCGGTCCTGCTTGGCCCGGGTCATCGCGTCGGCGACCCGCTCCCGCAATGCCTTCACCAGCTCGTACTCCACCGGCGTCTGGGTCATTGGCTTGGTCACGCCACCACCTCCCGCGTCGCGTTCACGGTCCTCGATTCCTCGTGCAGCGCCGGCGCGGCACTCCCGCCGGCCGCGGCGGCGGCCAGCGACGGCCAAGTGGCCAGGACCGCCTCGGCGACCGACCGGGCCGACCGCACCAGGTCGCTGCCCGCCAACCGCCGGGTCACCACCCCCGCCCACAACGCCTGCGCCGCCGCCGGGTCCTGCGCGAAGCAACCCAGCACCGGTACCGGCGACCCGATCGAGGCCAGCACCTGCTCCACCTGCTCCACCGCGGCACGGCGCGCCTTCACCGGGGCGGTCACCACCACACCGACCCGGACCCGGTCACCGACGCCCGGGCCCAGCACCCCGGTCAGCTCCACCACCTTGTCCCGGACGTGGAACAAACCCTCAAGATCCGCCCGGGTCAGCAACAGCACCGCCGTCGATGCCTGCGCCACCGGCACCGCCGGGCCACCGGGCTGCAACCGACCCAAGTCGGCCAGCACCGTTCCCCGCCAGTCCCCCAACGCCCCGGCCAGTCCCGGCCACAGCGACCGCAACGCCCGAAACCGTTCCGCCGACAACACCCCCGGCACCACCGGCACCCCCAGCGAGGTGTCCTGCGAGAACGGCAACGGCCCCGCGGCCGACAGGCCCAGCCGCGCGGCCGTGGCCAGGCCGGCGATCGACGGGTCCGGCGCAAGATGCGCCTCCGGGGTCTCCGGCACCGCCGGGTGCAGCCGGAACGACAGGTCACTGCCGGCCGTGTCCGCCTCCAGCACCACCCGCTCCCCAGGCCACACCATGCCCAGCGCGGCCGCCAGGGTGCTCACCCCCGGGGCGCTCTTGTCCGAGCACACCGAGACGATCACGGCGCCGGGACCTTCACCAGCGCCGCCGAACCCGACGCGCCGGCCACCGCCACCGCCGGACCGTCCGCGGCCGGCACCAGCAACGTCAACAACGTGCCGCCGGCCTGCACCGGGTCCGGGCGGGCGGCGAACACCACCGCCGCCCCCGCCAGCACCACAGGCTTGCCCGCGTCCCGACCGGCCTTCTGCGCCGTCGGCAACGCCAGCACCTGCACCCGATCACCCGGGACCAGCCCGTCCGCCGGCAACTGGCCACCCTTCACCGCGACCCCGACCTGCACCTGACCAGCCGGGATGGGATCCGCGTCGGTCACCATCGACCGCTGCAACAACGTGTCCGGCAGCAACGCCACCGCGGCCCGCTGACCCACCACCGACTGCAGGTTCTCCCCGGCGATTGCGGTGATGTCCCCGGCCACATCCACCGTCGACAGATCACCCCGCTCGATCACCTCGCCGATCGCGACCGGCTGCGTCACCACCACCGCGGGCACCTTCTCCCCCGCCGTGGAATACAGGTAACCGAAGCCGCCGCCCAGGCCCAGCGCCAGCAGCACACCCAGCGCCGCGTAACCAGGGCGGCGCTGCCGGGTCGGCAACGGTGACCGCGCCACCGGCGTCGCCACCGGCGTCGCCACCGGCGTCGCCGATGCCCCGCCGGCGCTGCCAGACGTGCCGCTCGACGTCAAGGGCCGGGCCGAGCCGTTCACCCCGTTGACCGACGTTGTCACCGAATCACCACCTGAATCTGCTCGACCAAGAACGAAGAAGAAGAAGACGTCGTCGAGGCCGGGAACGTCCCCGCCGCGCCCGTGCTGCTGGTCCAAGACACCGACCACCGCACCGACGTCGTGGCCGTCAACGGCCCGTCCGGGGTCACCGACCGGTAGGTGTAACCACAGGCACCGTCCGACGGCGCATCATTGCCATCCGCCTCTACCCACGGCCGGCCCGGGCCGTCACAGCTCACCGGCGGATTCCCATCACCCGGGTCGAACGTCAGACCGGTCGGGGTCGCGGTCACCGTCGCCGAAACCCCGCGCAGCTCAACCGTTCTCGCCAGCGGTTGCCAGTCGGTCACCCAATAGTAAGTACTGAGCCCCACCCATGTGTAAGGCAGGCCCCCGTACGCCGGGTCCGAGTTGTCCTCCGGCGGCGACCGGTGCACCACCGGCTCCGGCAACGACAACTCCGCACGAGCCTGCTGGGCCAACACCGCCGGATCCGGTGGTGGAGGCGGCGGTGGTGGAGGCGGTGCCGGTGCGCCGGGCCCACCGTTGAAGGCCGAGTTCGGCACGTACAAGTACGTTGCCGGGCCGTTGCAGGTGTTGATCATCAGGGAACCCGAGGCTGGGTTATTGCCGGACCACCGCGGATCACCGGCCGCAATATTCGCATCACGCCACTGGCACTCTGTGGAGTTCAGCGCGACCGGCCCCGAACCTCCGGAGCTGCCGTCGGCAGTACCACCGGAAACGACCACCTCGTCAGCAGCTACTCCCTGACCGCCAGTGGACGGGTCGCTGCCCCCCTGGTGCGCTGCCGCGGCGGCAGCAGCGCTCACCGCCGCCTGAACTTGACCGGGCTCCAAACCGCCTTCTGTCCCTGCAGTTTCGAGCGTCAGACCATAGTGCGGTTGTCCTTGGCCGTACCAGCCGTTGGTTGCGTTCACGTCCACGGTCGGTGGTTGAACGTCGTCTTGCGGGCCAGCAGCGGCGACCTCAGTCATCCCCAGGTTGAAAATCAAGGCGGTGATGAGAAGCCAGCCGGCACGCCGTAGCGTCACGCGGCTAGTCAGCACGGCTCGTCTTTCAGGAAGTAAGTCTGCTGCACGCGCCAGACGCCGTCCGCGCCCTTGACCAGGCTCCCCTGCATATGCAGGCGCTGGACGCCGACCGAAGTCTTGTTGCCAGAGCTCGTCTCGTAAGCCCCGGACTTGCTGGTGTCCATGCAGTCGTCCACCAGTGCCGTATCTGCACCATCGACGGGCTTCGGCCATGTGACTCGATGTCCGACCGTCCCATAGGTATCCAGCCCCTTGCGGGCGATCGACTCGGCATCCTTGATCGCACCAGACAACGCCGGATCGACCATGACCTTGCTAGCCAGCGCCTCGCGCTGGTCAGCTGGTGTTCCAGGCAGCTGGCCGTAGACGTTCCACGATTCGAACCACTGGGCCTCGATCGCCGCGCGGTCCGCTGCCTCCTGCGAGGCCCCGGTCGGTGCCGACGCCGTCGGATCGGCGGTGCGGGTCGAGCTAGGTGCCGTCGTGGTCGTTGCCTGTGACGGCGCAGCGGACGGCGAGGACGCGGTTGTCCCGGTGGGGGACATCGCACTGGCTGAGGGTGAACCGCTGGCCGTGCTGGTCGGGGGGTCGAGCGCCTCGGCGTTCACACCGGAACCGGAACAGCCCGCAAGCATCACGCCAACACCGACCAATGCGGCGATCAATGCGGCCCGTGTTTGCCGTGGCATGGACGCTCCCCGTGGCGTGACCAGAACTGTCAGTAACTGCCGTACCTCGATCGAGGACGATTCATCATCAGAGGCGGGGCCGTCAACTCAATCGGTTCCGACGCGCCTGAGGTTCTGGCAAGTGAGCAGGGCACGACACGAACCTTCCACTCGCGAGCTACCACCGGGGCAACCTCGGAAAGATCTTCAAAGTTCTTGGGCGTCAGTGTCCACATTTGGATCCGGCGACGAACTTGTAAGAGGTGACAGTTCCTACGGCCCGAGGATCCGAAACATGTCACTGCGACTGCACGCGCCCACCATCGGCGGGCTCTCCGCCTGCTCTAGGCACGATGGGATACACCCGACGCCCGGTCGCCCGGCAGAACTCGACGACCGCGTCGTAGGACCAGATCCTACCCACGCTCAGTTCGCCGAGCGGAGCCGGGAAGTCAGGCTTACGGGAGATCTGCATCGCCCGGGTTTTCGTGACTCCGAGGATTTGGGTGAGCTCCGCCAGCGCAACGACCTGTGGCGGCGAAACCATGTCCGCACCCTAAGGACTTATACGTTGGATAACTTGTACGCTGTGCAAGTGGACGGCCAGTGATGGGCAACGGAGAAGATGGCGCCAGCGTGCCGGCAGGCCTCCATGGACTGGCACCGGTCGCCGTGTCCACTACCCGCCGGGACACCGGTCGCCGCGACTGCCGGCACCCCGGTACCCCGCACACCCATGGCACCCGCGCGGCGTACGTGTCCGACAAGTGCGGATGCACCCGATGCCGTGCCGCCAACCGCGCCGCCGAGATCCATCGGATCGCGGCGATCAGCGCCGGCCGGTGGAACCCTTACACCGAGGCCGCGCCCGTACTAGCGCATCTCGCTGCCCTTCGCCGACAAGGCGTCGGGATCGAGCGGATCGCCCATCTGGTCGAGCAGCTCTTGGGGCGATCGGCGCTCGGCGTCGCCGCCACGGCTCGGCGCGGCTCGGGTCGCTGTGGTCACACCTGGGATTC
>JBBQGJ010000424.1:0-5881 GCA_038322925.1 Mycobacteriales bacterium
AGCAGCGCGCGTAACCGACGAGGGCACCGCTGGTCGCCACTGCCGGAGTGTAACGGATAGCCGGGGGTCACTGAGAATACATTCGTACCACCTATGTGAGACTCCGCTGGTCGACCGGCGGCCGAGGAGCGAGCGCTCGGCGGGGTGTCCGTTGGGGGTTCGTCTTGCGGGACGACGACGAGAGGGCCAGCGCTCGATTCGAGCCGGGTCACGTGAGCTTGTCGCCGCCCCGCCCGGGTCAACTCGCACAATGCCTGGTCGGGCTTTATCGGGTTGGCTTCGCCGCAGGCTCCGTTACGTCGAGGACATCGCCTCGCACAGAGCCATACAAAAGGGACGCAGCATGACAAAACGTCTCGAACGTGTCACAGTCGAATCCGGTCCCACCACGACCATAAGAGAGGTTCGGACGTCCGCCCCGGTTGGCCCGGTCGGAGATGAACGGCTTCGCTGCGGCGTCGTCGCCGCGCAGCAAGGAGAGGAACGACTCAGATGACGAGCATTCGAGATGCCAGCACAGATGTGGAGGCCGCTGCAAAGCGGGTCAAAGAGTTGAGCGAGCAGGTAGCCGCCCCGGGCCACGGAGAACGGGCTTGTGTGGCTGGAAGGCTACGAGAAGGTGCTGCAGAACATGCTCGATCTCGAGGAGAAGGCCGCTAAGAAAACGGGCGTGGATTGGGCCAGCACGTTGGCGACCGCGCACGCCAATTTCGTGCGGGAGACCTCCGTGTTCTTCCAGACCTTGAGCAAGCAGCTCAAGAGCTGACTCCAGCCTTCGCCAAGGGCGGTGAGGGAGCGACGGGGCGTCGGTGGCCCCCATTCACGCCCGAAGTACAGTACTCACAAGCGGTTTCGCTGACCACGAGCGGCCGCGGCCGAGCGGACATGGTCGAGCGAACGAGATTTCCGACTGCAGGATTGATTCCTCGGTCAGCCCGTGGCGCCCTCGTGGTGCCGTTTGTTGCCGCACGGTGACCGCGCAACACCATCGTTGGGGTCGGGCGGTCATAGCCGTCGTGTGACCTTTGGGAGGACCGATGACCAATCTTCAACCCGCCCAAGGCGTTGTCGTGGCGACGCTCGCCAAGCGACTGCGCAGCGCTGTTGGCGACAAGGCCGTGATCGACGACCACGTGCGGCTGCGCACCTACGAGTGTGACGGCCTGACACACCACAGGGTGACGCCGGCCCTGGTTGTGCTGTGCGAGTCCGCCGCCCACATTCGGGCCGTGGTGGGCATCTGCGTCCAGGCCGGAGTTCCCTTCGTGGCCCGCGGCTCGGGCACCGGGCTGTCCGGCGGTGCCCTGCCACACGCCGACGGGGTGTTGATCGTCACCTCCCGCATGCGCGGCATCGGGGAGATCGATATCGCCAACCAGCGGGTGGTGGTGGAGCCGGGGGTGATCAACCTGCAGGTGAGCCGGGCCGCGATCCCGCACGGCTACTATTACGCACCGGATCCCTCAAGCCAGCAGATCTGTTCCATCGGCGGCAACCTGGCGGAGAACTCCGGTGGGGCGCACTGCCTGAAGTACGGCTTCACCGTCAATCACGTCACCGGCGTGGAAATCGTCACCCCGAACGGTGACCTGCTGCGTCTTGGCGGCAAAGCGCCGGATCCCACTGGATACGACCTGCTCGGCGTGATCGTGGGATCGGAGGGAACCCTGGGCGTGGCCACCGAGGTCACGCTCAAGCTGACGCGCCTACCGGAATCGGTTCGCACGCTGCTCGCCGCCTTCCCCAGCACGGATGAGGCCGGCGCGGCGACGTCCGCGATCATCGGGGCCGGGGTGGTGCCGGCCGCCATCGAGATGATGGACGCCCTGGCGATCCAGGCCGCGGAGGCCGCCGTGCAATGCGACTACCCAGCCGGCGCGGGAGCGGTCCTCATCGTCGAACTCGACGGCCCGCACGCCGAGGTTGAGCAGCAGTTCCACCAGGTGCAGCAATTCTGCCGGGATCGCGGCGCGTTCGAGATCCGGGTAGCCGTCGACGATGTCGAGCGAGCCTTGTTCTGGAAAGGCAGGAAATCGGCGTTCGCGGCGGTCGGCCGGATCAGCCCGGACTACATCGTCCAGGACGGTGTCGTGCCGCGCACGTCGCTGCCCGCGGTGCTGGGTCGGATCCGCGAACTGGCCGAGTCCAGCGGTATCCGGGTGGCCAACGTCTTCCACGCCGGGGACGGAAACCTGCACCCCTTGGTGCTGTTCGACAACTCCGTGCCCGGTGAATCGGATCGGGCTGAACGAGTCTCCGGTGCAATCCTTGATCTGTGCATCGAGTACGGCGGGTCGATCACGGGTGAGCACGGGGTGGGCTCGGACAAGGCGAAGTACATGCCGCGGATGTTCACCGACGACGACCTGGACACGATGCAATTGGTGCGCTGCGCCTTCGATGCGCGTGGTCTGGCCAATCCCGGCAAGATCTTCCCAACCCCCCGCTTGTGCGGCGAGGTGCCCGGGCGTCGCCAGGGCGCGCACCCACTGGTCGAGGCCGGTCTGGCGGAGGCGTTCTGATGAACAGACCCTCAGCCGTGCCGGAAAGTCACCGACGCGATGACACCGCCGTCCTGGCCTCGCTGAACACCGCCACCCGGGGACACGCCCGAACCGCAACGGACTCGGACGGTGTGGCCGGCGTGCCGGCTCGTTACGTCGCGCTGCCCTGCGACACTGCGCAGGCCGCCGCGGTGATGACCGTGGCGGCGGAGTACGGCATGACGGTCCTCGCGCGGGGAAGCGGAACCAAGCTGTCGTGGGGCGGCATCCCGGCCAGCGTCGATCTGCTGATCGACACCACTCGTATGGACGCCGTCATTGAACACAACGCCGGGGACCTGATGGTCCACACCCAGGCGGGATTGACCCTCACGGCCCTGGCGCGGAGGCTCTCCCCAGCCGGTCAACGACTCGCCATCGATCCGCCCGCACCAAGCGGGTCGGCTGCCCAGGGAACGGTGGGCGGCGTGATCGCCACCGCCGCGTCCGGGCCGCTGCGGCTGTCCTTCGGCGCGGTCCGCGACCTGCTCATCGGTGTCACCATGGTCCGAGCCGACGGCGTCATCGCCCACGCCGGCGGCAAGGTCGTCAAGAACGTAGCCGGCTACGACCTCGGAAAGCTGCTCGCCGGCTCGTTCGGAACGATCGGCGTCATCACCGAAGCCATCTTCCGGCTCCACCCCAACCCGCCCGCGGAGCGCTGGGTTTCTGTGCCGATCCTGAACTCGCGGGCCGCGCACGACGTCACCCAGCGGGTCATTCACAGCCACCTGGCACCGTCGGCGCTGGAACTGGACCGTCCAAGCAGTGGACACTCGTCGATCACCGTGCTGTTGGAGGGCACCCTCGCCGGCGTCACGGACCGCTCGGCAACACTGCGCGAGTTACTCGGTGCCGGCGCCGTCGAACGGGAAATCCGGCCGCCGTGGTGGGGGCAACGTCCCTGGGACGACCGCTCGGTCGCGCTGCGGTTGACACATCAGATCGCGAGCCTGCAGACGCTCATCGACGCACTGGACGCTGCAACCCGACCGTTCGGATTCCTCGCTGACATCCGCGGCGCGGCCGGCGTCGGGATCCTCCACGCAGTCCTCCCCGCAGACCCCACTACCGTCACGACGATCACCGCTGCGCTCAGAGCCGCCGCTGCCACCTGGGGGGGCGATGTCGTCATCCTGGACGCGCCAGCGGATATCCGCGATGCGCTGGACATCTGGGGGCCGGTGAACGGGCTCGCGCTGATGCGGCGAATCAAAGACCAGTTCGACCCCGAGCATCGACTGGCGCCGGGCCGTTTCGTCGGAGGGATCTAAGTTGAGCGAGCACCCCCCACCGGTCGGCTCCGCGTTCGGCGCCACCAGCGGCCCGGACGGACGGCACGGCGCCACCCAGACCGGTGCCCACAGCGGTGAACCGGCTTTCGACGCGGTCAACCCGCCGTCGGCCGCACTCATCGGGGACTGCGTTCATTGCGGATTCTGCCTGCCGACCTGCCCCACCTACGTCCTGTGGGCCGAAGAGATGGACTCGCCCCGCGGCCGGATCTACCTCATGGGCCAGGGCCTGGAAGGCGAACCGATGACACCGACCATGGTCGGTCATTTCGACGCCTGCCTGGGCTGCATGGCCTGCGTCACCGCCTGCCCCTCCGGGGTCCAGTACGACAAACTCATCGCAGCAACCCGCGCCCAGGTCGAACGTCGTTACGACCGTCCATGGCGTGACCGCGCGCTGCGGCGAGCCATTTTCAGCGTCTTCCCCTACCCGCGGCGACTACGAGTGATGCGCGGACCGCTGCGGGCCTACCAGGCCATCGGCCTACCCACGCTGCTGCGCTCCCGCGGCCTACTCGACAGAATCTCGCCGGTGCTCGGTGCCCTGGAATCGCTTGCCCCCACCCTCGCCCGGCCCGAACGAATCGCCCAACACACCCCGGCTGTCGGGGTTCGACGCGGCGCGGTCGGGATGCTGCTCGGCTGCGTGCAAAGGGCGTTCTTTCCCGGCGTGAACGCCGCCACGGTCAGGGTGCTTTCCGCCGAAGGCTTCGATGTCATCGCGCCCACCGCCCAAGGATGTTGCGGCGCGCTCAGCGAACACAACGGCCGCGCCGACGAAGCCCGCCGCTTCGCCCGCAAACTCATCGACACGTTCGAGGCCGCACACGTCGAGTGGGTCATCGTCAACGCAGCCGGATGCGGTTCCACCATGAAGGAATACGCCGAAATGCTCGCCGAGGACGACACCTACCGCGACCGTGCCCACCGGTTCGCATCGCGCGTCCGCGACATCTCCGAGTTCCTGACCGAGCAAGGCACCACGGCACCCCGCCATCCACTCCCGATCACGATCGCCTACCACGACGCGTGTCACCTGGCCCACGCACAACGAGTGCGAAGCCAACCGAGAGCCCTACTCCGCGACATCCCCGAACTGGAGCTCCGGGAAATCGCCGACGCCGATCTGTGCTGCGGCTCGGCCGGCATCTACAACGTGCTCTATCCCGAGCCGGCCCACGAACTGGGTGAACGCAAGGCCGCGAACGTGCTTGCCACCGGCGCCGCATTGCTCGTCGCCGCTAACCCCGGCTGCCTGATGCAAGTGTCGGCGTCCATCACGCGAGCCGGCCGGCGCATCGCCCTGGCCCACACCGTCGAGGTCCTGGACGCCTCCATTCGAGGTCTGCCCGTCGAAACCCTGTTGGCATGAACTCACCCCCCTGGAAAGCCGGAAGGATTCCCCATGTCCGACAGTCCTGATGCAGTCGTCGGCGAGATGAACGAGGAGCGCGACGGCACGTGCCCGGTGGCGGACGTGACCCACCGGGACCCCAGGGCACGTCGAACCGGGACTGGTGGCCCAATCGGCTGAACCTGAGTGCTCTCCGCCAGAACTCCGCCAAGTCCGATCCGATGGGCGGCGAGTTCGACTACGCCGCCGAGTTCAACGCCTTGGACCTCGGGGCCGTGAAGAAGGACCTCGTTGAGTTGATGACGACGTCGCGGGACTGGTGGCCGGCCGACTACGGCCACTACGGACCGCTCTTCATCCGAATGGCGTGGCACAGCGCCGGCACCTACCGCATCAGTGACGGTCGTGGTGGCGCGGGAGCCGGCATGCAGCGGTTCGCGCCGCTGAACAGTTGGCCCGACAACGCGAACCTGGACAAGGCCCGCAGGCTGCTCTGGCCGGTGAAGCAGAAGTACGGGCGGAAGATCTCCTGGGCCGACCTGCTGATCCTCGCCGGCAACTGCGCGTTGGAGTCGATGGGCCTCAAGACGTTCGGCTTCGCCGGGGGGCGTGCGGATGTCTGGGAGCCCGAGGAGGTCTACTGGGGTTCCGAGGCCCAGTGGCTCGGAGACGAGCGCTACACCGGCGAC
>JBBQGJ010000425.1:0-5878 GCA_038322925.1 Mycobacteriales bacterium
GCTTTCCGCGGGCAGGGTCACGATCTCCCGCAGCGCGGTGACGGCGGAAAGCTCCTCCAGAGCGGGTTCGAGCAGCGGGGCGTCGCCCAGCAAGAACTCGGCGCCGGAATGCTCGACGATGTGGGCGATCTCCGCCGGGGAGAGCCGGGTGTTCAGGGTGACCAGGACACCACCGGCCAGCGGCACCGCAAAGTGCGCCACGAGTTCCTCGGCGCAGTTCGGCGCAAGATAGGCCACCCGGTCGCCAGCCCGCAGGCCTCTGGCCTTGAAGGCCCGCGCGAGGCGGGTAACCTGCTCGGTCATCTCCCGGTAGGTGACCGACCGCGGACCGTCGATGATCGCCGTCCGGTCCGGATGCACGGAGGCCGCGCGCTCGAGAAAACGCAATGGGGAGAGTGGCATTCGCATGGCTGACAGCCGCCTAGATTGGTGACGCTTGGTGGTCCCCTGATCTACCACGGTATGCCTCAAAGCTGCCTTGCGGTCACGGATGGGTCTCTGGTCACAAAGAACCGTCAGGGGATCGGGATTCCGCGTCGGGCTGCGGTGCGGCCAACACGGCCACGCCGACGACGAAATCTTCGGCGATCATCGACGACCGAATGATTTTGTGCATCGGGGATCCTGGTGGCCAGGAAGACGACGACGGGTCGCACACCGATTTTCAAGGACCTGTCGATGACATTTCCGCCCGTCCCCGACCGGGTGCGGGTGTTTCTTCGGACGATGAACATGGGATTTCGTGTCACGACGGTTTCGGCCGGCAGCGAAGCATGTCCGCCAGGTTTGCCTTGACGTCGGAGCAGCGTGTGTGGTCCGCCGCGGCGGAGCTCGCGACTGGATAAACCGGAAGGCCCGATCCCGGAGGAGTTGCCGGGGTATCTGAGGGGTCGAGTGTCCAGTCCCGGCGGACGGCGCCCGGTTGGCATCGGAGCCGCGCTGGCCTCGGGTTGGCGCACACCCAGCGTGGAGATGTTGGGGCTCCGTTTCCACTGCCCGATGGGGTTGGGCGTACCGTCAGAAGATCGATTCATAGGAGTTCCCGCGCGGGAGGATCTGATGGCGCAGCCACCCCCGCCCAGGCAGGTACCCGCCGATGACGGGGCCGCGACGGCCGACGGGGCGGCTGAATCGGACGATCTACGGGGGAGTTTGTCGGCACTGTCGCGGTTGTCGAATGGTCGGCTGGACTTGACCGACCTGTTGGTGCAGGTGGCGACGTTTGCGGTGCGGGCGATCCCAGGCGCGGACGGCGCGGGGTTGACGATGATGGAGCGCGATTGCGCGGACACCATCGTGGCCAGCGCAACGTTCGTGCGGGAGATCGACGCCATCCAGTACGGCATCGGGGAGGGTCCGTGCATCAGCGCAGCCAAGGAACGCTCGACGATGCGGTCGGGGTCGTTGGGTGGTGAGCCGCGGTGGCCGCGGTTCGGTCCGCGGGCCGGCCGGTTGGGGGTGCACAGCGTGCTGTCGTTGCCCCTGCTCACCCCGGACGGGGTGTTCGGCGCGATGAACGTGTACGCCCACCGCAAGGACGCGTTCGACGAGCAGGCCGCGCGCATCGGTGAGTTGTTCGCGGTGCCGGCGGCGATCGCGGTGCAGAACGCGCAGGTGCTCGCGGCAACCAAGCGTCTGGCGAAGTCCTTGCAGGCCTCGTTGACCGCTCAAGCCATCATCGATCAGGCGATCGGCATTGTGATGAGCCGGTCGGGGTACAGCGCCGACGAGGCGTTCGACCGGCTGCGGCATCTGAGCCAGACGCAGAACACGAAGCTGGCGGTGGTGGCCCGGTCGTTGGTGGACGAGGCGGTACGCAGGGCCCGGTCCCGGCCCACCGACGGGTGATCACCGACCCGCCTGGGGTTGTGCTGTGACCGGGCGCGAGTAGCGTCGGGGAGTACCGGGTAGTGGGGCGGACCCCGATTCGTCGCCGATCCCGGACATCGTCCAGCGCGGCCTGCGCTGCTGCGACACGGGCACCAGCAAGCAGCGGGCGGGCCCGCGCCCTGGAGCATTCCTTTGGAGTTGTCCGCCGGGTTGGCCGCGGACCTTGCCGGGTTGACCGATGCGCTGGACGATCCCGCAACGGATCTCGCCGACCTGCTGGGCTCGTTGCACGGCGCGTTCCTTTTGGCCGTTCCGTCGGGTCTGGGATTGGCCATGACCATCGTGGTCAGCCCGGACGAGGTCGTCGTGTCCACGCTGGACGGTGCCGCGGGCAGGGTAGCGACGTCCCTGCGGGTTCCGCTCGGGGGGTGGACGGATCTGGGGTCCGGTAGCGACTTGGTGTTTTACGCGGCGACGGGTGGGGCGCTGGTTGACCTGGCCGCGGACCTGGGTTGGTTGCTGGACCTGCGGGACGATCTGGTGCTCGACGGGCACCTGCGGCCCGGTGACCGTCATCGGGTCACGTCCGGACTCAGCGAGATGTCCGTTGTGCAGCAGGCCGTCGGGTTGCTGATCGACCGCGGTCGGACCCCGCAAGCAGCCCGTGACGAACTCGAGCATGTTGCTCGGGAATCCGCTACGCCGGTCCATGAGGTTGCCGCGCACGTGATCCGCGACGCCCGGTCGGCGGATCCCTCGGGGTGAACCACGATCGGCAGCTGCCCGGCAGGCGTTCGGCGGTGCGCTTGGCACCTTGTTGTTGGGTCGTGGTGGCCGGGGTCCCCCGCGGCCTGGCGCTGACCACCGGCCGGAGCCCGTCTACGCAGAAACGTTCCCAGTGGGAGCTGGTCCGTCGTTGGCTGATTGTCGGGAGGTGATGGTGGCTGACCAGGTCAGGCGGGTGCCGCCGGTTGCTGGTTCGGTGATGTCCAGCTGGCCGGCGTGGCGTTCGGCGCGGCGGCGCATGTTGGTCAGTCCGCTGGAGCGGCTGGGTGTGCTGATTCCACGACCGTTGTCGGTGACCTGCAGGGTCAGGACATCTTGGGCCACGCTGACGGAGACGTCGACGATGCTGGCCTGGGCGTGCCGGGCGCAGTTGGACAGGGCTTCACGGGTGAAGGCCAGGACGTCGGCGGCCAGGGGTTCGTCGACGATCAGGTCGATGGGTCCGGCGAAGCGCAGGTGCGGCGGGTAGCCGAGTTGCTCGGTGTGGGTGTCGGCGATGTGCAGGACGCGTGCCTGCAGGCCGGTGGGGTCGTGAGGTTGCAGCTGGAAGATCGTGGTGCGGATCGTGCCGACGATGCGGTCCACGGACTCGATGTAGCCGTTGATCCGCGCGACGCGGGTGGGGGTGTCGGTGACGCCGGCCAGCCGTTGGAGGCCGATGCCGAGGGCGAACAGTTCTCCGATGACGTGGTCGTGCAGGTCGAAGGCGATGCGGTCGTGATCTTCCAGCCGGGCGACGCGGAGTTCGGTGTCGCGCGCTTCTGCCAGGGCGAGCGCGACCGCGGCGTGGGTGCCGAAGGACGCGGCCATGCCCAGATCGGCGGGAGTGAACCCCTCGCGACCGGCGACGCGGCCCAGGGTCAGTGCACCGTAGGTGCGTTCGCCGGCGGTCAGCGGGATGAGCATCATCGGCTCGATCCCGCCGCCCATCGCGAGCGGGTCGGCCGCCGTGCGGTAGTCGGTGACCAGCACGGCTTTGCCGGTGCGCATCACGCGGCCGGCCGGCGATTCGTCCAGGTCGGCGGTCCGGCCGAGGACCTCCGAGGCCCGCGCGCCGGTCGCCGCTGCGACGGCGACCTCATCGGTGCCGTGGGCGACGACGACGGTGGCCATGTCGCCGTCGGCCGCGGTCACAGCCGTTTGGCTGACCCAGTCCAGAGGGTGCACGGTGTCGGCGGCCAGCAGCCGGTTGGTGAGTTCGCCGGACGCGGTCAGCCACCGCCGGCGCTGCTCGGACTCGGTGAACAGCCGGGCGTTGGCGATCGCCACGCCGGCCGTCGCGGCCAGCGCGGTGACCAGCTGTTCATCATCTGAGGTGAACACACCGCCGGCGCCTGCTCGCAGATAGAGCTCGCCGAACACCTCATCGCCCACCTTGATCGGCACGCCCAGGAAGCTGCCCATCGGTGGATGACGGGGTTCGAAACCGGCCGACGAGGGTTGGACGAGCGACTCGGGACGCCGGTCCGGTGCAGCCTGCGCGGTCAACAACTCCCGGACCCCCCGCGTGGTGGGCAGCTCGCCGATTCGCGCGACCAGGTCCTCGTCCATGCCCGCGTGGACGAACTGTTGCAAGTGCCCGTCGCGGCCGTTCACTCCGATCGCGGCGTACCGGGCCTTCAGGAGATCACTGGCGGCGTCGACGATATGGCGCAGCAGCACCGGCAGGCTCAGATCGGCGGCGACCGCGGCGTTCGCGCGCAGCAGCCCCCTTAACCGGCCCTGGGTGGCCAGCACGTCGTCGGCGCGGTCCCGCAACTGTTCGAGCAGCTGATCCAACTCGAGCCGGGGGATATCGGGAAACTGCAGCCCCTCAACACCACCCGGGGCGTGCCGCTCGCGTGGCGATTCACGCGGAGCCTGCGCCGCGGGAACCGGCATCGCTGGGTGGGCATCGTCCGCTGTCATCGCCATCCAGTGAACCAGGTAGCCGTGATGTGACGGAAGTCGATCCTGAAAGCCGACCGATCGAACGCGGGACACCGGTCGGACCTGGCTACGCACGGCCGTGACCTCATGCCGTTCGCCGCCGGCTTCCTCAGCGCCGTCGCGGTCGGATCGCTGGACATCGTTGGAAACTCGGTAGGAGGTGCGGTCGCGCGCGTCTCGAATCCAGCTGGCGCGGATCGTGTGTGGCGTTCCCGGCCAAGTTCGGCCGCGTGGACATCATCGCTTTGCCGTTCGACCAGCGTCCGTCCACGGCTTCGTTACGGAGCGGGCGGGCGTAGGCTCAGCGGTACTGGGGACGTCCTCGCGCGTGGTGCCGTCTGTGCGCCGTTATTGGCGAACGCCAAGGTCCGGGTGCACCCGCACCAGAGCAGAGCGTGCGCGATGGCGGTATCTGTCAATGGTCTGACACCGGCAGCGCTGACCGAGTTGGCGGGGGTTGCTGATGTCGACGACCTCGTTCGAGGATCTGATGCAAAGCGTCGCCAACCTCGCCGGGCGGGCGGTCCAGGCCGCGTCGACCTGTGGGATCACGTTGTCCGAGAACGGGCATGTGATCACGGTGGCGTCGGCGGATGCGCTGGCCAGGCTGTTGGACGAGCAGCAGTACGAACTGGACAGCGGACCATGTCTGGAGGCGTTGCGGACCGCCCGGGTGGTCACGGCCGACGACCTGAGCACCGAGACCCGGTGGGACGGTTACCCCGCGCTGGCGGTGGCACACGGGGTCCGGTCGGTGCTCTCGAGCCCGTTGCTGGTCAACGAGCAGCCGATCGGTGCGTTGAATCTGTACGCCGAGACTGCGCACGCATTTGATGGGACTCCCATGTGGCGGCCGCGCAGCTGACTGCGCTGGCCGCGGCCACCGCAACCGCCGCGATGCGGCACTATGACGAGTTGACCCTGACCGATCACCTGCGCACCGCGCTGTCCTCCCGGTCGGTGATCGACCAGGCCATCGGCATCATCATCGGCATGCAACGCTGCCCAGCGGAGACGGGGTTCGACGTGCTGCGCCCGGTGTCCCAGAACCGGAACATCCCACTCCGCGTCATCGCCGCCGACCTTGTCGCCAGGACCATCAACCCCGAACCATCCAACTGACACCAGCGGGCCGCGCAGCGACGCAGCAATAACGCACGGCGATCATCGGCAACCCTCTGTGACAACGTCGCGCTAGGTGGGCGGTGTCTTTCGCGGCGCGCTCATCGGACAGTGCAAGACTGCGGTCTCGCGCCGACCTGATTTGGTCCACCGATCGGTTCTGAGGCTCGTGTGGCCATCTCCGCGCCACGCGATTTGTCGGGTTTGCGCG
>JBBQGJ010000426.1:0-5857 GCA_038322925.1 Mycobacteriales bacterium
GGGCTCCATCGCATCTGCTGTTTCTTGACCATGCGTTTGCTCTGGTTGACCGGGCTGGTCTCGGGCATGGCACATCCTTTGCGTAGCGGACGGACGGCGCGCCCCGGCGAATGGTCGCCTCCCACGGTTTGTCCCGCACTCGTGCTGGACCCCGATTATCCGACCCCAGTCCATGCGCCCACCGGGGGATAGCTGACGCCCGCGCGGGTACCGCAATCCGGTCCGACGCACGGGGCTCACAGATCACTGCAGCGGCGCTGTCCACCTCACGCGGGTGCCGCCGCCGCCGGCGGGTGTGATGGTGCATGCTCCGCCGACCTGTTCGGCCCGGACCTGAATGTTGTCCAGTCCGCTGCGGGTGACGGTGTCCGGGATGCCGACGCCGTCGTCGCGGACGTCGATGACCAGGTCGTCACCGACCGTGATGGTGACGGCGAGTTCGCCGGCCCGGGAGTGCCGTACCGCGTTGCTGACCGCCTCGCGGAGAACGGCCTCGGCGTGGTGAGCGATCGGTGGTGGGACGCGGTCCAGTTGACCGGACATCCGGACGGTGGTGCTCAGCGGCGCGTCGGCGGTGAAGTCGGTGATCACGGTGTGCAGGCTGGTGCGCAGCGGCGCCACCCCGGCGGGGTCGGGTGACAGGTCGTAGATCGCGGAGCGGATGTCGATGATGATCCGCTGCAGCTGGTTCATGTGGTCGGTGATCCGCGCGGCCACCTCGGGGGCCTGGATGCGTTGCTGGGTGCTCTGCATCGCCATGCCGACGCCGTAGAGCTGTTGCAGGACGTGATCGTGCATGTCCCTGGCGATCCGGTCGCGGTCGGCGAGCACCCTGAGTTCCCTTCGCGCCCATTCGTTTTCGGCGTCGCGTAGGGCCAGCGCCGCGTGGTCGGCGAAGGTGGCGACGAGTTTGAGCGCGTGTTCGTCGTAGGCCGGCGACCCCGGCGACCGCGCCGTGACCAGCACTCCGCCCAACGACTTCCCGGTCCCGAGCGGCATCGCCAACGCGGGACCGAAGTGCACCCCGAGCCCGCGGGCGAGGTCGAGGGCGAATCTGTCCACGCTGCGCGGCACGTGATCGGTGAACACCGCGCCGGTGGTGGACCCGGCGACCGGGATAACCCGGCCGGTGATGGAGTCATCTCCCATGCCGATGCACACCACCACCGAGAGCTCGGTGATCTCCCAGGGCGCGGCCTCCCGCTGCCGCGGCAGGGCGATCAGCGTGTAGTCCGAAGCGGTCAGCTCCTGCGCCCGGCTGGCGATCAACTGCAACGCGTTCTTGGTGTCGCTGCCGGCCAGCAGCTCGGTGGTGACCTCACCGGTGGCCTCCAGCCACCTTTCCCGCCGTTGCCCTTGCTCGTACAGGTGCGCGTTGTCGACGGCGGAACCGGCGGCCGCGGCCAGCCCCCGCACGATGATCTCGTCGTCCATGGTGAAGTCCCGGCCGTCGGTCTTCTCGGCCAGGTACAGCCGCCCGAAGACCTGTCCGCGGGCCAGGATCGGGACGCCCAGCAGCGTCCGCATCGGTGGATGGTGCGGCGGGAATCCGATCGACGCCGGGTGCTGCGCCAGGTCGGACAGACGCAACGGCAGTTGCTCGACGGGCACGCCCAGCACCCCGTGCCCGGTGGGTAACCGTCCGATTCGCTGCGCGGTGGCGTCGTCGACGCCGACGTGCACGAATTGCTCATACATGCCGGCGTCGCCCAGGACGTACAAGGCGCCGTAGCGGGCGTCGACCAGGTCCACCGCGGCCTCGACGATCCGCCGCAGCGTCGCGTCCAGGGCCAGCCCGGACGAGACGGCGAGCACCGCCTGGACCAGGGCGTCCAGCCGTTCCCGGTACCCGCCGACGATCTGCTCCGGACGCACCGCGTGCTCCAGGTCATCCACCGTCATCGACTCACCAATCCCTGGTCGACAGCGATCGAACCGATCACGCTCACCGGGTGCGCAGACCGGCCACACGTCGAACCGGGGTATGGACCGCTCCGCGGCACGTTGCGGGCACCGGCCCCGGTTGCCCGTGGCGCGCGCACGCGAAGCGCTCCGAGGGCACCGGCGCCGTCAGGCCTGGGCATGGTTGTGTCCGCGGATCTCGGTGGACAGCACCGCGGCCTGTGTGCGGCTGGTCATGCCCAGTTTCGCCAGCAGGTGCGAGACGTAGTTCTTCACCGTTTTTTCGGCCACGAACATCCGGGCGGCGATCTGCCGGTTGCTCAGCCCCTCCCCGATCAGCTCCAGCGTCTCCCGTTCCTTGTCGGTCAACTCCGATAGTGGGCCGGGCGCCGGCCCGCTGGATTGCAGCCTGCTCATCAGCGCGGCGACGGCGCGCGGGTCCAGCAGGGAACGGCCCGACCCGACCGTGCGCACGGCCATCACCAGGTCAACGCCGGTGATGTCCTTGATCACGTAACCGCTCGCGCCGGCCAGGAAGGCGTCCAGCATCGCCTTTTCCTCGGTGAACGAGGTGAGCATCAGGCACGGCAGGTCCGGGAACCTCGACCGCAGTTCCCGGCACAACTCGATGCCGTTGCCGTCGGGCAACCGCACGTCGAGCACCGCCACATCCGGGTGCAGCGCCGGTAACCGGGCCAACGTCTGCGCCACGGTCGACGCCTCGCCGATCACCTTGATGCCATCGGCGCCGTTCAGCAGGTCGGACACCCCCCGCCGGACGACCTCGTGGTCGTCGGTCAGGAACACCGTCAGCACGCTCTACCCCGACCCGATGACCGATCCGGGGCTGCCCCAGCCCACCGGCGGTAGCTCAGGGAAATCGCGCACCCGGTGGGTCGGTGCGAACCCCGCCACCGTTGATTCCGGCGTGATGCCGCCGACCGGCTCCACTCACTCGCCACGCCGGTTGGCTCGTAGCAACCCACGCGTCGGAAACGCTCAACGCACCGGTGCGGGCCCAGGATTCCGCTGACAACAATGGTCACGCATTCGACGCACATGCCCGGCTCACCCCCACGGCGACCGTCACAGCGCCATCGTCGATGACATTAAGTAGTTGTGCCTTCACAAAGAGTAACGCCATTGATCGCAGCGGCGCTACAGGGTCACACGTTGGCGCATGGCCATTCACAGAAGTACCTCGCCGGCCGTCATCCTCTATCACCCTGGTGACCGACAAACCGCGATCGAGGTCGGTGTGACCACCCGGAAGAGCGGGCCGGAAAGATTCCGTGACCAGACATCCCAACGGGCACGGCGGCCCGAAACAGGGGCTCCGCGGGGGACGTTACCCGGGTCGGGAGGACCCGGCGAACAAACGGTGGACAGCCGGTGACCGCGGTGACCGACTCCCGAACGGCAGGAGACAATCACCAGCGCGGTTCTGATCCCGCTGGGATTCGTCTGCGACATCTTCCGTCAATCCCACCTGCCGGAGTGCTGAGCACCATCGGCTGGGCATTCCCGTTTGCGGCACGTGGACACCCGTCATGTCCGAGGACTTCAACGCGTCGTCACCGGACGTCCGATCCGTACCGGCCGCCAGGTGGTAGCGACCACGCCGCCGGCTCGTGGCCCGCTCCGCCGGGTTGGGCAGCGCCCGGCCGGGACTCGGCGGTGCCGGCGAGCCAGCATCCCAGCGGGGCCTTCTTGCCAGACATCGTCGTGCCGGACCCACGCTTCGCCTGCCGACGTCACACGAACGGTAATGGTTCCCACCTGGAATTCCGACCTAAGGGTGAGCATTCCCCCTGAGGTAGGTGAACTGATCATCGGAATGTTGACAATTCCAAGAGCTCAGGGGTGCAATCATCACTGCTGAATAGACAGCCGCCTGGAAGCGATGCCGCCGCCGCGTAGCCGCGACATCGTCAGAGTTCATCTCGCGTTCAGGGTCACCGGGTAACGCTGACAGTGTGGCTGGAGATCCCCGGTGAGGGGAAGGATCTCCACGCGTGTCAGTTCGTCAACCATTTCCGTCACCTGGCCGCGGCCGGTGTCGCGCGGAACGCCGCGAGCCCGACCGGGGAACCCGCCAGGCCGGGCGAAGAGATCCCCCGCGCAGCTCGTGCCGCAAGGAACGTCGGGCCGTCGGCAGCAGAAAAGGAAGCGAGCCTTGTGATCGGACACGAAAAGGACATGAGCGAGGCATGACCGTCACGGTCACCGCCACCCGCGCGGTGACGAACCCGGCCGACACGCCGAACCGGATCCCCCCGCCGGCGGATTCAGCGGGTGTCACGACGGTTGCCGCGGATACCGGTCGACCTGACGTCCGGATCGACCCCGGCCTGTGTTGGCCGTCGGTCGCGTGCCAGGGAATGGGCGACTGGCCGTTCTTCGGCCCGGACACCGAGCGGGCGGTGTCCCGGGCTCGCCGGGTCGCCCAGGCCAAGGCGATCTGCGCGTCGTGCGCCGCGCTGCTGCCGTGCCGGGTTTTCGCCCTGCGCACCGGACAGGCCTCGGGGATCTGGGGTGGCCTGTCCGAGGAGGAACGCGGGCACGCCGTCCCGGTGCGCGTCCCGCTGGGCCGGCGCACCACCCCCGGCGTCCCGGGGAGTTCACCGGCGGCCGCGTGCCATGTCCGTTGACGCGGCGCCGATCCCGCCCCGGCGCGAAGTCCCTGGCGGAACCCGGTACCCGCCGGTGATGACCACCACTGTGTGGAACGCCGGCCAGAAGTCCGTGGTCGCGGTGCACGCGACCGAGCACACGCCGTCGCGCTGGGCCTACGCCAGCGACTGATGTCCTGACCCTGTGAAATTCGAATTCTCTGGCACAAATGTTCGCGCTATTTGGCATGTTCCAGCCGGTTCAGGTAGCGGTTCCAGTGATCTTGGCGGGCGTTTGTGCTGATCATCTTGCTGTAGGCGGGGCATCCCGATGCCCGGATCGTGCCCAATAATTCGAAAGTAAGGTGCCCACTTACCGTGAAACCCCGACACCAAGGAACCCCGGACAACACGACCGGTCGTGCATGTCCCCGATCCGGTCGCGGTCCGCGCGCCTGCAGCGCGGCCGGAGACCACGCGGCGGGAGTCCGATTCGGTGACGATGTTGGGCCGCCGAGCCTTGCATCGGTGCGGATATGGGCGGCGTTCTACTGGACCACGATGTTGTCGGCGTCGATGACGACCTCCTCCCGAGGCAGGGTCGCCGCCTGGACGGTGGCGGGCGTACCCACGCCGGGCGTGGCCGGCCAGGGCTTCGGTGGTGGGGGTGGGGGTGGTGCGAGTAGGTGGTCGAACTCGGCGGCCGGCGCCGGGTGGGCGTAGAGGTATCCCTGCACGAGCGGGCAACCGAGGGAACGCAGGATGGCGGCCTGCTCCGGGAGTTCGACGCCTTCGGCGGTGACGGTCAGACCGAGATCGCGGCCCAGTGCGAGCAGCGCGCGGAGGAAGCGTTCGGCGGCGGGATCGGTGTGGATGTTCGCGACGAACGCGATGTCGATCTTGACGGCGTGCAGGGAGATCTGCCGCAGGCTGAGCAGTGAGGAGTGGCCGGCGCCGAAGTCGTCGAGCCAGAGTCGAACACCGAGGCGGCGCAGTCGATCGGCGACCGGTTGTGCGGCGTCGGTCTGGCCGAGCAGGGCGTCCTCGGTGATCTCCAGGATCAGCCGGTCGGCGGCCAGCGCATGGCGTTTGAGCACCGCCGCGATGCGGCGTGGGAAGTCGCGGTCGGTCATCAGCCCGGGGGGCACGTTCACCCCGACCAGGAGATCGTCGCGGTCGAACCGGGCGGACCACTCGGTCAACTGCGCGCAGGCGCGGTCCAGCATGAGGTCGGTCAGGGCCGGTAGCAGGCCCAGTCGACCGGCGAGTCCGATGAAGTAGTCCTGGGCGATGGTGTGGCCGTCGACCCGCCACCGGGCGAGCGCCTCCATGCAATGCACCCG
>JBBQGJ010000427.1:0-5834 GCA_038322925.1 Mycobacteriales bacterium
CACGTTCCTGATCGTGGACGCCGGCCCCGAGACCGGGCACGTCTGGCGGTCACGATGGGACTCGCTGACCCTGTTCACCGCGGCCCGATACTCCGGTCTCCCGGGCCTGCCGTTCCCCGGCGACCCGGACAGCTACCCCACGAAAGATGCTGCCGCGCAATATCTCCGCGATTACGCCGACACTTTCGGGCTGCCGATCCGGCACAACACCCGGGTCACCCGCGTGACCCGGGACGGGGCCGAATTCACGGTCCACACCGATGGTGCGACCTTCCGCGGCGCCCGGGTGGTTGTGGCCACCGGGCCGTTCCAGAACCCGGTCGTCCCCGCGATCGCGGCGGGAATCGGGTCGCACATTCCGCAACTGCACAGCTCCGACTACCGCAACCCCGGGCAGTTGCCCGATGGGCCGGTCCTGGTCGTCGGCGCCGCCAACTCCGGCGCGCAGATCGCAACAGAACTCCACCAGAGCCGACCCGTGGCGCTGGCCAGCGGATCGGCCACCCGCGCACTGCCGCAACGGGTTCTTGGCCGAGACCTGTTCTGGTGGCTCACGACGTCCGGACTGATCAGCGCATCGGGGCAGTCCCGTCTGGGCCGGCGATTCCGGAACAGCGGAGAGCTGGTCATCGGGACCAGCACCCGGCAACTGGCCCGAACCGGCGTTACCGTGCACCCCCGGGTCACCGCCGCCGACGCCACCACGGTGACCTTCGCCGACAGCACCACCATCACCCCGACCGCGATCGTGTGGGCCACCGGGTACCGCCCCGACTACTCCCTGATCGACATCACCGGCGCCATCGATGCCGCCGGCGCACCGGTCCACCAGCGTGGCGTCAGCCCCGTCCCCGGCCTGTACTTCCTCGGCCGGCCCTGGCAGCACACCCGGGGATCGGCGCTGCTCGGCTTCGTCGGTGCGGACGCCGAGCACATCGCTGCGCACATCACGCCCGCGGCCGTGCCCGCCGCCTGACCAGCCGGGTGCGCTGATCCCGGTGATTTCACCGGCGCGACCACCACTCGTTCGGCCGAAAACTCAGGCCCAGCAGCAAGCTCCCACTTCCGAGATCAGGAGACCGTGATGTCCCAGCACCGGAGCAGCGTTCAAGACCCGGCCGCACCGCCAACCACGACGACCACCCCGCACGCCGACGTCCCCGAGGCGGTGCCGGCCACCACCCCTCCCTTGACGACCGAACAGGCGCCGGAACCCGCGAATCGGCGGAGCACCCAGTGGCCGATGCGGGTGGTCGTCGCGGCGAGTCTGATCGGTGGGCTGGCCGCGGTGGTCGCCGGTGTCGTCGTGTCCAGGGGTGGGACGGAACCGGTGGTCGACGCGCTGGTGCTCCTCGGCTTCGCCTTCGGTTGGGCGCTGTTGCTGGCGCTCTCGGTGCGCTTCACCGACCATCCACAGAAGTGGGCCGCCGTTCCCGCCGCCGTGCTCGGCGCGGGCGGCGCCGCGCTGCTCATCTTCACCCCGAGCAACGCCACCCTGGACGCCCTCGGCTGGATATGGCCGCCGGCCCTGCTCATCCTGCTGGCCTGGATCACCACCCGCATCCGCCGGCAACTACCCCGCCGCGGCGGCCGGGGCCTGCTCTACCCGGTCATCGCCGTCACCGCCCTCGCCGCGGTCGGCGGCAGCGTCCACTCCGTGACGCAGTCCATCAACCAGGCGTCCGCCGAGTCCCTGCCCGGGCAGCTCATCGACGTCGGTGATCACCAGCTGTTCCTGTCCTGCACCGGATCCGGTGAGCCCACCGTGATCCTGGAACCGGGCCTCGGTGAAACCTCCGCAGCCTGGGGACTGATCGCCCCCACCGTCGCCGAACACACCCGGGTCTGCGTCTACGACCGCGCCGGCCGCGGCGGCAGCGAACCCTCCCCCGCACCCCAGGGCGGCGACCAGATCGCCACCGACCTACACACCCTGCTGAACCGCGCGGGCATCACCGGCCCGCTGGTCTTGGCCGGGCACTCCCTCGGCGGTCTGTACGTCCTGGACTACACCGCCCGGTACCCCGAGCAGGTCGCCGGGATGGTGCTGCTGGACTCCACCCCACCCACCGCGTTCACCTCACTGCCCGACTACCCCGCCTTCTACGACATCTACCGCGTCGCAACGGGGTTGTTCCCCGGCCTGGCCCGCCTCGGTCTCACCCAACTGATCTACTCCTCGAGCCACCCGGAGTTGCCCGCACCGGCCCGGGAGCAGGCACGCGCAGCCCTGTCGACCGCCGGGCAGGCCCGCAGCCAACGCGACGAGCTCGCGATGGTCCCGACGATGATGGCCCAGGCCGGCACGGTGACCGATCTGGGCGACCGACCGCTGTACGTGCTCACCGCACCCGTGAATGCACAAACCGGTTGGCTCACCCCGCAAATGGACCTGGCCGCGCTGTCCAGCAACAGCATCCACCTCGTCGTCGCCGGCGCCGAACACGAATCACTGCTCGACAACCCGACCGACGCCGCCACGACCAGCCGGGCAATCACCGCAGTTGTCGATGCCGCCCGAACCGGCACACCGCTGAAGTGAACGGGCCTCGGATGTCCGACCACGCCCTTGAGACAGGCACCTCTCGACTGAACGCGCGATCCGTCGGAAGGGAAACGATCACGAGATTTGACGGCAAGAACCTCGCGACGACCGAGATGAACCACGCGGCCGACGAGTCAACGATGCGAGCGATCGTGCAGAACCGTTACGGGCCCCGCCGATGTGCTCCGCTCGGCACGGATCGCTTGGCCCGTGATCGCCGACCACGAGGTGCCGGTGCGGGTGCGGCGGCGTCCAGGTCACAGGTCGAGCGGCAGTGCGATGAGCTCGCGCGGGAGGTCACGGCGAGTTTGTTGAACACGTTGCGCAGGTGTAAGTCCACGGTGCGCGGGGACACGAACAGTTGCGCTGCGGAGTCCCGGTTGGACAGGCCCCGCCGGACCAGCGCGGCCACCTGGCGTTCCTGCGCGGTCAGCTCGGTGGCGGCGGAGACCTCTCGGCGGCGGGCGGTTTCCCCGGAGGCTCGCAGTTCCTGGGCGGCCCGTTCGGCCCACGGGGTGGCGCCGAGGTCGTCGAACAGCGCCAGCGCGATGCGCAGGTGGTTGCGGGCGTCGATCCGGCGCCGCGCGCGGCGCAGGTATTCGCCGTAGGCCAGCTGGGTGTGGGCTCGGTCGGGCAGCCGCCGGGAGTGGGCGTGCGCGGCCAGCGCCCGCGCGAAGTGTTCCTCGGCGTCGCCGTCGGCGAGTAGGGCGTGGCCGTGCTCGACGACCGCTGTCGCGGCCGGGCTGCCGGTGCCCGCGGCGAACTGTTCCAGCTCGCCGAGCCAGGTGCGAGCCACCTCGGGGCGGCCGGCACGGACGGCAGCGTCGAACAGGGTGAGGGCGGCCATCCGGCGCGGCGCCGGTCCGCGGATCTGCTCGAGGTGGTGCAGCGCGATGGCGGGTTGCGCGGTACCGAGCAACCCGTGGGCCCAGTGCGCCAGGTCGGTGACGAGGGTGTCGGTGATGCCCACCGGGTGCTTGTTCCGGATCGCGGTGACCTTCTCCAGGTGCCTGTCGGCGGTGTCATCGTCGCCGCGCAGCGCCGCGACCAGGGCGAGCTCGGCGGTGGGCAGGGCGGTCAACCCTGGGTGACCGGTGCTCGCGGCCAGCGGCAGCGCCTCGGCGGCGGCGCCAGCGGCCTGCGACCAGAGGCCGGTGGCGATCTGGGAGTGGAAGCCGCGGGTCAGGGCGTGCTCGACCATGGTCAGCGCGCCCGCGGTGCGGCCGGCGATCAGCTGCTGCTCGTGCAGCCGCAGCGCCCGCTCGTCGTCGTCGATGAGGAATGCGGCGATGCCCAGGTTGGGCTGCAGCAGGTGGTCGTCAACCGGGTCGGCATCGGTGAGGGCGAACGCGCGGTGGAAGGACTCCGCGGCGGCCGACCAGTTCCGGTCGGCGACGGCGCCGAACCCGTGCAGCAGGGCACAGGCGGCGCGCACCCGGGACGGCGCGTCCGCCGCGGGCTGGGGAACGAGCGTGGCGAGGTCGAATTGCCGGGGGGATGGGGCGCCGAACGCGGACAGCGACGCCGCGAGCATCGCCAGTTGAGCCGTCATCCCCGCGTCCACGCCGCCGGCCACTTGCGCGGCCTGCAGGATGAGGTCGTAGCCGTCGTGCAGCGAGCGGGTGTTCCACTCGATCTGTCCCTGCAACGTCAGCAGCTGGGCGCGCAGCAGCGGATCACTGACGCCGGCCGTCGCGGCCTGAGCGAGCGCCGCCGCCCGTGACGGGTGCGCGCCCAGCCAGGCAGAGGACGCGGCCAGATACAGCCGCCGTCCTCGGGCCTGGCCACCGGTGGTGAGTTCGGCGGCTCTGGCCCACGCCGCGGCCGCCGCCTCATGCCCGCCCCGAGCCGCGGCGCGTTCGGCGACCCCGTCGAGCGTGCCGACCACAGCCTCGTCGGGCCGGTCGGCGGCCGCGGCCAGGTGCCAGGCCCGACGGTCGGCGTCGCCGGTCAGCACGTCGGCCAGCGCGCGGTGCGCAGCGCGGCGCTGCGTACTGGTCGCCGCCCGGTACACCGCCGAACGCACCAGCGGGTGGTACAGGGACAGTTCGTCGCCGTCGATGCGCAGCAACCCGGACCGCTCCACCTCGTCCAGGGCTGCATCGGCGGCTCCCAGCAACGCGGCGGCATCGCGGACGACGGTCAACCGGGCGGTGTCGTCGGCGGCGGCGACCAGCAGGAACCGCTGCGCCGGCTCGGTCAGGCGCCGGTAGCGGACGCCGAAGGCGCGTTCAACCCCGCCGGTCAACGGCAGCGGAGTCGGCAAACGGCGACGTGCCGGCCAACTGCTCGCCGGTGAGCACACCGGCCAGCTCGACCAGGGCCAACGGATTGCCACCGGTGCCGGCCACCAGCTCATCGCGCACCGCCGGGTCGATATCGCCCCCGGCGCGGGCAGCCAACAGCGCGTCAGCGTCAGCGCCGGTCACCCCGCCGAGCACGAGAGCCGGCAGGTCGCCGGCGTCGAAGCGGCGCGCGTCGCCGTCGCGGGCGGCGAACACCAGCGCCACCGGCTCGTCCTGCACCCGGCGGGCGGCGAACAGCAGCGCGGCGGCCGAAGCGTCGTCGAGCCAGTGCGCGTCGTCCACGACGACCAGCACCGGGACCTGTTCGGCGGCCTCGGCCAGCAGGCTCAACGTGCCCAGAAACGTCAGGAACCGGTCCCCCTCGCCTTCGGACTCACCCATGGCCGCACGGAGCGCCGCCTGCTGCGGCGCCGCCAGGGCGTCCAGCCGGCCGCGCAACGGCCACAGCAGCCGCTGGACCGCGGCGAACGCCAGCGGCGACTCGGACTCCACTCCGCAGGTGCGCAGCACCCGTAGGTCCGGCGCCGCGGCCACCGCCTCGCTGAGCAGCGTCGACTTGCCGCAGCCGGCGACGCCGCGCACTGCCTCGGCCTGCGCGGGCGGCGTCAAGCACGGCGGAGATAGCCGCGCGCTCGGGGTCCCGTCCGGCCAGCACGGGCCCGACGGTACCGAGCATCCGGACTGGTCGCGGACCGAACCTGGCGATTTCGCCGGTGTGAGTGGTCGCGTCCGCAGCGAGCGTGGAAGTCGACCCATTCCCCGCATCCGAGGAGGAGCCCATGCCGGCCCACCCTGTCGTCGATCCGTCGTCCACCACCGCACGCACTGGGCCCGCGGCGCCCCGGTCACTGGTCCACACTCCCTGTTGCGGGCACTGGTTGGGTGTTCGTTGTAGGGACTCGGCGGGAGCCGGGAGACGGCCTGGCGCGGTCGCCGTTTGACGGCCACGATGACACCGCCGCTCCCGGTTCTTCCGAGGCCGT
>JBBQGJ010000428.1:0-5811 GCA_038322925.1 Mycobacteriales bacterium
GGCGAGCCTGCTCCTGTTCTGCGATGAGCTGATTGATGTCGGCCGTGAGCGAACTCAACATGGCCTCCAACTCATGGGAGTCCGCCTCGGTCGCAGTGGCCTGTTGCAGCAACGCATCCCGTTGGGCGTCGAGTTCGGCCAGCTCCTGCAGCCCGGCCTCGACCTGCGCCTGTTCGGCCTCGTAGGTGGCGAGCAACGTCTCGCAGTCGGATGATGCCATCACAAACCCTCCTTGGAGGACACGCCGGTCACTGGGTGAGCCGGATCAGGGCGAATTCCTGGGTGGACACATTGGTCGCGGATCCGACGGCGACGATGCCGCCGTCGGGCTGGATGGCGACGTCCCGGCCGGAGTCGAACCCGGCGTGGAAGTCGACGGTGAGCCTGCCTGCATCGCCGAAGCTGGGATCCAGGCTGCCGTCGGAGTGATGCCGCGCCAGCGCGAAGTCGGCTCCGCGATCGAGTTGGGCGACGCCGACGACCACGATGCCGCCGTCGGACTGCAGCGCCAAGTCCCTGCCGAACTCGTCGTGCGAGGTTCCGGTTGCCGGATCGGGGAAATCTGTGGTGACCAGGCCGTCACCGTCGAAGGTGGTGTCCACCCGGCCCGCCGCACCGAACCGGGTCAGCGCGATGTCGCTGCGGCCGGCCGGCAGCGTGCTCTGCGACTGACCGACGACAACAATCCGGTCCTGGTCATCGACGGCCACGCCGTGCGGAATGGCGCCGAGACCGAAGGCGGTGACGGCGATTCCGTCATCGTCGAAACTCTGATCGAGCGCACCGTCGGCGCCGTATCTGGCAACGCCGATCTCGTCGCCGCCGCCCGCGGACACCCGCGCGGCCAGCACGATCCTGCCCTGGTGGTCCAGGGTGGCGGCAAAGCCGAAACTCGCCGCGCCCGGGATCGCTGTGGTGACCCGACCGGCGGTGCCGAAGCTCGGATCGAGGGACCCGTCCGACGTGTAGCGGGCCAGCGCGATGTCGATGCCGGTGCGCGCGGCGTTGGTGGCATGACCGGCGACCACGATCTTGCCGTCCGGCTGGACGGCGACCGCGTAGGCGCGGTCGGTGCTGCCGTTGAAGTCGGTGGTGACCGTGCCACCGGTTCCGAAATTCGGGTCCGCTGTCCCGCTGGCGGTGTAACGCTGGACGGCGAAATCCTCGCCGGTGGCCGAACCGTTGTCCTTGACTCCGACCACGACGATCGAACCGTCGGGTGGTAGCGCCACGTCGCAGGCATCGCCGAGGAATCCTGCACTGATTCCGGTTCGCAGGCTGCCGGTCTGGGCAAAGCTGCTGTCCAGGGTGCCGTCGCTGTTGTACCGGGCCAGCGATGACGGCCCAGCGGCAACGATCTTGCTGTCCGGCTGGATGGCAACGGTTTCGGCACCGCCCAACCCGGGAGTGGTGACCTTGCCGTCGGTGCCGAACGCCGGATCGAGATGCGCTTCAGGCGGCAGCGTCACGCAGTCGACGGCGACGTCGGTGACGTCCGTGTCGGCGATGACGCCGTTGCCGTTGCTGACGGTGCAGGTCTGGTCCGGGTCGACGGGTTGCGCCCGCACGGTGACCGCGTAGTCGCTGCCGCTGACCAGGCCCGCCGGAAAAGCGAAACTGCCGTTGCTGGCTGGGATGTCGTCCACCACGTTGCGCAGCACCAGCCCGCTGCCCTGCAGACCGGTGACGGTACCTCCGACGCTGAAGCGGGTTTCGGGGTCGTCGTCGATGATGGTGACCTGTACTTCCGCGCGGGCGCCGATCGTCGCGCAGGAGGAATCGGACAAGGTCGCCGTGAAGGTCTCGTCGGCCTCATGCAGCAGGTCCGGAACGATGGGAACCCTTACCACGCGGGCAGTCTCGTCGCCGTCGGGGAACGACACCGTGCTGGCAACTGGGGCGTAGTCGTCGACGGTGGCGGTGCCGTCGGCGGTCGTCACCATCGCGCTCACCGGTCCCACGCCGCCCCCGTCCCGGATCACCAACAGCGCGCGATCCCCGGCGCTCTCGGCGACGGTGAGGGAAATGGTGCTGAATTGCAGATTCCCGGCTGCCGGATCGGGCCCGGACTCGCACCCCGCCGGGTCGGAGGCCGCCACGTCCTGCTCCTGACCCGTTCCGGCGCTCAATGTCATCACCGAGAGGGCGCACACTCCCGCGGCGATCGCCGCACCGACCCGCCACTTGCCGCTACCGTCCATCGTTTCCCTTCCCGCTTGCCGGTGAGTACGGTCGGGGCGGCCCGAACGGTTCTCCCGGTTCGGCCGGTATCGACCGCGTGGTGGACAATGACGCCAGAAGCGGGGCAGCCCCATGAAGAACCTGTTGTTGACGGTGTGGTCCGTCTGGTCGTGGTGTGTCCTTGGCGTGTGCGTGCTGGTCTGGCTGCCGATGATGGCGATCGTCTGGGTCGTGACGGCACCGTTCGACCCGCCCCGGTACTGGACGGGGCTGCTGTTCCGCAAGCTCACGGTGGTGCATGAGCGGCTGAACCCGTTGTGGACCTTCCGGACCGGCGGCACCTTCCCGCCGGACCCGCGCAATCCGTACGTCGTGGTGTCGAACCACGAGTCCTTCGTGGACATCCTGTTGATCAGCCACCTCCCTTGGGAGATGAAATGGCTGTCCAAGAAGGAGTTGTTCGCGATCCCGCTGCTGGGCTGGCTGATGCGCCTGGCCAAGGACATCCCGCTGGACCGTGGGGACTCCGCAAGCGCCGGCGCCGCGATGGCGCAGTGCGCCACGCGACTGTCGCAGCGTGTCTCGGTGATGATCTTTCCGGAGGGCACCAGGTCAACAACCGGTGGACTGCTGCCGTTCAAGGACGGAGCGTTCCGGCTGGCGATCCAGGCTCAGGTGCCGATCCTGCCGCTAGCGGTCTATGGCGCCGCAACGGCCCTTCGCGCGCACGATTGGCGCCTCGGCCGGTCGACAGCCGAGGTGCGGGTCCTGGAGCCGATCAGCACCGCGGGGATGAGCCTGCGGGACGTTCCCGAACTGCGCGAGCGTACGCGATCGCGGATCATCGCCGAGCTCGCTGACATGAGGCGGACAGGGCGGACGGGTCAGAACCGGTAATGCGCCAACCGGATCCCACCGCGCTTGTGCTCTGCCGCGATCGCTCGCACGGCGGGGACCATCTCACTGGTCACCAGACCGCGTTCCCTCGTGAGTTCGTCCACGACAGCGAACGACTCGGCGATGCGTTCCGGTGTGTCGATCACGATCGTCACCGTCGGCACATGCCGTCCGAGCTGCAGGACGCGGTCGCCGTGCGGAGGGCGATCGTCGTGAAAGCCCCAGATTCCGCGCAGGGTGGTCGATCCGCCGGCACCGGAACGGCGCAATTGCCGGGTGATCGCGCGGTGGATGGGTTGCCCGTCGTGCAGCGCAGCTTCGGAGTTGTAGATCATCAGCTTTTGCCAGAGCGCCATTCCGCGCTCGTCGGTGCCGGGAAGCCGGTGCGGGGTATTCAGCAGCTGTCCGTCCCGCTTGCAGACGCGGACCCGTTCGAGCGTGATCATCGGCCGGTGCAGCAGACCGCCGAGTTCGGGTAGCACCCTGGCGATCTGTTGTCCTGATCCCACCGCGATCACCATCATCGGCACGTCCACGTTGCGCCCGAAGAACCGGGCCCGTTCGCGCGCGCCGTGAGCGGTGCCGTCGACCCCCAGCAAGGTGGTGGCACCGGCGATGCCGCGCCGGTGCAGCAGGTCGCACACGGCGACGAAGGTCGGCACCCGGTACACCCGCTCCTGTCGCCTCAGATACACCGTGAGCTTGATTGCCTCGTCCAATTCGGCGGGCATCGGCACCGCCGTGATCTCACCGGTCTGCATGCGGGCCCGCTCGAGCGTCACCAATCCGCTGCGGGTCAGGGCGACCGCCTCGTCGCGTACGGCTTCGATGCGTGTGCGGGTGTCGACCGCGATGGCGAGCGCCGGCAGATCCTCCGAGAGGCTCAGCGAGCTGTCGGTGCGCAGGTGATGCCGGAGCCCGAAGCCCTCGACGCCGCGGAGCAGCACGCTGGTGGCGATCTGGTGCCGTTCATACAGATCGAGCAAGGCGTCGGCGACGAATCGACTCCCGACCCGCTTGCGTTCGCCGAAGTAGACCGTCAGCTTGAGACAGTCATCGTTCACAGGTGGGCCCCGATCAGCCGGCCGAGCGCGGCGGCGGCCACTCCGAGCACCAGGCTGGCGACGACGTTCAGTGCTGCCGAACGGTTCTGGCGTTCCTCGGCCAGCCGCTGCGTTTCCAGCATCCAGGTGGAAAACGTCGTGTACGACCCTACTGCGGCCGTCCCGGCGAGCAGGGACTCACTGCCGCTCAGCGCCAGGCCGGTGATCAGCCCCAGGATGATGGCGCCGCTCACGTTCACCACCAGCGTCCCGAATGGGAAGCCCTTCCCCAGCCGGGACGCCACCGCGCCGTCCACGACAAAGCGGAGGACCGAGCCGCAACCACCGATCAGGACCACGCCGACCCACACCCCCGCGTTCATCGTGTCAACCGCACCCGGCGCACTGCGGCCGTTGCAAGGTGGACGGCCAGGTAACCGGCGGCGACGCTGGCTGCCGCATATCCCAGCGCCAATGCGTAGGCGCCGGCGTCGATCATCTCGAGAATTTCGACCTGCATGGTGGAGAACGTCGATAGTCCCCCGCACAAGCCGGTCCCCAGCAGTGGCCGGCGATAGCTGGAAATCGGAAGTCGCTCCTGCAGTCTGGTCACGAAATATCCCAGCAGGACGGCCGCGATCACATTCACCACGAAGGTCGGCCACGGCCAGCTGGTCGGCGAATGCGGAAATCCCTGCGCCAGGGCTGCCCGTAGGAGCGTGCCCACGGCACCACCGGCAAAGACGGCAACAACCTCCCGCCGGTCCAACCGGGGCAGAATTCTCCGGGGCAGCGGGCTGCCGGGCGGCGTGGGAGATCGTCGCGCGGCGGTGGACACCTTGATGCTCTCCTTCCGCGGATGACGCTCGTGAACGGTCTAACCGGCAGCCGCGTCCGACAGCGGTCTGATGTCGGGGGTGTTGGAGCCCGGGACCCTCTGGCCGAGCCGAGCGTAGCGGCCCCCGTCTGCGCCTTCGGCAAGGCTGCCCACCATTCGGGCCGGAGCGGCTGGGCGGCCGGGGTGATGGCGTTACCGGACGCGCCGCCCCGGCAGTGTCCGTGTTTCGGGTTCGGACTGCGCCTGATTGCGCTGTTGAATTACCCGAAACGAGACTAATAATACGAAATAATCGATTGATCACGTTTGTCCGTTGTCGCTTCCGCCATTCATTGGTAATCGCCTGGGCGCCGTCCCAATACCATTACACCGTGTTATGCTCCGCAACGCTTCGTGTATATGGGGTCATTCGGACTCCGGTGGTAAAGGGGCAGCACCTGACTGCAATGCCGGTGCGGGTGTGGTGCCCGGATTTTGGGATGCGGTCCGGCGGGGGCCTGGGCGTTTCTTCGGGGGCAGGAACACGAGAACCACCTTGGAGCCCGGATGTTGCGACGCCTGGTCAGATCGTCACGCCCGACCGGAATCTTCTGCGTGGTGGCGCTCGCCGTTGCAGTGTGCGGGGCGCCGTCGACAGTGAGCGCCGCACCGGTGCCCGCAGCTACCGCCCCCGGAGCCAATCGGGCCTCCGCCGCGGTGCCACCGGCCGCCGGGGCCTTCGTGCCGGTGGTCGCGTCGCGGATCGTCGATTCCCGGGTGGGGGTGCAGGTCCGTGGGCCGGTGCCGGGGTTCGGGGCGGTCGGGGTGCAGGTGACCGGGCGGGCCGGGGTGCCGGGCGCGGTCGGGGCTGTG
>JBBQGJ010000429.1:0-5794 GCA_038322925.1 Mycobacteriales bacterium
ACAGCACAACAAGTTTCATCCACCCGTGGGCGATCCGCCAGGCCCATGAAAATCTCAGGGGGGAATGTCCGCCGTCCCGGTGGCGGAGCGGCGGATCAGACGCAGGGTCTTGGCGAACGAGATGCGGTCGGGGTCCAGGTCGGCGGCCGCGGACGCCTTCGCGATCAGCGCGCAGATCGCGTGGTGCACGATCAGGTAGGCGTAGATCTCCTGGTGGACCAGGTCGGGCAGCCGGGACCGCAGGACCTTCCCGGGGCCGCGGAGATGGGTCTTGAGCTGGTCGTTCCCGGTTTCCTGTTCCCATCTTTCGTGGTAGGCGACGGCCAGTTCGTCGGCCTTCGCGTCGGCCGGGTCGAGCACCGTGGACAGCAGCACGATCAGTTCGCCGGTGCCGTTGCCGACCCGGTCGGGCACGGTGTACTCGACGATGCGGACAAGCCGGGCGAGTGGCCACCCACGTTCGTCGGTGGCGTCGGGGTGGTCGGTCAAATCATCACCGTCCTTCGCCGCGGTCAGGATCTTCTCGCGGCGGGCGCCGCGGATCGCCGGGTCCATGACCACGGACAGGTAGGTGCCGTCGGGCAGCACCCGGACCACCGGTAGTGCGAGCTGGGTGGGGGCCCGCCAGAGCAGCGCGGCGCCGGTCGCGGCCGCGGTGTCCCACGCCTTGTAGGAGTAGAAACCGCGGTCCGCGACCAGCAACTCGTCGCGACGCAGCCGCGGGTACAACCGTTGCGCCAGGGTGCGTTCCCCGACGCGGTAGGCGTCGATCTCGGCGGTCAGGAACGCGTGAGTGCCGCACTCGGCCACCGCGACGACCCGGGCCTTGGGGAACGCGGACCGGTTCGTCCCGGACCCGGCGTACCCGAACTCGGCGGCGTTCTCAGCGCTGTCCGGCAGGTCGACCTCGAACCCGTCGATCGCCACCAGCCGCCACCCACGCAGGAACGATCCGCGGGCGGTGCCCACCGCGGTCCGGGCCGCCAGCATCCCGACCGGTCCGGCGACCGGCCCCCCGACCCGTTCGAACAACTCGGCGAACATCCTGCGGCCCAGGCGTTTCCGGGCCTGGGTGATCGCGCTGGAGGTCGGCACCGACCACGCCGCGTCCCAGCAGCCGAACTTGTCCAGCGACCCGGTGACCTTGGTCGCGACCTCGGAGTAGTCGTCATCGGGGAACAGCGCCAACCCCAACGTCAGATACGTGATCACGTGCGCGGGCAGCTTGCCGTCCGACCTGCGTTCCCGCACCCCGCAGGCGGTGATCGCGTCGTCCACCGCGTCCCGCGGAACCGAGTCGACCAGCATCCCGAGAGTCACCTGAACCGGATTCAGCAACACAGCAGCAGTCACGACCGCTGATCACACCAGTCACAGCAGTCACACGCGTCACGCCACGCCGATGACCAGCACAAACAGCAAGATCAACGTTGGCTACGTGGCATTGACCCTGGACGGGTCCCCGAATCTCTCGAATGCTCTCCTCACCGCTCGGATCCGCTGAGACCTCCTGTGAGGAGAGATCGCCATGAACGAATCGTTTGCTCGGGCAGGTGGGGTTCGCGCCAGATGGCCGCCGGGACCGCGCTGGCGCGCGGTTGAATCGATCACCGCGTTCCTGTCGACGATCGTGGGCATCACGATTGCGCAGCCCAGCGGTGGCCAATGTGGGTGCCGGCGCGCAGTTGCGCTCGTCAGCGATCGGACCGTCACGGTCCACCCTGTTCCACCGCAGTATCGCCTCCAGGTGCCCATCGGTGATCTCCTCAGCAATGTCACAAGCCCAACTCTTCTTATGGCAGTCTAGAGAGGTAGCGACCATGAATTCTCACCGCGACGGCGCGGATCTTTCAGCAAAAAAATCGCGGGAACACAGCCAGCAAGTCGACCTTCACGATGAATGCGATCCAGCCCTCGCCGGGGAGGATTCCGCCATGCCCATTACCAGCCCGAATCAGTCTGGCATCACGGGAGCGGCGGACTCGTTGGGCGGCCCTGGACATACTTGGCGCTCCACGAAGGGGGCCAAAACAACAACATCGAGGCGGAGTCCTTGGTACGTACGGATGGGGGAGCCAAGGACCGCTATGAAGGGTCGTAGGTCGAGTTTGCGGCGCGCTGCCGCAGTGTTCGCGTTGTCGGCCGCACTGGGAGTGGGTTTCGCATCTTCTGCCGCAGCCGCGGTTCCTTCCTTCGGGTCTGGCTGCACGGCGAGCACGCCTAATCCCAGTGGATTGGTCTGTTTGACGACCGGTGCTAGCACCCGGGTTGCGCGCACCGCGTACGCCAACTGGGAGAACATCTGTGGCTACAGGGCGCTCCTTTTGATTCGGTACCCCGATGGTCACGGTGATTATCTATGGAGTTCGACTCACAGTGGATGTTCAACTGGCTACGCCTGGTTTGACTTCAATACCAATAACAACGTGCCCAAGGGAACGCGAATGTGCGGCACGTTCTTCCAAAACAACCAAATAGGCAAGTCTGACGGAACTGCGTGCCGATACGTGTCCTAACGGCACGAGGGACACAAGGCTCCGGCTGATCAACCGCGTCACCGCGCGATCCCACCGACACCAAACCCACCCGGAAACCCGGGAGCTTGACCCACGATCTTTCCTCCGCCAGCTTCGGCTCATCGTGCATCATTCGGCCGAGGGCCGGCTGACGGCATGGATCCTCAAACCGCGACCTCAGGGAGAAAAGAAGTGATGATCATGAGTGGTGCGACCACGACCACGACGGGGCCAGGTGGGGGAGCCGTCGGATTCATTGTCGTCGCTGCACTATGCGTGTACTTCTTCCCATCAATCGTCGCAATACTTCGAAGGGTCAATATTGGTCAGGTAATCGTGATCAATCTCTTCCTTGGTTGGACATTAATAGGCTGGGTCTCGGCTCTGGTGATGTCATGTGCCACCAAGATCTATATTGATCCGCCGCAGGTCAATCACTACTACCAGGCGCCAGCGCTCCCGCTCGCCGGTCCGCCGGCCGGATGGTATGAGGCCCCGTCGGGCTCGGGGCAGCGGGTACTGAGACGGACATGCATGGTCCAACTAGAGCCCACCACAAGAACAAGGAAGGCTTCTCGTGAGGACCTGAGGCCAGCTCTCTTCATCCACAGAAACGCAGACCACGAACCCAGCCACCGCAACGCCGACGACCCCCAAGATTTCGGGGAAATAGTCCCAAAGTAGTCCATCTCGACAATCAGCTGGCACGGCGCTCCGCTTCGACCATCGAGAGGCCAACGTTTATGTCCACCCTTATCGATATCGCTCTCGTCCTGTTGCTCAGCCGCGGGTGGCTGGTACGGCGACGCCGCGCGCGGGCCCTCATGCCCCAGGAGTTCACCGCTCGGGAGTCGTTCGCCTGGAATGAATCCCTGTACACCAGTGGCGGACGGGGCTGGGCTGATGGTGTCGTTGTGGAACATCCTGGATTTTTCTGTGGGGCCCGAAGACACCAAGCTCTGCTGGAAAAGAAGTCCGGGGTGAACGCCGATAGATACCGGCTAACTCAAGCAATCGTCCGCAAGATCAGCCTTCACCCGCCCGGACGACGCCACCTGCGGTGGCCAGGGCTGTTGGCCAGTCCGATCCAGCCGGCCAGCCCGTCACCGTGCGGTCGGGTCAGTTACCGCTCATTGTTACCAATGGGGCGCTCGTGACCGGCCCAACGCGGACAAGCGGGTCCGCAATGAGTCGTCGCATGCGCACATACCGACGACCGATCGTGGTGATCGCGGCCTGCCTGCTACTCGTGGGTTCGGTGGCCGTCTATGTCCTTACCCGCTCGGGCCAGGCGTCCGAGTCGAGTCAGCCGTGGGTGGACTTTGCGCCAGGCGCTCCGGTCGATCAGACTTTTGCAGACAGCACGGGGTCAGCGCAGGCCGCTGCGGCCCAGCTTCCCTACGCCAGGAGGTTGTCAGATCCGGTGGACATCGCAGTCTCCGGGCCGGCCGACGGCGCCCGGGTCACCTTTCCGGTCGACCCCGCGGTCGAACTCAGCCCGGCGAACGGGCACACTCCCACCGGGGGAAATTACTTCATCGCGGCCTACAACGATTCCCTAAGCAACTGGATACCGCTGGCGACGACATACGACGCGTCCGCGCAAACGATCAGCGCTGTGGCGCCACACTTCTCGGACTACGCGAAGTTCCTCGTCGACGGCTACACCGATGTCACCGGAGTGGCCGGCGGCGTCACCCAGGCGATCGCGAGCAATGGCCAGGATCTCCTCTCGTCGATCGAGAACGCGGGCACATCCGCGGGCAACACGGTCGTCAGTGCCGGCGAGGCGTTCATCGACGTCGAGCACCATGGCCTGGTCGTCATCGGGAACGGGATCAACGGCGCCGTCACCGGGATTCAGGAAGCGGCCGCCGCACTCATGGGGAAAATCCTCGACGTCACCTGGCCCGACCAGGAAAGCGCGGACTGTGACGTCAACGGGGACCAGCATTACACCGTCACCTTTGAGCTGCCGCTGTTGGCGGGATGCGTGCACACCCAGTCGACGACGACCGAACTGAGAGTCCAGGACTCCTACCTGGTCCCGTTCGACATCATGACGTCGGCACAGACCGGTGTCACACCGAAAGCGGCCGAGATCGGTGAGCGCGACCTGTTCAGCGTGCTGCTGAGCCTGGAGCAGTACGGGCTGGGCAATCTGTTCGTCGCCGGCCGCACCGTCAATTCCGCAGGAATATCGCCGCAACTGGCCGAACAGACCACCTGGTCGACCACGGTCAGCGCCGACACCAACGCGGTCTTGCTCAGCGCGGTCCTGGCCGTCATTTCCGCGTTGCCGACCGCGAAGGACCTCGAGCTGGCATCAGAGGAGATCATCACGGCAGTCCGGGCATACATAACCGAACACCCCAATTACGCCGTGACGGACCTGTTGTCCGAGATCAAACAGGTGCTCCTGGACCCGGCGAAGGGGGCCAAGACGCCGCGGTCCGCGATCGCCGTTGTCACCGCGCTCCAGTCCGGGTTCGAGTGCGTCAAAGCGGAGGCGTCGCTCGTCAAGGGTGTGGTGGAGCAAGGAATCAACGAGGAAACGTTCGGCAAAGCCCTCCACTACGGCGTCAAATGCGCCGAACTGGCAGTGAGCGCCTACGCGGATTCGATCGGGGAGAACCTCACGGACGTGCTGGGAATTGTCGCGGCCATTCCGGAACTGGCCCTCGCCATCCCGAAGAATCTTGCGAACACGGGACTTGCCGGGGGCCAGGCCCTCCGGATCGGTCCGGAGATCTTTTCCACGACCATGACCGTGACTTACGACCCGACGAAGATCTCACCCAATTGCATTAATGTGGGGCAGTGTCGCGACCTGCCCGTTGCCTGCAACGAGGTCCGCGACCTCGACAGTTTATCGCCCGAGTCCACAGCGTTGTCGGACATGTACTCCGACGACTACCACGGTCAATACATCACCTCAAAGGTGGTTCAATTGTGCGGTGGAAGCGACACCGTCGTCGTCGCCTACGGTGCCGACTCGTCATCGCAGCCCCCGACTGAAGCGGTCGACGTGCGCACTTGGGACGAGCCGAGCAAGAAATGGCTGAAAGCAGCCAATTTGCCGGCCGAGCCGTACCTGCCTGCGGGAGGGTCCGAATCCGTCGAGATCGCTCACTTAACCTGGATCTTGCACGCATTTGAGGGTGTCGCGGCGTGTGAGATAGCGAAAGTGCCTGTCCTGCAGGGACAATGAGTCTTGTCTAAGGTCTCAATCGTCTGAGCTGGAAGGCACCTTCAGGGTGAAGCGTAGCAAGAGTCGT
>JBBQGJ010000430.1:0-5776 GCA_038322925.1 Mycobacteriales bacterium
CCGCGGCGGTCATCTCTTCCATTCATCAATGATCCCATCAATGAACACCGGTAAACCCCGCGACACGCTGCGAGTAATCCTCAAAGTTATCGATGATTAGACTCGCCCAACTCAGCGGTTCGAAATACCTGACCAGTTACCCGCAGGCATGACTTCGGACCGGCGACGATTCCCGAGGGCCCGAGTGCCGTGGCCGACATCTTCTCCAGGGGCGACGGGTCCGAATACTGGACCGAGACCGAAACCGCTGAGGGCATCGGCGGGAACAAGGCGCAATTGATCCAATACCAGGCGTTCGCGAAAGCCCTGCCCGGCGCCTCCCTGCAATTCGGTCTGAAGAAAGCGTTCATGCGGGCCATCGATCACAACGGTCCGGGTCCGGATTGCGACGGCCCGGATACCGTGAACTGCTTCACGGTGGACGCGATGTTGCATCTCGAGGTGAGCGCCTACACCAGTGACCAGCACCTTTTCCAGACAGCGGGCACGGCGTTCGTCACCGGCCGGACCGGTCAATGGGACATCATTGCCTGGACGGAGGGACCGGTGACCACCCCGCTGTGGCAGAAATCGGACTTCACTCCCACCGTCGACCAGGAAGAGGAATTCGAGGTCGACCTCGCCGCCAACCCGCACTACACCATCGATCTTTCGGGCCTGAACGTCGGAGAGGGTTTCACGCTGCGGACCATCGCCTCGGCCAGCGTGATGAACCATCGCGGCCTGGAATCCGGAGCCCTTGCCACGCTTGTCGACCCGCTGCACGCCGACGGGGTGAACATTCGCACCCGGGGCCTCACCTCGATCGCCGATCCTTTGCTGGTGTCGCCCCCGGATGACCCCACCGCACCGGCAACCTGCGAATCCGGACCGGATCCGGCCGCCGGGCAGCTGCAATTCAGCGAGAGCGCCTACCGGGCTGAGGAATCCGATGCGGACAGCGCCCGGGTCCTGGTGACCCGCGTCGGCGGCAGCGCCGGAGCGGTGAGCGCGAGCGTGCTGGTCACCGGCGGAACAGCCCATGCCGGCGACGATCTCACCCCACTCGACACCGCCGTCACGTTCGCGGACGGCGACACGGCCCCACGGCTGGTCCGGCTGCCGATGCTGCAGGACCAGGCGGTCGAGGGTGACGAAACCGTCGAACTCACCCTGGCCGAGCCGGCGTGTGTCACGCTGGGCATTCCGTCGGCCGCAACACTCACCATCACCGACGACGAGCAGGCGGCATCCGACCCCGACTACGCCGTCACCGGCACGGTCGACGGACTGCAGGGTAGCGGCCTCCTGCTGCGCAACAATCTTGTGGACGAAACCACTCCGGCTGAAGGCAGTTTCGCATTCACCGGACGGCTGCTGTCCGGACAGGGTTATGAGGTCACCGTGGCCGCGCAGCCCACAGATCCCGATCAGATCTGCACCGTCAGCAACGGCACCGGCGTGGTGGCGGACACCGACATCACCGACGTCGCCGTCCATTGCCTCACTCCAATCGCAAACTCCGCGCTCGATGAGAGTTTCGACGGCGACGGCAAAGTGACCACACCCGGCCAGCGCGGCGCCTATGCCGTCGCCGTGCAGCCCTGGGATCAGAAGATTGTGGTGGCCGGCGAGTTCTCGCTGACCCGGTACGACTCCAGCGGGCAACCGGATCAGGACTTCGGTGACGGCGGATCGGTCACCACTGGGCTCAGCTCGGGTTTCCTGGATGACGCGGCGGACGTGGCAATTCAGCCCGACGGGAAGATCGTGGTCGTCGGCATTATCGACAACAACGACGGTGCCGACGCCACGGGCGAGGACTTCGGTATCCAGCGGTACGACAGCCACGGCGAGCTCGATCTCGACTTCGGTGACCTGGGCACAGCGACCACCGATTTCAACGGCGGCCTCGACCGCGCGTACGCCGTTGCGGTCGACACCGACGGCACCATCGTGGTGGCCGGACACGCGACCGACGCCGCCGGAACCGGAACGGATTTCGCGGTGGCACGGTATGACAGCGCTGGTTTTCTCGACGAGAATTTCGATGCTGACGGCCGAGTGACCACCGACATCGCCGGGGCAGCCGATTTCGGCTTCGGCGTCGCCCTGCAACCTGTTGACCACAAGATTGTGGTGGTTGGCCGGGTCTCGGACGACGGTGCGGACGGCGAGAACTTCGGCGTCGTGAGGTATCTGCCCAGTGGGGGCATGGACAGCAGCTTCAGCGCCGACGGTCGGGCAATCGCTGATTTCGGCGGAGGCTCGATGGCCTACGGGGTCGCGATCCAGCCTGACACCAAGATCGTCGTCGCCGGGCACGCCGGAAACGGATTCTCCACCGGCAGGAACGACTTCGCGGTGGCCAGATTCGACACGGACGGCGAACTGGATTCAGCCTTCGACGGTGACGGACTCGTCACCACCGATTTCGCCGACGTCGTCGGCCCGGATTCGCACGACGAATTCGGCAAGGACCTGGCGTTACTCGCCGACGGCCGCATCGTGGTGGTGGGGACGGCCCAGTTGGATATCGGCGCCGACCTGGCCGTGGCGCGCTACGACGGCAACGGCGCCCTGGACTCGACATTCGGCGGCGGGGGGACGTTCACCACCGATTTTCACGGTGGGTTTGACTCGGGCCAGGACGTCGCCGTCCAGAGCGACGGCAAGATCGTCGCGACGGGCACCCCTGTCAACGGCGTCGCCCTTGAGTCAGCGATGATCCGCATGACCGAGTGAGACTGACAGTCGGTTCTCGGCGTTCATGGACGGCCGTAGCGCAGCAGGACCACCCCGTTGCCGAATGTCCTGGTCCCGATGAGCTGGAGCGGTCTTCTGACGTCCGACTCGGGGAACAGCGGCCTTCCGCTGCCCAGGATGATCGGGTTGACGAAGAGCCGGTACTCGTCGATCAAGTCGTGCCTGGCGAATTCCGCGGCAAGGACGGCGCCACCGACCACGAGATCGCCGCCCGACTGCGCCTTGAGCGCGGCGATCTCCTCGACGTCGACCTCACGCGAGATCGTGGTGTTCCAGTCCGCCCTTTGCAACGTCTTGGAATACACGATTTTGGGCATCTCCCGCCAGATGCGCGAGAACTCCACCATGGGCTCGGTGCTCGACGGGTCCTGGTCCGCCGTCGGCCAGAATTGCGCCATCAGTTCGTAGCTGACCCGCCCTTCCAGAAAGGCGCCCATCGCGCCGAGTTGCTCGTTGAAATCGCGGTGCAGTTCGTCATCGACCATGTGCCAATCGAGGTCGCCGTCAGGCCCCTCGAAGAACCCGTCGATGGACACCATCATCCAGGCGATGATCTTTCTCATGCGATCCCCTCTCTGAGTGCGTCCCAAACTGGGGCAGCCTATCCACCACCGTGCCCGACGCTGGAGATGGCGTCGGCGATCTGCATGCGGGCCGATCGTCCCAGCAGCAGCGCGATCGCCGAACCATCGGCGAGGCGCAACTCGATCCAACGGCGGAAGTAACGCCGCACCTCAGCGGGTCGCACGATGCGGCCGTTCTTCGCGCTCCAGCGGATCTCCAGGACCCTTTCCGGCCCGCGAACCCGACCACCCCTCCTGATGCTCGGCCCGCCGAACCATCGCAGAGCGACGTGGCAGACCAACAGCAGGACCAGCAGCACCGACCCGCTGGTGAACCCGCGAGAAGTGCCTGCCTGAGCGCAGCAGTCACCACGAAGGCAAGAATGACGACCGCGCCGGCGGCCGCCACCAGTTTTCCGGGTCCGTGCCAGGTCGTGCGCGGTCGGCGGGTCCAGGTCCGCCCGGTGACCCGAACCGGCACCACCAGCTCCGGGACCACACCCACCTGACCGAGGTGCTCCTGCGCCGTCCATGCTTATGTCACGGATCCAGGGTTCCCCAGCTGGCAACGCCAAACCGTGCCCACTGCGCCAACCCACCGGTCACAGCGGCACCGGATACACCACCGTTGCCTTTCCGTGCTCGCCGGATCGTGCCATGTCGAGCGCGTCGGAGGCCTGCTCCAACGGGAACCCGGCGCCGATTTCCACGGTGAGCTCGCCGCGGGCCAGCAATTCGGCGAGGGCGGCAAGCCGCGGACCGTCGGGCCGCACATAGACCTGGTGGACAGCCACACCACCCTGCCCCGCGTCCCGCGAACCCGCTCGGGCCACCGGGCATCGTGATAGTCGACCACTTCCGCAGCACCCACGGAGCGGACAGCTTCGGCGCTGGCCGGACCCGAGTGGCGATCACCCGGGCACCGCGCACGACGGCAAGTTGCACAATCAGTCTTCCGGTGACGCCGCCCGCGCCGTGAACCAGCAGGGTTTCGCCGGGCTGCACGGCCAGCGCGTCGTCGACCACCTGCGCGGCAGTCAGCGCCGGAACGGGGAATACCGCCGCGTCAGACCATGCCACACCGGGTGGCTTGCCGGCGCAATCAGCGGCGGCGCAGATCGCCTGTTCCGCCCAGGCGCCTTGCTCGCGGAGCGGCACGCAGTGCGTGAGCACCTCGTCGCCGACGCCGAACACCGTGACTTCTGATCCGACAGCCGTTACTGTGCCGGCAGTTTCGACGCCAAGTGCCATCGGGAGGGCACCGCCCACGTCCCAGTCGCCGGATCGCACGACGTCCTCCCAGTACCCGACACCGCTGGCAGCCACTTGAATCAGCACTTCGTCGGCGCGGGAGCGGGCGTGGGTCCGGCAGGTGCACCGCACCACCCCACCCGGAGAATCAACCGGGGGTGAAACCCACCGCTGGCCAAGGCTTGTGACGTTCCACATCCTGATCTCCGACGGACTGAACCTGCGCGTCCGTTGTCACAACGGGTGCCCGGAGCATCGCCATGCGTTACAGTTTCTGCGTTGCCCGCTGGTGTCAGTTGGATCGTTCTGGGTTGATGGTCCTGGCGACAAGGTCGGCGGCGATCGTGCGCAGCGGGACGTTGCGGTTCTGGGACACCGTGCGCAGCACGTCGAACCCCGTCTCCGCAGGGCAGCGTTGCATACCGATGATGATGCCGATGGCCTGGTCGATCACCGACCGGGAGGACAGCGCGGTGCGCAGGTGATCGGTCAGGGTCAACTCGTCGTAATGCCGCATCGCGGCGGTTGCGGTGGCCGCGGCCAGCGCAGTCAGCTGCGCGGCCGCCACCTGGGAGTCCTCATCAAATGCGTGCGCAGTCTGGGCGTACAGATTCAACGCACCGATCGGCCGCTCGTTCACCAGCAACGGGCTCGAGAGCACCGACCGGACCCCGTGTGCCACCGCCAGCGCCGGGTAACCGTCCCACCGGGTCTCGGTGCTCAGGTCGTCGGCCGTGACCACCCGGGCGGTCCGCAACGCCTCCAGGCACGGTCCGGTGTCCAGTTCGTACTGCTGCTCGTCCAACAGCCTGGCCAGCGCATCCGCCGACGCCACCGTGATCACATGCCCGTTCTCGGACAACGTGATCCCACACGTCGACGCGGCCGGGACCGCCCGCCCGGCGAGGTCCGCGACGCTTTGCATCAGATCCTCGAACGAGGTCGTCGACATCAGCAACCCCGCCAACTCGGCCAGCGCTGCCGGTGTCAGACCATTGACGGATACCGCCATCACGCACGCTCTGCTCTGGTGCGGGTGCACCCGGACCTTGGCGTTCGCCAAAAACGGCGCACAGACGGCACCACGCGCGAGGACGTCTCCAGTACTACTGAGCCTACTTGGGCCCCCCCCCCCCCCCCCCACCCCCCCGGGCGGGGGGTGGCCGCGGCGGCACACCGGCGGCCCCCCAACCCCCCCCCCCCCCCCAAACCCAAGA
>JBBQGJ010000431.1:0-5747 GCA_038322925.1 Mycobacteriales bacterium
TCCGCCTCATCGAACGACTCATGAGCCAAGTCCTACGGGTCATGAACATCAACCAACTCGACGCCATCACCCCAGACGTCGTCGAAGCAGCCCGCGAAACCCTCGTCGTCGGCACCTGACCACGCCAAATAATCCGACCAAACTACGCCAAATAATTCGACCATTTACACCCGCAGGCGGCGATCGCGTCGTCCACCGCGTCCCGCGGAACCGAGTCGACCAGCATCCCGAGAGTCACCTGAACCGGATTCAGCAACACAGCAGCAGCCACGACCGCTGATCACACCAGTCCCACCAGTCACACGCGTCACGCCACGCCGATGACCAGCACAAACAGCAAGATCAACTTTAGCTACGTGGCATTGACCCTTGACCCCATCCTGCCCTTCGGTGGTATCAAAACCTTCACCCCGTGGGCCAGAACAGACTGACAGGCCAACCGGTACCGTACGACGAGCAAACCAACAATGATCACGAACTCCTGCTGCAGTATTAGAGGACGACGGAACGGTTTCCGCGGCCGCCTGGTACCTGCGGGCCAGACGGGCTGCGGCAGTGCGTAATTCGGCCGGTCCGACGATCTCGATGTCGACCTCGAAAAGGCCGGCCCAGACGGCCAGCCGATCCCACGACCACGACTCGGCGACCATCCGGCAACGGTCCGGTCCGAGTGCTTCCACCACTGCCTGCCGGTCCACCCAGGGTTCGATCTGGGCGGCCGGTGCGTGCAGGATGAATTCCCCGCGGCACGGCCACTCGCCGCCACGAAAGGCCGCGTCGATGTAGCTCGCGACGTCGCCGCCGGGCAGCTCACGCGGCGAGAACCGTGGGCCGGTAGGTGTTTTCGGCACAATCCAGTCCACCCGAAAGGTTCGCCAGTCGTTGCGGTCCAGGTCCCAGCAGATCAAGTACCAGCGCGAGCCCCAGGTCACCAGGTGGTGCGGTTCGACGCGACGGGGCGGTTGCCACGGGCGCTCGTCGCCGGTGCGGTTGGGCGTCTCGTAGTCGAACCTGAGCACCTCATGTGCGCGCACCGCCGCGCCGATCGCGATGAGGTGTTCGGTGTTCACCCGCGGTCGGTCCGCCGTGTCACGGGTCACCGTGGTCACCTGCAGCGCGTCGATCCGCTGGCGCAGCCGGGCCGGCATCACCTGCCGCACGGTGGCCAGCGCCCGCAGCGCGCCCTCCTCGACGCCGATGACGCTGCCGGTGGCGGTTTGCAGCGCCACGGCGACCGCCTGCTCGTCGTCGAACAGCAGCGGCGGTAGGTCGGCGCCGGCGTCGAGCCGGTACCCGCCGTCGGGGCCCTTGGTGGCCCGCACCGGGTAGCCCAATTCGCGTAGGCGGTCCACGTCCCGGCGCACCGTCCGGGCGCTGACCTCCAGTCGCTCGGCCAGTGCGTCACCGGGCCAGTCGCGCCGGGCCTGGAGCAGGGACAGCAACCGCAGCAGCCGCGCCGAGGTGTCCGACATGGATCCAGCATGCCGGACGAAGCGGACAGGCCCTGACCGCTACCTGCCCCATCGTGCCCGCCCGTGGCGCCCTGCTCCCGAGGCCGCCCATCGAGTCGGCGATTTCGGCGCTTCGCAAGGCGGCGAAAGGTCCGAAAGTGGCATCTCGGGTGGGGCCATCCGCCGGGAGCAACCGCGGGGCCGCACCTACGATCGAAGACATGAGCACGCAGATGAACTCCGCCAGCAACACCGACATCAGCCCGCCACCGGCCGGTCCGTCCTTCCCCGCCGCGGCGCTGGATCGGGTGCTGGACGTGCTCGTCGTCCCTGGTTACAGCGCGATCGGTCCGTGGCTGCGCAAGTCCTGGTGGCCGGCGGACCCGGTGCCATTCGACCGTCAGGTCGACATCGTGGTGACAGGCGGCAGTTCCGGACTCGGCGCTGCGACCGCAGCGGGCCTGGCGGGCCTCGGCGCGCGCGTGCACCTGGTCGGCCGGAGCAGCGATCGGTTGGGTACGGCCGCCGCGAAGATCCGGCTGCAGGTCCGGGACGCGGAACTGGTCGAGCACGAGGCCGACATCAGCGACCTCGAGGCGGTCCGCGCCCTGGTCGACACCATCGGCGGTGACATCGGCTCGTTGCACGGCCTGGTGCATTGCGCGGGTGTGCTACCCCCCGAAAGGACGGTCACCGCGCAGGGCCACGAGGTGACTTTGGCCACCCACGTGCTCGGTCCGCTCCGGCTCACCGCCGGGCTGCGTCCGCTGCTGCAGGCCGACGGGGACGGGCGGGTGATCTGGGTGTCCTCCGGCGGGATGTACACCGCGCCGCTGCCCGCCGACGACCTGGAATACGAATCCGGCGACTACAAAGGCGCCACCGCCTATGCCCGGACGAAGCGAATGCAGGTCGTGCTGGCCGAACAGCTCGCCGCCGCCTTCATACAGCCGGGCGACCCCGTCGTGCACAGCATGCATCCGGGGTGGGCCGCGACACCTGGCGTCAGCGGTTCGCTGCCGACGTTCGAGAAGGTCACCCGGCCGATCCTGCGGTCCGCCGAGCAGGGTGCCGACACGATCGTCTGGCTGGCCGCGGCCGGCGAGGCGGGGCTCAGCACCGGGCAGTTCTGGCACGACCGGCGCGTGCGGCCGACCCACTATCTGCCCTGGCAGAAGGACGACCCCGACGCCCGCCGGCGGCTGTGGAACTTCTGCCTGAACGCGACCGGCACCCAACTGAACTGAGCCCCTTCGACAGAACCGAGCCTGACCGAACTGAGCCTGACCGAACGAGAGCGGGACAAACCGTGGGAGGCGCCCTGCCCGGGGCCATCCGTCCGCAGCGCGAGGATGGGCGCCATGCCCGACACCATGCAGCCCGCACCTCTACCGAGCGTGTACCAACTGCGGGTGGTGGTGCACGGCGTCAGTCCGCTGATCTGGCGGCGGCTGCTGCTCCCCGCCGTCACGACGATCGCCGGTTTACACGCGGTGTCGCAGATCGCGTTCGGCTCGACGGGCACGCACCTGCATGGGTTCGTCGTCCAGGGTCGCGAGTACGGCATCGGCTACGTCGGCGGTGTCGGCTTCCGTGACAATCCCCACCTGGGTCCGCCTCGCCGACCTGGGATTACGGCCGACCGAACGGTTCGTCTACGTCTTCGACTTCACCGACGGCTGGCGACTGGACCTGCGTCTCGAGCAAATCCTGGTCATGGATCCCGGCCGGGTCTACCCGCGCTGCACCGGTGGCCGTCCCGCCGCCCCGCCAGAGGGCGGCGGGGTACAGGCCTTCCTCGAAAGCACCCAGCCCCATCACGTCCTGGCCGCGGCCATCCGGGCGGCCGAGATCCTGGGCATGCTCCTGGAAGCCGAGGACGTCCCACGGTTCGGCGAGCACCGCGACGAACGTTGTCCCGGCGCTGAGGCGGCAGCGGGCTCAGCCCCGGTCGTCGGCGGGCGACGATCCGGCGGCGGGTCAGCCGGTCCCGTCGGGGGGGAGCGCGGCGAGGGTGTAGCCCTGGGCGTGGAGTCCGGTGATGATGGCCGGCAGCGCGGCCAGGGTCTGGTCGCGGTTGCCGCCGCCGTCGTGGAGCAGGATGACCGCGCCGGGGGTGACGGTGCCCAGCACGGTTTGCACGATCGCGGGGGTGCCGGGTTTCTTCCAGTCCTGCGGGTCCACTGCCCACCCCAACGGCCGGGTCTGGTACTGCTGGCAGTTTTGCCGCAGCGTGCTGGTGGTCCCGAAGTCGCCGCCCGGGGCGCGGAAGTACCGGTCGGTCACCCCGAGCCCGGCCATGGCCTGCTGGGTGCGGCCGATCTGTTGGTCGATATCGGCCGGCGGCAGGGCGGCGATGTTCACCGGGTGGGTCCAGCTGTGGTTGCACAGGGTGTGGCCGTCGCCGATCAGCCGGCGTTCGGTGTCCGGGTAGTCCCCGAGTTGGGACCCGATCTGGCAGAACGTGGCTTTCACCCCGGCGGCGGCCAGGGTGTCCAACACCCGGCCGGTGTATTTGGAGGGCCCGTCGTCGAACGTCAGGTACGCCACCCGGTCACCGCCCGAGCTGCGCAGCACCGTGTCGTAGGGCGCGGTCAACGGCGGCAACCCGGCAGAGCTGGCCGGGGGGTCCGCCGCCGCGGGCGGTGCCGGCGCGGGCGCTGCAGGCGCGGGCGGTGCCGGCGCGGCCGTCGGCGGTAGTGCCGGCGGGGAGGTGGTCGGCGGTAGTGCCGGCGGGGAGGTGGTCGGCGGTGGGGTCGCGGTGATCGGCGGCACAGTCACCGCGACCACACCGGTGGGCGCCGTCGACACGGCGGCGGAAACGGTCATGATCGCCGGGCTGGTCGCCGGCACAGACGACGGGAGCGCCCGACCGGGAAGCCCGGCCACCTCGGACGCCCTCACGATCAGCGTGCCGGTCAGCACCACCACCACGACCGCCCCGACCGCAATGCCGACCGTTCTGCCTGTACTCAACGCCGCCACCCCCCGTTGCACCCTGCCCGGTATTGTCCCGTGGCTGCCCCAAGCCAGCCGCCCGAATGTTCGTGGTGATGCGCCCCGGACGCCTCATCCGCGTCCTTCAACCACCCCGGTCGCCACGGCAACCAGCCAACGACCCGGACCCGGTCGAATCCAGACCGGTCACAGTCCCAGGACCGGCCGCCACCCTGGCCGGTCGACCGGTCTTCGCGCTGGCCCCGTTCGTGTTCCGACGCCGCACGATATGCACGTGCGGGCCCTTCCGCTCCCCGCACGGATGATCGGCGCGCAGGTGCAGGTCACAGAACCAGACGCCGCACAACTCCCCAATGCGAAGGCCCGAATCCGCCAGCCAGGTCACGATCATCCGGTCCCGGGCCGTCCGCACCTCGGCGAGCATCGCCGCAGCCGCCCCTTCGCCCACCATCGCCATCAGCCGCGGCGACGCATTGCCGGCCACGACCGCGATCGGGCGGCCCGGCGTCCGCACGCAACAGCTCGGTGGCGTGATGCTCGGCGCGGCCGAACGCACCGGATCGCGGACCGCTGCTTTGCGTGCGCTCGCAGCTGGGCTCGCACACCGCGGGGTGCTGCAGGGCCGCCGAGAGGTACTCACCCCCGTCCTGGCAGACCCGCTGTCCGCCGTGCCGATCCTGATCGTCGCGTCCCAGCTGTTGCTGCAGCCTGGCCTGGCCCGATCGCTGGCCGAAGGGGCCGTACGCGACTACGCCGTGCCGCCAGGCGCCGCCGACGCCGTCCGCGCATAGTCGACGCTCGTGCGTTTGCGCGTGCGAGCTGCTGCTGCTCGTCACCCAGGTCGCCGCCAACCCGTTGCAGCCCAGCTCGATCAGGTAGTCCAGCCACGGCTGGAGCGAGCGCGGCCGATGACGGACGTCGGCGTCCGCTGGCAGCGGGCGGCTCCGCACCCCAGAAAACCGAACGGGTGGACCTGCCACAGATCGCCCCTGGCGGGCCAGTCGGACATGATGACCTCGCGTCTCCCGGTGGGCCGAGGGCCCCGGCCATCCGGACCGCGCCGCGCGTGTTCCCGCCGATCGGATCCTGATGCTGCAGGTTCGGCGGCTACCGTCAGAAGGATCACCCAGAAACGCGGTGGCTTCTGCATCCACGGGGGGTGGGGATCGCGTAGCTACGGCGTCGATCACAGCGTCGAGAGGTCACGACGTCGAGGTGTCCTTGAACCTCGCTTGGCGGGACGTGACTGCGCGAACAGCCCCGAACCTGCGAAACGAGTCACCTATGGCCCTGCAATCCGTCCTCGCGAAGGTGCGGGAGGCGCCGTTCATCCTGGAC
>JBBQGJ010000432.1:0-5744 GCA_038322925.1 Mycobacteriales bacterium
CGGCGGTTCCCCCCGCTGCCGACGCCCCCCGCCGTGCTGGCGCACTACCTCACCGAGGCCGCCGCCGAACAGACCGGCGTCGGCACATGGCGATACGCCCCCGCGACATTGACCCGCTGGGTGGCCTCGATCAACCAGGTGAACACCCCCGCCGGCCTCGACCCGCCCGGCCGGTCCGAGGTGGTCCGCCGCGCGCTGTCCGGGATCCGCCGCATCCGGGCCACCCCACCGAACCGGCGCGCCCCGCTGCTCCTATCCGACATCCGACTGTTGCTGACGTCGTTGACCGCGGAGGCGGGCGACTGGCCGACGGGGGTGGCCGCCCGCACGGACGCCGCGCTGCTGCTGATGGGGTTCGCCGGCGCGCACCGCCGCCCCGAACTGGTCGCGCTCACCCTCGCCGACGTCACCCTGCATCCGACGGACGGGCTGCGTGTCCGGTTGCGGCGGTCGAAGACCGACCAGGAGGCCCGCGGCACGGTGAAGGCCCTGCCCTACGGGCGGGAACCGGTGACCTGCCCGCCCTGCGCCTACGTCCGGTGGCGGCAGCTCCTGCACGCCTGGGACAGCACCGCCCCCGACGGTCGGCGGCGGGCGGTGATGACCGTCCTCCGCCGCCAAAACGCCAGCACGACCGGCCTCGGCGGGGGAGAGGACGGCGAGGATCTCGGGGTGCAGCACTGCTGCCGCGGCGCCCGGTTCACCGACCGGCCGACCCCGACCGGGCGTTGTTCCCGCGGGTGCACGCCGCCGGCGCGATCGGCGCCACCGCGATGACCGGGCAACCGATCAACGAGATGATCCACCGCCGCGCCGCCACCGCGGGGTTCACCGCCGCGCAGGTCGATCGGCTGGGTGGGCATTCGCTGCGCGCCGGGTTCGTCACCGAGGCATTCCGGGCCGGCGCCGACGCGATCATGCGGCAGACCGGGCACCGCTCCCCGGTGATGCTCGAGGTGTACGCCCGGGAACACGCCCCGCTCGTGGGCAACGCCGTCATCCGCCTCGGCCTCTAACCGCCATGACGACCACGACCGACACCAGCACCGACGAGCCGACACCGGTGTTGTCGCCGCGGACCCGCCGGACCTACGCCGCGGACTGGGCACTGTTCACCGACTGGTGCGCCGCCACCGACACCACCGCACTACCCGCCGACCCGCGGACCGTCGTCGCCTTCCTGCAGGGGTGCCCAGCGGCGCCCGCGACGCTGCGGTGCCGGGTCGCCGCCATTGACCACCACCACACCGACCACGGATACGAGCGGCCGGGGGAGTCCGTGGCGGTGCGGGCCGCGCTCGGCCGCCCCACCGGCGAACCCTTCCAACCCAAGGAAACGGAGAGGGATGCGGTGGAGGCGGCGCTTCGCGGGCTGCCCTCACACGGCTGGACCCAAGGGATGTTCGGCCGCCGCGACCGCTGCCTCCTCGTGCTGTCCCAACTCGCCGGTGTGCCGTACCAACACCTCGCCCCGTTCACAGCCGGCGACATCACCATCGCCGGCGGTGTCGCGACGATCAGCTCACCGGCAGGGGAGTGGACCGTCGGTTCGCCTGACGATGCGGTCCTGTGCGGGTCGTGCGCGATCGTCCGGTGGCTGAAGATCCTGGACCTGGCCGTGACGCACCTGAGCACCCGGACCATCGCCGGCGCCCTGAAGAAAGCCGCGGCGGTGGACCACCGGTCACCGCACGTCTGCCTGAGCGGGCCGGTGCTCGGTGAGGCGACCCGGGGTGTGCCGCTGCTGCCGCCGATCGACCAATGGGGCGCCCTGCCCCTTCCGTTGCAACGGCTCTCACCGCACTCGCTGTCCCGCCGCACCCGGGACCTCCTCGCCGGGGACCTCGGCGCCCACCGCGACCTGCCCGTCGATCCCGACCCGGAACCGGAGGCGACCCGGGCGGGGAGACCGCCGGTCATCGAACCGCCCGCCGCCAGTGACTACAAGCCTGCGGATGCGGCGGCGGCTTGGGACCGTCGCCGCCAGGATCTACAGGACCTGGCAGAGATCATCGACGTGCTCACCGACGTCGAACGGCGGGCCGAGGAGCTGAACCGCCGCGCGGCGGAACTCGTGGAGGGCTGGTTGTAGGTGTGGGGTTCGCGGGGCTGATGCGCGGTGGCACGCGGACTGACCCGTCGCCGGCCGCGGCAACGGCAGCGGTCTGGTCGTGCGGCTTCTTCGCGGGTGCGATGGGGAGGAACTCGTTGATCGCGGAGCGCGACGGTCCGCGCACTGACCGTGCCATGATCGGGGGATTGTCATCCCCGTCCCCGCGCCGGTGCGACGGTGGGCGACCCGGCGCCGGTGACCCGAGGCCGAGGGTGATTCGTTCGGGCACGGTCGAATAGTTTCCGCGTGCGTCGGTGGCGTGCCGAGGTGATGCGGGAGTGGTGTCGGTCGGGCGGCTCGGCGTGGTGATCGGAGGGCGGGGTGTCCTGGACGACGGTGGGAACGCGGGCGGGGGCTGACACCGGCGGTGGTGGTCACCGGGCGGCGGGGGTGGTCGCGGTGGTCGCGGGACTGGTGTGCGCGGTGGTGGGGGTGGTCGTGCTGGCGGGGTGGGTTGCCCGGGGCACCGCGGCGCTGCGGTGGCCGGGACGCGATAACCCGATGGTGTTGTCCGCGGCGGTGGCGTTCGCGGTGACCGGGGCGGCGCTGGTGGCGCTGCCGCGGGGGTGGCGGAGATGGGTGGTGGTGGCTGCCGGGGTGGACGTGGGGTTGGGCCTGCTGGTGATCGCCGGCCAGGTGCTGGGTCGGGGGCTGGGCTTGGATGACCTGTTCGTCACCGTGTACCTGGGCGGCGCGGCGGACAGCGGCGGCCGGATGGGGGTGAACACGGCGGTCTGTTTCGTGCTGGCCGGGGTGGGTGTGTTGGCGCTGGCGCCGTGGTGGCCGTGGCCCGGTCGGCGGGCCGTGGTGCTGGCTGCGGCGGGGTCGTTGATCGCCGCGATCGCCATGTTGTCGTTGTTCGGGCATGCGGCCGGGTTGTCCAGGGCGTACGGCTGGGGCGAGGACGTGTCGATGGCCGTGCTGACCGGCGCCACGATAGTGGTGCTGGCGGTGGGGATGATGGCGTTGACCTGGCAGCGCACCGACCCGGGTGGTCCATGGTTGGCGATGCCGGCGGGTGCGGTGACGCTCGGGGCCGCGGTCCTGGTGTGGGTGGCGGTCGCCGACCGGGACCAGTCGATAGTCTCAGGCACGGTTCGTGCGGTGGCGGTGCTGGCCGTGTTCACCGCGGGGTTGGTGGCGTTCGCGGTGTGGATGGCGCTGCGCGCCGAACACGCCCGACACCTCGCGGTGGCCAGCCAGACGCGGCTGTTCCAGTTCCTGGACGCGTTACCGGTGGCGGTGACCATCAGGACCGGGAGCGGCCGGCCGTACTACGCGAACAACGAGGCGGAACGGCTGCTGGGACCCAGCGTGCACGCCGAGATCGTCGACGGTGATCTGCCCGGCCTGTACCGGGCGTACGCGGCGAACACCGGGCAGCTGTATCCATCGCGGGACACGGCCCATGCCCGGGCGGTCCGCGGGGAGCACGCCCACCTGGACGACGTCGAGATCCACCGGCCCGGCGGCGGGGTCACCGCGATGGAGGTGTGGGGCACCCCGATCTGCGGGCCGACCGGGGCGGTGGACTACACGATCGCAGCGTTCACCGACGTGTCCGACCGGAAGGCGGCGGAACGGGCGCTGTCCGACCAGGCGTCGCTGCTGGACCTGGCGCACGACGCGATCCTGGTCCGCGACGCCGGACAGGTGATCACGTTCTGGAACCGCGGCGCGGAACTGACTTACGGGTTCACCCGCGCCGAGGCCGTCGGTCAGGTCGCGTCCGGGCTGCTGCGCACCGAATACCCGGCCGGCGACCCGGACGTCGAACTCGACGGGTCCGGGTCATGGCAGGGCGAGCTGGTGCAGACCCGCCGGGACGGCCGGCGGGTCGTGCTGGCCAGCCGATGGGCGGCCCGCGTGGCGCCGGACGGCACCCGGCTCGGCGTGATGGAGGTCAACCGGGACATCACCGCGGCCAGGGACGCCCAGCGGTACGCCCGCAGCCTGATCGAGGCCAGCCAGGACCCGCTGCTGGTGATCAACCCGACCGGGACGATGACCGACGTCAACCAGGCAGCGATCCGGGAGGTCGGCGTGCCGGGTGAGCGGATCATCGGCACCGATTTCGCCGGCTACTTCACCGCACCGCACCGGGCTCGCGACGGGTATCGGCGGGCGCTGGCCGACGGTGTCCTCACCGATTGCCCGTTGGCGATCCGCCGTCCCGGTGGTGAGGTCCGCGATGTGCTGGTCAACGCGTCGCTGTACCGGGACACTGCCGGCACCGTGCTCGGCGTGGTGGCCACCGCCCACGACATCACCGACCGGCAACGCGCCGAACAGGAACGAGCGCTCCACGCGATCGAACTGGAACGGGCCAACACCGCGCTAGCCCAGTCCAACACGGCGTTGGCCCGGTCCAACACCGAGCTGGAGCAATTCGCCTACGCCGCCTCGCACGACCTGTCCGAGCCGTTGCGGGCGATCTCCCGGCCGTTGGCGCTGCTGGCCCGCCGCTACCACGGTCGGCTGGACGAGCAGGCCGACGAGTTCTTCGGCTTCGCCGTCGACGGCTGCCAGCGGATGCAGCACCTGATCGACGGGCTGCTCGCCTTCTCCCGGGTCGGCCGGCCGGACGGCGACACCGTGCCAACCGACGCCGGAGTGACCCTGCGCGCCGTGCTGGGTGCGCTCCGCCCGACCCTGGACGACGCCCACGCCACCGTCACCGTCGACCCGCTGCCGGTGGTGATGGCCGAGCCGACCCAGCTGGCCCAGGTGTTTCAGAACCTGATCAGCAACGCGGTGAAGTTCACCGCACCCGGCACCGTCCCGCGGATCACGGTCACCGCGGAGCGCACCGGCGCCCAGTGCCGGTTCACGGTGACCGACAACGGCATCGGGATCGACCCGGAGCACCGTGAGCGGATCTTCGGGATGTTCAAACGGCTGCACACCCGGGAGGACTACCCCGGCACCGGGATCGGCCTCGCGCTGGTCAAAAAGATCATCGAGCAGCACGGCGGACAGGTCGGCGTATCCGACCCCCCCGCCGCCGCCACCGGCACCCAGCTCTGGTTCACCCTGCCCGCCGCGCCGGGCACGCCACCATGACCACCGACCCCGACGAACACACCGCACCTCCGGTGACCTCGCGGCCGGCGGACATCCTGCTCGTCGAGGACAGCCCGTCGGACGCGGCGATAACCGTGCACGCGCTGCGCGAAGGCGGCGCCCGCCACCGGGAGCACGTCGTGGGTGACGGTGAGGACGCGTTGGCGTTTCTGCACCGCCGGGGCCGGTACACCACCGCACCGCGACCCGACCTGATCCTGCTCGACCTGAACCTACCCCGCATCGACGGCCGGGACGTGCTCACCAGGATCAACACCGACGAGCACCTACGCGGCATCCCGGTGATCATCCTCACCACGTCATCCACCGACACCGACATCCTGCGCGCCTACCACTCGGGCGCGGACTGTTGTGTCAGCAAACCGATCGGGCTCCACGACTTCCTCCGCGCGATCAGCGGCATCGAACGCCTCTGGCTGAACCCGACCCGACTACCCCAGGAATTCCCCAACGGAATTCCCTGACCTCACACCAGAACAGCCGTCGGCGGCCGCCGGGAAAGCCTGCCTGTCCGCGGACAGCGCGCAGGCCTACTTCGAGTCAGCGA
>JBBQGJ010000433.1:0-5743 GCA_038322925.1 Mycobacteriales bacterium
CGCTCGGAACCCACCTCGACGACGAAACGGTGGACGCCACCGTCCAGCAACTCGGTGAGCGAGAGGTCGAATCGCGCGCGGGCCCCACCCTCGGGCCGCGGTCCGGTGCCCATCGAGACGCAGAAGCAGGTGCCGCCCGGATCCGTGCAGCTGACGGACACGATGAACGCCTCTTCCCGGCGGGCGGTGTAGTGCGCGTCCGCCTGGACCCGCCCGGTGAGCACCCGGTCGTGGATGGCGATCGCGTGCAGGTCGCAGGACCGCACGCCGAGCAGGGCGTAGGGACCCTGGCCGACTGTCGCCGCGCTGTCCCCGCCGTCCGGCTCCGGCTCCACGGTGAACTCCCCACGCGTACGGCGGCCTCGCCAGAGCAACTCGTCGGTCGGGAAGAAGACCGGCTTGGCCGACTGCGCCCCGGCGGCGAAGCCGAAGAAGGCGTCGTCGTCCCGGCGGCGCAGCCGGTAGTGCGCGGCCTCCTGCGCGTCACCCCAGCCTCGGGGCAGGTCGTCGAGGGTCCGGATCGGGGCGTTCACGATCGCGCCACCGCTGACCGTGGGCCCGATCACCGTGTACCCGCGCCACGCGAGCGCGTCGATCAGCGCCTGCAGCCCGGCGGTACCCAGCGTTCGCGGTGCGATCGGCTGTGCGATCGCGGGTGGGATCGGCTCTGCATCGACCGACCGCCCAACGAAAGACTCCTCTGGCATGATGCCCTCCTGCCCTGCTTTTGCCCAGTGTTCGGAGTAGCGACAACCGACATAAGGGACCAAAGTCACGACTACGGTGAGACGTTCATGACGCCTTCGTTGCCGGAGTGGGGGTCGCGCGGTCAGTGCCGCGCGCCGACCAACCGTGAATCTCCGTCAGCGGGAGAGCCCAGTAGGGGGGCGACCGGAATACGTTCGAAAGGGGCCATCAGGCGTCGTCTCTGGTCCCGTAGATGCGCTGGCGCGGTCACATCTTCGGTCAGCGGTCGGTGGGTTGGTCGCACCGAGCTATTCGACTTTTGGGCTCTTGGCAGCGCAAGTGCGAAGCAAGCACGTACGTCGGGTGGCTGTCGCGATTGTGACGGCCGTGGTCGTAGCGCCGAGTTGTTCGAGGATCAGTGTGGCCAGACTGCTTCTTGCACGTCCTACAGCCCCTGCCTACCGGACCGTTGGCCAAAGACCACGCGCGGCAGCACATCTACCGGGCTACAGGCCAGGTGGCCCCTTTCGAACGTATTCCGGTCGCCCCCCAACAGCGCCCGTCGTGTAGCGGCCCCCGATCTTCCGTTCGCGACCGATCGCAGCGAAACCCACCACGGCACGGCACATGACGGGTCGCGGGTCGGAGATCCGGGAGCTGGGCGACGAACCCGGAACGGGGCGCCCGCCGGCGCCCGGCATCGAGCCGCTGCTTGTGCTGTGACGCGCTTACCGCGACGATCGGGTGCGAGGCCCGTCCCCCTGTCACCACATCCCGACCGGCGCACCCAAACGTGGGCCGGCGCGAAGCCTTTGTCGGAATGTCGCAACTCAGCGACCAAACGGAAGGGAACGTCATGAGTGTGTACCGGGTCACCGAACTGATCGGAACGAGCACCGAGTCGTGGGAAGCCGCCGCCGCCGCGGCGGTGAAGACGGCCCGCACCACACTGCGTGATCTGCGGGTCGCCGAGGTGGTGCAGCTGGACATCCACCTCGAGGAGGACGGCGCGATCACCTACCGCACCAAACTGCAGGTCTCGTTCAAATACGAGACCGAAAGCTGACCCACCCGGTCTGTGGCCCGGCCTGGGCTGTCAGAGAGGTCGAGACGTGTCCCCTCCTCTTGTCATGCACGGCCGGTCGTAGGAGCGTGGACCGCGACCCGTGGCGCCAATCGGGCGCCGCCCGACACAGAAGGGGGTGGGATCATGTACGCACGTACCACCACGGTCCTGGCGAAGCGGGAGTCCATCGACGCGGGCATCGCACACATCCGCGGCGTGGCGCTGCCCGCGCTGCAGCGGATGGACGGTTTCATCGGCCTGTCCCTGCTGGTCGACCGCGACTCCTGCCGCTGCATCGCGACCAGCTCGTGGGAATCCAAGGCCGCGATGCGGGCACCCGCCGGGCCGGTCGGCGTGATTCGTGACCGGGCGGTGGAAATCCTCGGCGGCACCATGATGGTCGGGGAGTGGGAGATCCTCGTCATGCACCGCGACCACCCGTCGCACCCTGGTGCCTGCGCCCGCGGCACCTGGCTGCGGATGGATCCCGCGGCCATCGACCGCGCCGTCGATGTCTACAAGATGGTCTCGATCCCGGCCATGAAAGAGCTGGACGGCTTCTGTTCGGCCAGCCTGCTCGTCGACCGCGCCTCCGGTAGTGCCATGTCCACGGAGACCTACGACGGCCGCGAGGCCATGCAACGCAACCGGGAGCAGGCCGACGCCGTCCAGTCCGCGGGCAGCCAAGAGACCGGCGCCCAGGTGCGCCAGGTGTGCGAGTTCGAACTGGCGCTGGCCCACCTCCGAGTACCCGAAATAGCCTGAGAAACAACATATTCGGACCGGAACGTTTGGTGAGGTTCAGATCGCTTGCGAACCAAGCGCGGCGAACAACTCGTCGAACTTCGCATCCGGGATCCGCCGAGGCACCCGCAGTGCGACCCGCTGCCGATACAGACCGCCGCGAGCATTACCGAACGCTCCATCGGATTGTGGTGCACGTTCGCCCGCTGCCCGTCGCGGTGTCAGGCGCGGAGATAAGTGGCGGGGATTCGCGGAATTAAATGGCGGGGTCCGTACAACGTCAGAAGGTATATGTGCAGGTCACGGAGTTGTGCCTGTAGGCGGAGGCATTGGGAGCGCCCTCGATCCCGCCAGAAAGCCCCGCGAAAGCCCGCCAAATAAATCCGCGCTTTACACCGCAGGGCCGCGAACAACTAGGGTAACCAACAGTCGACGGGTTCCTGAGTCTGGCAGTTCGTCCGTCGATGGTCAGAATGCCTGGACCAGCGGTGGTGTGTCACTGCCGCTAAACCCTCCGATGAACTGGCATCATTCATGATGACTGAAGCGTTGATCGGATGATGCTTCTTCACTCTGGGTGAAGTCAAGGAGGCGCGGGTTCGGCTCTGGCTGTGGTCCGCGACCTGAGGGAGCATCGAGTACCGGCGACCGAGGACGAGCTCGCCGACTTCGAGACCGATGTGCTGGCGGGTTTCGTGCTGGCGCGGGCGTCGGCCGGATTGGTCGACAGCACGGTCCGCAACGACACCAACCATCTGGAGTTGATCCGCGACTGGTCGGCCACCGATTAGCCCAGGTCAGCAGCCGGCGGTACTCCTTCAGCGTGGCCTCGATACGGATCGAGGCGACCTCGCGATTCGATTCGGGTGCCACGGCCGTGACCTGACCCTGCTGGCCATGGGCGGAACGAGGACCCGCGGTAACATCGGCCCCCACCCAGGATCATCGTTACCGCCAACCGCTGCACCGATCTCCCTCGACCCCCTGTAAGGCGGGTGGCGCCGAGCTTGGGGTTGACGTGCTTGGCCAGCAGGCTGACGTAACTCCTGCGAGTCGCCGGTGCCAGGTGCCAGCCAGGTGGCTGGTCGTGGGAAGCGAGACGGCAGAGCGTGTTCCAGCATGAGCGGTGCCGCCTGCTGCTGGCACCGCATCGGGGGATGCCCTTGGGGTCAGCCGTTCAGGTAGCGCATGACGGCGAGAACTCTGCGGTGGTCGTCGGGATCGGGTGGTCACCGGGTCACGGCGTGCCTACAGCTACCGCCAGCTGCGCGACCAGGTCGCCGCCCTCGCCGGGGTGCTGCCCGAGCAGGGTGTAGTCAAGGGGTGACCCATGAAAGGCCGACTCCCCCGGGGCCTGGTTGTCCTCAAGTCCGATGCGCCCCACGACGACGAATCCGAGAAGCGGCTCTGCGCCGAGCTGATGACTATGGGTCCGCGAACAGATCGGCGCCGGCGCCGCACTCAAAGGAGTCAGCGTCGTGGCCGCCCTGCCCAAGACCATGGGCAGCATCGCCGACGGACAGCCCGTCACGGTTCCATCCACCGTCGACGACGCCTCCGTCCTCGACATCCCTCCGCCCGGTGCTGCGCCGGGAAACCCTCACTCACCGCCCAACAGCCCGATCGCTGTTCAACGCCCGAAACTCCTATCGGTCTCGGAAATCCGCTCGAAGGAAATGCGACGGTGACCATCGATCCTGCGCTCCCCCCGGAAGGCGTCGTATCACTGACGCCTTCACCTCCCGGCGTTGATGCGCAACGCCGCAGCAGATTGAAGGGACATTTCTGATGCCTGAAGCCGTGATCGTGGCCGTCGCCCGTTCGCCGATCGGCCGCGCGTTCAAGGGCGCCTTGAAGGACACTCACCCGGCCCAGTTCGCCGCGACGATGGTGCAGGCTGCGTTGGACCAGGTCCCGGAACTGGACCCGAAGACCATCGACGATGTCCTGCTCGGGTGCGGGATGCCCGGCGGCGAGCAGGGCTGGAACATGGCCAAGGTGGTCACGGTGCTGCTCGGGCTGGACAACGTGCCGGGGGCGACGATCACCCGGTACTGCGCGTCCAGCGTGGAAACCACCCGGACGGCGATGCACGCGATCCGCGCCGGTGAGGGTCATGTGTTCATCTCCGCCGGGGTGGAGTGCGTGTCCCGGTTCGGGGTCGGCGGCTCCGACACCCCGCCGATCACTCCTGAGGACCCCAAGGGGCAGGGCCCGAACCCGTACCTGGATATGCAGTTCGACAACGCCCACACCCGCAGCCTGGAACGGGCCAAGCACCCGGTGGGGGTGTGGCGCGACCCGCGGGAGGACGGCGAACTACCGGACTACTACATCAACATGGGGCTGACCGCGGAGAACGTCGCCAGCTACCGCGGGATCACCCGGGCCGAGCAGGACGAGTTCGCGTTGCGGTCCCAGTCGTTGACCGCGAAGGCGTTGGCGAACGGGTTCTGGGCCAAGGAGATCACCCCGGTCACCCTCCCGGACGGCACCGTGATGACTGCCGACGAATGCCCCCGGGTAGGGACCACGCTGGACGGGTTGGCCGGGTTGAAGCCGGTGTTCCAGGTCGATGGCACGGTCACCGCCGGGAACGCCTGCCCGTTGAACGACGGCGCCGCGGCGCTAGTGATCATGAGTGAGGTGCGGGCCACGGAACTCGGGATCACCCCGCTGGCCCGGATCGTGGCGACCGGGGTGTCCGCGTTGTCGCCGGAGATCATGGGCCTGGGTCCGATCGAGTCGACCCGGCAGGCGCTGGCCAACGCGGGCATGACGATCGAGGACATGGACCTGGTGGAGCTCAACGAGGCGTTCGCCGCGCAGGTCATCCCGAGCTACCGGGACCTGAACATCGACATCGACAAGCTCAACGTGCACGGCGGCAGCATCGCGGTGGGCCACCCCTACGGGATGACCGGCGCCCGGATCTCCGCCACCCTGCTCAACGGGCTCCGCGAACGGGACGCCACCCTCGGGCTGGAAACCATGTGCGTCGGCGGCGGCCAGGGCATGGCATTAATCCTCGAACGACTCAACTGATCAAACGAGAGCGGAACAAATTGGGGGAGGTTACGCGGCCAGCGCGTGTCGGTCGGGCACGTGGGTGAATCCTGGGTGCCACCGGCGGAAGTCGTCGGCGAGTGAGTCGTTGAGGACCCGGGTGCGGAGCTGTAGGAGCAGGTGGGCGCCGCGGGGGCTCCACCGCATCTGCTGTTTCTTGACCATCCGTTTGCTGATCAC
>JBBQGJ010000434.1:0-5739 GCA_038322925.1 Mycobacteriales bacterium
GGCCACTACGGCAAGGTGTACGACGACATCGTCGCGGTCAAGCAGGCCTCCGGCAGTGCCCGGCTCAAGGTGATCCTGGAGACCGGCGAATTGGCCACCTACGACAACGTCAGGCGCGCGTCATGGCTCGCGCTGCTCGCCGGCGGCGACTTCATCAAGACATCCACCGGCAAGATCTCGCCGGCGGCCACCCTGCCGGTGACGCATGTGATGCTGCAGGCTGTCCGCGACTGGTTCGAGCAGACCGGCCAGCGGCGGGCGGTCAAACCGGCCGGTGGCATCCGGAACACCAAGGACGCCATCCGTTACCTGGTGGCGGTCAAGGAGGTGGCCGGCCCGGAGTGGTTGGACCCCTTCTACTTCCGCTTCGGCGCGTCGTCCTTGCTCAACGACCTGCTGATGCAGCGGCGCACCCAGATTGACGGCCACTACTCCGGTCCCGACTACGTCACCCTGGACTGATTCGCTGATGACACCTCCTGGATCCCGCACATCGACGCCGATCGACTGGGACTACGATCCCGCGCCCGAATCCGCCGCCATCGGCCGGGTCCGTGATCGCTACCAGATGTACGTGGGCGGCCGGTTCGTCGACGGTCGCGGCGATGACGTGAAGACGATCAACCCGGGCACCGAGGAGGCGCTCGCGTCCGTGTCCACGGCCGCGGTCGCGGACGTCGACGACGCGGTGGCGGCCGCGCGTACCGCCTACGAGCAGACCTGGTCGCGGATCTCGGGAGCCGAGCGCGGCAAGTATCTGTTCCGCATCGCCCGTGGCATCGCCGAGCGCGCCCGCGAACTGGCGGTGGTCGAGACCCTGGACAACGGGAAGCCCATCAAGGAATCTCGCGACGTCGACATCCCGACGGCGTCGGCGCATTTCTTCTACTACGCCGGCTGGGCCGACAAACTGCAGCATGCCGGGTTCGGTCCGTCACCCAGATCTCTGGGAGTGGCCGGCCAGGTGATCCCGTGGAACTTCCCCTTGCTGATGGCGGCCTGGAAGATCGCGCCGGCACTGGCCGCCGGGAACACCGTGGTGATCAAACCTGCCGAGACCACACCGTTGTCGATCCTGGTGCTGGCCGAGATCATCGCCGACGCTGACCTGCCGCCAGGTGTGGTGAACATCATCACCGGCGCCGGCGACATCGGCGCGGCGCTGGTCAATCACCCCGGCATCGACAAGGTCGCGTTCACCGGTTCCACCGAGGTGGGCAAGCAGATCCAGTCCTCGCTCGCCGGCACCGGCCGCAAGATCACCCTGGAACTGGGCGGCAAGGCGGCGAACATCATCTTCGACGACGCGCCGGTGGACCAGGCCGTCGAAGGCATCGTGAACGGCATCTTCTTCAACCAGGGCCATGTCTGCTGCGCGGGATCCCGCCTGCTGGTTCAGGAATCGGTCGCCGACGAGGTCATCGAGAAGCTGCGGGCGCGGGTGGCCACACTGCGGCTGGGCGACCCGATGGACAAGAACACCGACGTCGGGGCGATCAATTCGGCCGCCCAACTGGCGACCATCCGCTCGCTGACCGACGCCGGCGACGCCGAGGGCGCCTCCCGGTGGACCTCACCGTGCGCAGTTCCGGACCGCGGTTTCTACTTCCCGCCAACGGTTTTCACCGATGTCTCGCAATCGATGCGGATCGCCAGGGAGGAGATCTTCGGTCCGGTACTGTCGGTGCTCACCTTCCGCACTCCGGACGAAGCGGTGGCCAAGGCGAACAACACCCCGTACGGCCTGTCCGCCGGGGTGTGGACCGAAAAGGGTTCCCGCATCCTGGGTATGGCCTCCGCGATGCGGGCCGGGGTGGTCTGGGCGAACACCTTCAACCGCTTCGATCCGACTGCCGCGTTCGGTGGGTACAAGGAGTCCGGCTTCGGCCGGGAGGGCGGCAGGTCGGGGCTGTCGGCCTACTTGGACACCGATGACGAATTCGTCGGTGAGAGCCCTTCCGCTGTCACCAATTCCGCGCGGGACGGCAGCTCGCAGCACGTTCGGCCAACATCGGTCGACACGGCGTCAGCGGACACGGCGAGGGCGGACGCGGAGGATGCCACGATGGCGGTCGCCGAGAGACTGTCCGAGGCCGAGGCCCTGGCCGACGCGGTGGAGGTCGTCGCTTCAGTCGACACAGTCGACACAGTCGACACCGCCGAGACAGTCGACAACGCCGAGACAGTCGACGCCACAACGGCTCAGGTCCCGCGAGTCGGCGTCGCGAAGACCTACAAGCTGTACATCGGCGGGGCGTTCCCGCGATCCGAGTCCGGCCGCACGTACGCGGTGGCGGATTCCTCCGGTGCCTTCGCGGCCAACGCCGCGCAGGCCTCCCGCAAGGACGCCAGGGATGCGGTCTCGGCCGCGCGCAAGGCTTTTCGCGGCTGGTCCGGTGCGACCGCGTACAACCGCGGCCAGGTGATCTACCGCATCGCCGAGATGCTGGAGGGGCGTCGGGCGCAGTTCATCGACCTGCTCGGCGGGGACAAAGACGCGGTCGGTGCCTCCGGCCTCGCCGCCGCGCGGGATGTCGACCTGTCCATCGACCGGTTGGTGCAGTTCGCGGGCTGGACCGACAAGATCGCCGCCGTCTTCGGCGGTGCGAATCCGGTTGCCGGGCCGTACTTCTCGTTCTCCACGCCGGAACCGACCGGCGTGGTCGCGGCGATCGGACCGCAGGACGACCCGCTGCTCGGGTTGGTGTCGGTGATCGCGCCGATCATCACCTCGGGCAACACGATCGTCGTCATCGCGAACAGGTCCCGGCCACTGCCGGCCATCACCCTGGCCGAGGTGCTGGCGACGTCCGACCTGCCCGGCGGCGTGGTCAACATCCTCACCGGCGACCCCGCAGAGATCGCTCCGCACCTGGCCGCGCACGGCGACGTCAACGCGCTCGACCTGACCGGGTCGTCCGCATCGTTGCGCACCGAACTGGAGCGGGCGGCGGCCGGGACCGTCAAGCGGGTGTACGCCCCCTCCCGGGTGCCCGACTTCACCCGAGAGCCGGGCACGGCGCGGATGCGGGCCTTCCTGGAGACCAAGACCGTCTGGCACCCGACCGGGGCGGTATCGCTGGCCGGTGGGTCCGGCTACTGAAGCGGGCCCGATCGTCCCACGCGCGACGACGAACGGTGGATCTTCGGTATTACCGCGGTGAGTAAGAGTAAGATCGCGCTGTGAGAATCACGTCGAAGGGTCAGGTCACCATCCCGCAGGCCATCCGCGAGCGCTACGGGTTGTTGCCCGATACCGACGTCGACTTCATCGTCTCCGGCGGAAGAGTCACGATCGTGCCGCGGAAGATCCAGGTCAACGACCGCGGCGCCAAGGCGGTGGCCAGATTGAGCGGATCGGCCAGCACCGGGATGAGCACCGACGAGATCCTCGCGCTTACCAGGGGCTGACCGGCGTGCCCGAGCATCCGGGCACGCTGGTCGACTCCAGCGTTCTGCTCGACGTCTCCACGCAGGACCCGGTGTGGTTCGACTGGTCGTCCGCCGCACTGGCCAACGCCGTTCGAAGCGGTCCGGTGCTCGTCAATCCCATCGTGTATGCGGAGGTCTCGGTCGGGTACCACCGCATCGAGGACCTCGATGACGCCCTCCCGGCAGACATCTTCCGCCGCGAGTCCTTGCCGTATGTCGCAGGATTCCTCGCGGGCAAGGCCTACCGGGATTACCGCCGCCGCGGCGGAACCCGGACCTCCCCGCTGCCCGACTTCTTCATCGGCGCACACGCCGCCGTGAGCGACCTCACTCTGCTGACCAGGGACGCCGGGCGGTACGCGACCTACTTTCCGACCGTTCGGCTCATCAAGCCCTGAATCTTCGGCCGGCCGCCGCATGAGAGGCGAAATCTCCTACGCCACGGCCTCTACGGCCCGGCACGCAGCGAGCCCCGACCGTGCGACCTTGATCACGATGGGCCTGCCGGGCTGCTGTCGTCACTAGCCTGGAAAGGTTGCCTAACCTGGAGGAGAGCCCGCATGACCCTGCCCCTACGGATCGCCGTCGTCGGCGCCGGACCGGCCGGTATCTATGCCGCCGACCTCCTGACCAGCAAGGATCCCGAGGCCCGCGTCGACATCTTCGACCGCCTTCCCACCCCCTACGGGCTGATCCGGTACGGCGTCGCGCCGGACCATCCCCGGATCAAACAGATCGTCGTCGCCCTGCACCGGGTCATGGAAAACGAGCGCATCCGGTTCATCGGCAACGTGCACGTCGGCGTCGATGTGAAGGTCGACGAACTGCGGCAGTTCTACGACGCCGTCATCTTCGCCACCGGCGCCGAACGGGACCGCTCGATGCACATCCCGGGCGAGGACCTCCGCCGGTCGCACGGCGCCGCCGAGTTCGTCTCCTTCTACGACTCCCACCCGGACCGCGAGCCGGTCTGGGACCTGACGCAGACCCGGTCGGTGGCCGTCATCGGAGTCGGGAACGTCGGGCTGGACGTGGCCCGGATGCTCGCCCGCACCGGCGACGAGCTGCTGTCCACCGACATTCCCGCGCAGGTCCACCGGGTGATGGCCGACTCCGCCGTCACCGACGTGCACATGTTCGCGCGCCGCGGCCCGGCACAGGCCAAGTTCACCCCGGTGGAGCTGCGCGAACTGGACCACTCCCCCAACGTTCAGGTGCTGGTCGGCCCCGAGGGGATGGAGTTCGACGCCGAATCCCAGGCCGCCCTGTCGCGGTCGAAGTCGCTGCGGATGGTGGTCGACGTGCTCAGCGAGTGGGCCATGCGCGATCCCGAGGCCGGACCGCAGTGCCGCATCCACATCCACTTCCTGGAAAGCCCGACAGAGATCCTGGGCGAGAACGGCGTGGTCGTCGGGCTCCGCACCGAGCGTCAGGAACTGACCGGGGACGGCACCGTCCGCGGCACCGGCGAGTTCACCGACTGGGACGTGCAGGCCGTCTACCGGGCGGTCGGCTACCGCTCGGAGGCGATCGAGGATCTGCCGTTCGACACCCGTCGGCTGATCCTGCCCAACGACGGCGGCCGGGTCCTCGATCTGGACGGCAACCCGTTGCCCGGGATCTATGCGACCGGGTGGGTCAAGCGCGGGCCCGTTGGCCTCATCGGCCACACCAAGTCCGACGCCGCGGAGACGGTGGCCAACCTGCTGGTCGACGCGCCCGACCTGGCAAGGGCGCCGCAGCGCGCTGATGCCGCGCTCGACGCGCTGCTGGCGTCAAAGGGCCTGCCCGTCACCGACTTCCCGGGCTGGGACCGGCTGGACGCGCACGAGATCGCCGCCGGCGCCCCGCAAGACCGGGCACGGGTCAAGGTTGCCTCGCGCGCCGAAATGAGCCGGATCGCCGCCCGCCCCTGACCCCCCTTCCGGCGCGGATCAACTTCGCCGACGCGGATTAACGTGCCGGTTGTGGGACTGGAGTGGCACGAGTTGCCTACATGATGCGCGCCGAGGAAGTTGATCCGCGCTGTCGAGGGGGCGCGGTTTGCGGCGGCGAGGGGGTGGCGTGGTTACTCTCGGTCGGTCAACGCCGATCACCGCAGAAGGAGCCTTTCATGGTGCACGAGGTCCCGGGCGTCATCTCCCGCGTCAAGGACGCCCCGGTCGAACTGACCACCGTGCTGGTCCCCGACCCCGGACCCGGTGAGGCGTTGGTGCGAGTGCAGGCGTGCGGGGTGTGCCACACCGACCTGCACTACAAGCAGGGCGGAATCGGTGAGGACTACCCCTACCTGCTCGGGCACGAAGC
>JBBQGJ010000435.1:0-5733 GCA_038322925.1 Mycobacteriales bacterium
GTCGTCCGGGAGCGTGCTGGTGTCGTACGGGCAGAGCAGCCACAGCGGGGTGTCGGGGGCGACGGCCAGGTTGAGCAGGGCCTCGTGGAACTGGGCTTCGACGAGCTCGGCGTGGCCGCGTCCGGCCCAGATGGGTTGCCCAATCCCGCGGACCGGTCGCCGGTCGCCGCGGGTGAACTCCTGCCAGGCGGGGATGATCCGGGCCGGGTTGGCGCCGAGGTCGGCCATGTCCGCCCACGCCACCTGGGTGGCGTCGCCGCAGAGGGCGTCGCGCAGGGCGTGCAGCCGCGGCGGGGGTACCGCGACCATCACAGGTTGCTCCCGAGCCAGGCCGTCGCGAATGAACGGCAACATCGCGGCCACGAATTCGGTGTCCCCGCCGTACAGCCAACATTCGTGCCGGTAGGCCTGATGCGCCCGGGCGTGCCGACCGGTGAGCGCGGTGAGGGTCCCCGCTTCACCCGTTGCGCCGTACCCGGACCGACGGATCGGGCGGCCTTGCCGACCGGCTCGGTGGCCGGCGCCGGTGATCCGGCCGGACCGATCGGGCGGAGCGGCGCCGACCAGGGTCAAGCGGCAGCGTTCCTCACCGTCCAAGGGGTGGGTGGCGATCACCACAGTTTCGATGAACGCCATCGACGGGCACGGCAGGCCGTGGTCGGCGGCGGCGTGGGCGAGCACCTGATCCAGCACGGCCTGATCGGTAGGCCCGGTGAACGCCCGGTCGCAGTCGGGGTGCAGCTCGGCGCAGACGAACCGCTTCACCGGCCGCCGCCAAAGGATGGAGTGGTCATCGCGTTTGCTCCCGCCCGATACGACGCCCACCAAGGGTGGGCTGTCACCGGGTTTCTGGGGCGACAACGAACAATCACCACTGATGGTATGAGGAGTCGGCGGGCAACTCCAACCCCGGACGTCGATGCCGCACGCTCCGCCGCGGGAAGCCGTCGACGGTTCGACCCACCAACCGGCGCAACCTGGATCGCGCTGCGGCACGCAACTCTACGCAGCGACGAGCAGAGATGCGCACTGGGGTGCGCAGGTGGTTGTCGCTGCGTAGATGTGACTTTGAGTGAGGAAGGTTGTGGTGCAGTATGGGCAAACATGTCCGTTATGGACGAGGCGGCCCGGCGATAGGTGCGCAACGTGACCAATGAGAACACCGAACGACTGCTCACCCCGCACCAGGTCGCGGAGATGTTCCGGGTGGACCCCAAAACAGTGGCCAGGTGGGCATCCAACGGATGGATCGGGTCCATCCGCACTCCCGGCGGGCACCGCCGGTTCCGGGAATCGGAGGTCCGGGCGCTGCTCGCCGAGCGCGCCAAGCCCGCCGACTCACCGACGGCGACGGCCTGACCGGATCGCCGCCCCGACATTGCGCCCCGACATCGCCGCGGCGGGAGCGGCAGGTCCCGGTCGAGGACGCGGCGCCGCACGTCCCGCATCGGCAGAGGTGCAGCACCTGCTCGCCTTCGGTCGGGAACATGTCGACCTGCGATCACCCTTCCCGCACCTGACCATCCTCGGCGGCTGCTGAGGAACCGACGTCAGGCACCTCGAACAGATCGCAGCCACCTGTCTCGATGCCTGACCTCTGTTCCGTCGAACGCTCCGGTGTTGGGTTCACCGTCGCGGACGTGGCACGCTGGCGTCGCACTGGTCCCGCCGATTTGTTCCCATGCCCGAAGTTGTCCACATTGCTGGTCGATGACCCCATGGCGCAACGGGTTTCGTCCAGGGTGTGTGTATGGCAGCGAAAGACGAGTTGGGGCGGCGCGGGGAGGACGTCGCGGTGGACGTGCTGGAGCGGGCCGGGTTGGTGGTGCTGGCCCGGAACTGGCGGTGCGCCGAGGGCGAGTTGGACATCGTGGCAACGGATCGCGATTCGACGGTGGTGTTCTGCGAGGTGAAGACCCGCAGCGGCGAGGGGTTCGGGTCTCCGTTCGAGGCGGTCACCCAGGCCAAACGGCGCAAGCTGCGGCGACTGGCGGTGTTGTGGTTGACGGCGAACCCGGTGAAGGTGTTCCCGGCGATGCGGTTCGACGTGATCGGCGTGTTGTGGCGCCCGGGAGCGGCGCCGGAGATCGAACACCGGGCGGAGGCGTTTTGATGGCGCTCGCGCGGACGTGGGCGGTGGCGCTGTCCGGGATCGCCGGGCATCTGGTGGCGGTCGAGGCGGACCTGGCGGCCGGGTTGCCGGGGACCACGGTGATCGGGATGGGAGATGCGGCGGTCACCCAGGCGCGTGATCGGGTGCGGGCTGCGGTGCTCAACTCGGGGCAGAAATGGCCGGATCGTCGGATCACCCTGGCGTTGTCGCCTGCGGCACTGCCCAAACGCGGTGCCGGCTACGACATCGCATTGGCAGTAGCGGTTCTCGCGGCGGCGGGCAGTATCCCTGCGGGTGGCGCGGGGGAGGCGGTGCTGGTCGGCGAGCTGGGTTTGGACGGTACGGTACGGCCGGTGCGCGGCGTCCTGCCGAGCCTGCTGGCGGCTCGTGCGGCCGGTCGGGTGCGCGCCGTGGTCCCGGCCGGGAACGTCGCGGAGGCGGCGTTGGCGACCGGGGTGCGGGTGCACGGGGTGCGCTGCCTTGCCGACCTGATCGCGTGGCTGCGAGGGGAGCGCAACGACCTCGTAGCGGCGGAGCCGGCAACCCCCACCGACGACCGGGCGGTGCCTGACCTGGCCGACGTGCTGGGACAACCGGAGGCCCGGTTGGCGTTGGAGGTCGCGGCCGCAGGCGGGCATCACCTGGCGATGATCGGGCCGCCCGGCGCCGGCAAGACGATGTTGGCGACAAGGCTGCCCGGGGTGTTGCCGCCGCTGGAACCCGAGCAGGCGCTGGAGGTGACCGCGGTGCACTCGGTGGCCGGGACGCTGGCGGAGGACACTCCGCTGATCACCCGGCCCCCGTTCGTCGATCCGCACCACTCGGCGTCGCTGGCCGCGGTGGTCGGTGGTGGTTCGGCGCACATCCGACCCGGCAGCGTCAGCCTCGCCCACCGCGGCGTGCTGTTCCTGGACGAGGCACCGGAGTTCCGTCCGACGGTGTTGGACGCGCTGCGGCAGCCGATGGAGTCGGGGATGGTGTTGCTGGCGCGCGCTTCTGGGGCGGTTCGGTATCCGGCGCGGTTTCAGTTGATCTTGGCGGCGAATCCGTGTCCGTGCGCGGCGGCGAAGGATGTGGAGTGCACGTGCGCGGCGGGGGTTCGGCGCAGGTATTTGGGTCGGTTGTCGGGTCCGTTGATGGATCGGGTGGACATCCGGGTGGATCTGCCGGCTCTTGATCCGGTGACGTTGGCGTTGTCCGGAGAGCCGGGTGAGTCGTCCGAGGTGGTCCTGGGGCGGGTGTTGGCGGCGCGCGAGCGGTCGGCGCTGCGGTGGCGGGGGACGCCGTGGCGGTATGCGGCGGAGGTGCCGGGGGCCGTGGTGCGGCGGTCGTGGCGGCCGGATCGGCGGGAGTCGGAGTTGTTGGACCGGGCGGTGCGGACCGGCCGGTTGACCGGTCGTGGGTTTGACCGGGTGTTGCGGTTGGCGTTGACGACCGCTGATTTGGCGGGTCGGGATCGGCCGTCGACGGGGGATCTGGCGACGGCGTTGGCCTTGCGCTGTGGGGAGTCGATGTGAGCGAGCAATCCGTGGTGGACGTCGCGGGGGACGAGGTGGAGGTGGCTCGTGCACGGGCCGGGTTGTTGCGGGTGTGTGAGCCGCCGTCGGCGGCGGCGGTGGCGCTGTTCGTGGATCGGGTGGGCGCGGTACAGGCGTGGCGCGGGGTGCTGACCGGGCATGCTCCTCGGTCGGTGTTGTCGGCGACCGCGGCTCGGATGCAGGACGTGTCGGCGGCGGAGGCGGTGCGGCGGGCGGATGCCGATCTGGCGGCTGCGGCCGCGGTGGGTGCGCGGCTGATCGGTCCGGGTGACGCGGAGTGGCCGGCAGCGGCGTTCGCGGCCTTCGACGGTGCGCAGGCGCGGGGCGTGCGCGGCTCGTGTTCGCCGTTGGCGTTGTATGTGCGGGGAGGGTCGTTGGCCGGGTTACCGGGTGATGGTGTGACGATCGTCGGGTCAAGGGCGAGCAGCGCGTACGGCCAGCGGGTGGCGGCGGACATGGCTCACAGCCTGGTGTCTGCGGGTGTGACGGTGGTTTCGGGGGCGGCGTTCGGTATCGACACCGCGGCGCACCGGGGTGCGCTGCAGTCGGGTGGTGATGCGGAGCCGCCGACGGTGGCGGTGTTGGCGTGTGGCATCGACCGGGCGTATCCGGAGGCGAACCGGGCGTTGCTGGACGCGATCGGCGCGATCGGCGCGGTGGTCAGCGAGTACCCGCCGGGCACGACTCCGGCGCGGCACCGGTTCCTGGTGCGAAATCGGATCATCGCGGCGTTGGGGGCCGGGACGGTGGTGGTGGAGGCTGGACGTCGGTCCGGGACGTTGAGCACGGCGGCGGCGGCGGATCAGTTGGGCAGGGTGGTGATGGCGGTGCCGGGTCCGGTGACCTCGGCGATGTCGGTGGGTTGTCATTTGTTGCTGGCGGATCGTTTCGCGCAGTTGGTGACCGGGCCGACGGATGTGCTGGCCGCGTTGGGCCGGGCTCCGGACGAGGACCGTCAGCCGCCGCTGCCGGGGACCGACCCCCGGCACCCGACCGATGGGTTGGACGCCGATACCGCGCGGGTCTACGAGGCGCTGCCCGGCCGGGGGACGGTCATGGCGGCCGACGTGATCGCCGAGTCGGGGCTGCTCGGTCCGCGGGTGCTGGCCGCGCTCGCCGTCCTGGAATTGCACGGTCTGGCCGGACGGGACGGACCCCGATGGCGAAGGGTGGTACCGCGCCGATAACGGTGCAGTGGGAATCACGGTGCAGTGGGAATCACGGTGCGGTGGGAATCTCGAAGGCCGCGAGGTCGGCGACGGTACGGAAAGTGTTGTAATCCCTGGTGGTCTGGATCAGGGTGCCCATCTTCTCGCCGGGCGGGGGCAGCGTGGCACGCAGATCCGGGGTGCCGCCGAGGCCGATGAGCACCGAGATGTGGCGGCCAACGGCGTGGACATCACTCGGGCCGCTCGCCTGGCCGCCGTTGCCCTGATTTGCAATCGACGGCAACCCGCTGATGATCCTCGACTGCTGGCCGCGCGAGTTGATCTTGGTGACCGCACCGGTGGCGCCGAAACATACTGTCCCGCCCTCTGGGCCGGTCTGGCAATTGCTTGTGCCGCCCGCCCCCGCCTCTGCCACGAGGAGATCGCCGGACGGGGTGAAAGAGAGCTGGCGCGGATTGTCCAGCCCTCTCGCGATCGTCGTCGGCGGGCCAGGGGTGGAACCGGAACCGGAGCCGTGCTCATCGCCCGCGGCGGCTGGGCCGGCGCCGACGAGCGACAGGCCAATCACAGGCTCCTCGCCGGATCGGGTGGATTTGGCCGTGTCCCTGCCTGGGGTTCGGGGTGTCGGCCAGCTAGGGTCGTGACGTTCCGTAGCCCAGTGTTGAGGGATTGGTCGAATGTCGGAAACCCTGTATCTGTTAAATGCGGCTTTGGGGTTGGGTGAGCCGTGGCGGGTGACCCGTTCGGATTTCGACGTGGCGCAGGGCCGGCCGGACTTGTACCTGGACTTCCCGCGGGGCGCGCGTTTCGGGTGTGCGGTGGCGGGCTGCGATCAGGGTTCCTGCCCGGTGCACGACACCGAGGCCAAGACGTGGCGGCACTTGGATTTCTTCCAGTACAAGGCGTTCCTTCA
>JBBQGJ010000436.1:0-5726 GCA_038322925.1 Mycobacteriales bacterium
CACCGACACCCAACGCGAAGCCTTCAAACTCCTCAACACCACCATCCCGATCAGCCTGCAGTAGCCAAAACGCGCACCACCGACACCAACGAACCCCCAGCTCAGCTGGGGGTTCACTCAACTCAAAGGCCGTAACTTCGGGCTAACAGTGATCACATGGCGGAGGAGGAGCGCGACGACCTGCCCGACTTCCGCCGCCACGCCGATCTGCAGACCCGCCACGATCTGGGAGTGCAGTTCCTTGCACACCAGGCGCGAAATCCGGAGGGGATAACGGCAGAGGACCAAGACCCGCAGCACTTCATCGACGAGCATCGTTAACCGCCGGGACGATCCGACCGAGGCAAGCCATCCAGACGACCACAGCGGGACAAATTGGCTGCGTCGTTCGACGTCAGTACACCGGACGTCGAAAGTCGGTTCGGGTGATGTCTAGCGAAGGAGGACAAGATGGATGACGGTCGGCGTCTGCGCGCTGTCCGCGACGGCGGCGGTTTTGCGGACATCGGCGACTACGCCGTGCTGGGCAACGGCCGAGGCGCCGCACTGGTCGCACTCGATGGGTCGATTGACTGGTGGGCGGTGCCCCGGTTGGATTCGCCGCCACCGTTCGCCGCCCTGCTCGATCCGCAGCGTGGCGGGCGGATAGAGCTGCATCCGACGGCGGACGCCACTGCCACGCACCGGTACCTTCCCGACACGAACCTGGTGGAAACCACGTTCACGACAGCGACGGGACAGGTGCGCATCACCGACTGCCTGAACTCGGGAAACGCGGGGGCTTTGCCATGGAGCGAGCTGGCGCGTCGTGTCGACGGAATCAGTGGGTCGGTCGAGCTTCGTTTTGCGGTCATCCCCGGCGACGGGATCCGCCGGTGGCAGCCGTGGACCGAGGACGACGACCGTGGCCCAGTCGTGCACGCCGGGACGGTGATGATGGGGGTGCGCTGCAGCCCGCAGATCGCGCCGACGACGCATTTCGATCGTGTCGAGGCTGTCTTCACCGTGGCAGAGGGTGAGCGGCGCGTCACGGCGGTGGTCGCCGCTGGTGAAGATCCGCTCTTTCTCTGCGACGTGGGTTCGATCGACCAACGGATCGATCTCACCGCCGAGAACTGGCGGCGGTGGTCGGGGCAGATCCACTGGGACGGGGCCGATCGCGAGCAGATCGTGCGCAGCGCCCTGGCATTGAAGACGCTGGTGATCGCGCGAACCGGTGCGGTCGCCGCCGCTGCCACCACCTCGTTGCCCGAACGCGTCGGCGGCCCAAAGAACTGGGATTACCGGTTTTCCTGGATCAGGGACGCCGCTTTGACGATCGATGCACTCGCGGTGCTCGGGTTGCAGGAGGAGGTCCATGCCGCGGTTGCCTGGCTGCTGCATGCCATCCACGACAACGGCCCGGACATTCACGTGATGTACACGCTGGCAGGTGCGATTCCCGACACTGTGCACAAACCTGATGTGCCCGGCTACCGGTGCAGCCAACCGGTGGTGATCGGCAACAACGCCGCCTCACAGACGCAACTCGGCGTCTACGGCGATCTTTTCGGCACCGTGGCCCACTGGGTGTTTCGCGGCCATCTGCTCGATGTCGGTTCGGCCCGGGAACTGTCGGATCTCGCCGATCGCTGCGCGGACGTGTGGCGTCGCGACGACGCCGGAATCTGGGAGCTACACACCCAGAAGCCGTACACGTCGTCGAAGATGAATTGCTGGCGCGCGCTGGACGCTGCGGCCCGCCTGGCCGAAGCCGGGCAGCTGACGGGCAACGGAAAACGTTGGCGCGCCGAAGCAGAAGTCATCAAGGACTGGATAGCCCAGCACTGCTGGTCCGAGCGTAAACAGGCATACACCTTCTATGCCGACACCGACGAGCTGGACGCCTCGGTGTTGCTGGCTGCCGAATTCGGCTTCGATCGGGGACCGAAGATGTCATCGACCATCGATGCCGTCGGCTCCGAACTGGGGGCGGGCCCGCTGCTATACCGCTACAGCGGGGTCCACAACGAGGAGGAAACCTTCACCGCCTGCGCGTTCTGGCGGGTACACGCCCTGGCCTGCGTCGACCGCTACGACGAAGCCACCGAACTGCTCAGAGAACTGAAGTCGTTGACCAACCCATTGGGACTGATGTCGGAGATGGCCGTGGCTGGCACCGGCGAACTCGTGGGCAACATGCCACAGGCCCTCAGCCACCTCGCCTACATCCGGGCGTCCAATGCCGTGCAAGCAGCCCGCGGCTTGTCGGCCACCGGAGGTAAGCAGTGTGGAGACCGCTGAACTGATTCCGATATCGATGGTCACTCCGTCGAATCTGATCGACCCAATCCGTGGAATTGGCTGTAGGGCAACGCGAAACAGAGGATTGAAATCGCTCGCACAGCGATCGCACAACTCCGACGTGTCGAACCAGCCAGGGTGTCGACAGAATCCCCAACGCACGTTCGTCGGCAGTTGCAACCTGGGATACCGCTGAGAGTTTCGCGATCCGTGCGTGAACCCGACGAAACGGGATACCCAGGTGCTGAGGGAAGCGGCACCGACTACTCCGATTGGAGATGAGCTGTCATGACTGAAGAGGTCGCGGATCACCTGGAGCCACGGTGATGAGCATCATCGAGAAACCCTGCGGGGTATTGGCTTGCGCTGTCACGGCTGATGGGCGGAAAGTCTCGCCGCAACGGGTGCTTTGAGCGATGTCGCCGATTACGAGAAGCTCGTTTGGCCGTCTCACATCGGGAATGCGTCAGGTCAGCCGCAACCCGGGACACTTCCACACCGGTCGGTGGTGTCTGCTGGGCGAGGGGGTGCTGCTGATCGCGCTCGGCGTCGCCGGTTTCGTCTCCACCACAACCCATCCCGACGCCGGCCCCGCCGGGGCCCCGGTGCTGGTGTTGGCCTTGACGCCTTGGCATAGCGGCCTATTGCTCGCGTTCGGGTTGCTGGCCGTGGTGGGTACCCTCGAGCGGCGTGCCGCTATCGCCGTCACCACGTTCGGGACATTGATGTTCCTGGTGCTGGTGTTCGTCGGCGCGGTAGCCGCGGTGCATCACGCACCCGGACCGTTGGGATTGGATACGCCCGACATCGTGCTGCACGGAGTTCTGGCGGCGGCGAACTTCGCCATTCTGTACTGGCTCATTCCCGACGTCTTGGAGGGCCCGGACTGGGTTCGCAAGCGAAACCCATTGCCTGCCGCGCACGATGTGGCCTCCGCTGGATCGGGCGCCGGGACAAGGGTGCCGACGACCGGCGACACCACAACCGGGATCGCCAGGCTGATCGCCACCGCTCATGAGCTGGACAACCCACGCGAGCTCTCCAACCCACAAGAACCACAACCGAAGGGACTCGAAATGCATACTCCGCAGACCGTCGTCATCACCGGAGCCAGCGCTGGAATCGGGCGCGCCGCTGCCCGTGCTTTCGCCGACCGAGGCGACCGTGTCGCTCTACTTGCCCGCGGGTCGGGCGGGCTCGACGCCGCGGTCAAGGACGTCGAGGCCGCCGGCGGGAAGGCACTGGCCATCAGCACCGATGTCGCCGACTACGCCCAGGTCGACGCCGCTGCCGCCCAGGTCGAGGAGGCGTTCGGCCACATCGACGTGTGGGTGAATGTCGCGTTCACGTCGGTGTTCGCCCCGTTCGACGAGATCAGCGCCGACGAGTACCGTCGCGTCACCGAGGTCAGCTACCTCGGCTACGTCCACGGCACCATGGTCGCGCTGTCTCGCATGCGCCCCCGCGACGCCGGCACCATCGTGCAGGTGGGATCGGCGCTGGGTACCCGCGCGATCCCGTTGCAGTCTGCGTATTGCGGGGCCAAACACGCCATCAACGGATTCACCGAATCCGTGCGCACCGAACTGATGCACGACAACAGCAACATCCACATCACCGTCGCGCAGATGCCCGCGGTCAACACCCCCCAGTTCTCCTGGGTGTTGTCCCGGTTGCCCAATCATCCACAACCCGTACCGCCGATCTACCAGCCCGAGATCGCCGCTCGGGCAGTCCTTTACGCCGCCGAGCACCCGAAGCGCAAGCAGTACTGGGTCGGTGCGAGCACTGCCCTCACTACGCTGGGCCAGAAAGTCGCCCCCGCGCTGCTGGACCGCTACCTCGCCAAAACGGGGTACAACTCCCAACAGACCGACGAGCGCGTCAGCCCGAACCAGCCGAACAACCTCTGGGAGCCGCGCGACGACGCCACTGGCGGCGATCACGGTGCCCATGGCGTCTTCGACAAACGCGCAATCAATGTGTCCCCGCAGATGTGGATGTCCCAACACGTCGGGACCACCACGATCGCCGCGGCGGCCGCCGGCTCGGTAGCGCTGACTGCCATCGTTTCCCGGTTGCGACACGCCTGATCAAGACCCCTGAGTGCGACGGGCAGAAGCGGCGCGCGTGGCGATACTCGACCGTGAGAATGGCGGCTCAGCGCGAAGAACATGACTATCCGTTGATGTCGGGTGTCCCGATGCTTGACATGACCGGCGGTAGATATGGGCGGTACAGATCCTCGCCGTCTAGGTGACTGTCAATCGTGATGCCATCATTGGCGGCGATCACCACGCGGGCGAACATGTCCGCCGGGATGCTAAGCGCGCCTCCGATTCGAGCCACGTTCTTGTCGCCCAGGGTGTGAACCGTCTGAAGTCGTTGGGCCGCAACGCATTCACGGGCTTCGCGATGGCGAAGAAGCAGGAGTGACAGCTCGTACCCGAGTGCCGCTCTCTATCGGGTCCGCTGCCGAGTTCGCGCCACCGGGCCGCGAGTTCGTCGATATCGACCTACTGATCGGGTGGAATGACTCTTTCACTGCGGCGAACCCGTCGAGGAACCGTTCCCGCTGGCGTTCGACGACTTCGAGGAACAGCTTATCCTTGGCGCCAAACTGCGAATAGACTGCTCCCCGAGTAAATGCCGCGGCGTCGGCGATATCCTCAGCGCTGCGCCGGTCAGCCCCCTGCGGGCTAAGACCTCCTCGGCGGCGTCCAGGCACCACCCGTCGCTCGGTGTTCTTCTGGGGTGAGCACGTCAACGTCGCCACCAAGGGCGGAGTCCCCGTCGACGACTTCGACCGGTTGGCCCGTGGCAACGCCACCTTCGAGGCGGCCGATCTGTCGGTGCTCGAAGCCACCGACGAACTGCTGGCCAATGGAAAGGCCGACGCCGCGACGAGGCAGCGACTCGTCGACGAACTCGGCACCCACCAGGCGATGGAAACTATCTTCATCGTCGGCACCGACGCGATGCTGGCGATGGCCTTCGACACCTGGGGTCTGGCACCCCCGGCGGGTAGCGCAGCGTTGCCCGCTCCCAAATTGGCGCGGAATTCGCAACCGCGGACCACCGGTGCAAGCGGGTGCTACGGTTCGGATTCCTGGACTCCAACGACCCTACGTGGGGGTAATGCACTGATGCCGAACGAAATTGCGCTCATCGAACGAATTTTGGTGGCGGCCAGTTTGCCCGACGCGGAGATCTCGGCTCGGGTGACCGACATCGGTCCAGATGACGTCGCCGAAGCGGCGCTGGCCGAGGTGGCATCGAGGGCCGCCCTGCTAAACGGCCCGAGCGAAGAGTTGATGATTCAGTGTGACCTCGGCTTCGGCGGCGAGCGCCTGGGCTATCTGCTCACGCTGGGCGACGGTGTTCCCTCCGTCGAGAAGGGTTGGGACGGCGAGGCCGCCGCGACTGTCAAACAGGACCTGGTG
>JBBQGJ010000437.1:0-5725 GCA_038322925.1 Mycobacteriales bacterium
GGTCGTGACCGTGGTGCCTCGCAGATCCGGGAGGGCCGGTCGCGGTGAGAGGGCGGCGACGGCTGGGGCCGCTGTCCCGGTGACGGTCAGCGTGGCCAGATCGACGACCGACCCTCCGGGGTCAGCGCTCTGGGAGCCCATACCACCTCTCATGCCCATCGGGGTTCCGCGGTTGTACGGAAGTGTTTGCAGGGTGCTGGTTCCGGCGCGGGTGGTGACGAGGAGGTCGGCGCGGTTCCCGGGGGTGAGCAGCAGCTCGTCGACCCGCTGCGGCTGGCCACCCAGCGGCAGGTCGATGCCGAGCAGGTCAAGGTCCTGCCCGTCGAGGCGGAGCCGGAGGTACCTGGAGACGCAGGCATTCACGATGCGCCACCGCTCCCGGGTGCCGGGCTGAGCGGTCAGCCCGGGGTTGGCCTGGCCGTTGAGCAGGACCAGATCGCCCTCCCGACCGGCCATCCACTGCATCCCGGTGGCCGGTGAGACGGCGCCGGCGCTGTCCAGGGTGATGTCGGAGATCACCAGCACCCGGTCCGTGCCGACCTGGGGCGGGTCCGGTTCGTCGATGACAATGGCCCCGTAGAGGCCGGCGAAGACCTGGTCGGCGGTCAGGCCGTGGTGGTGTGGGTGGTACCAGAACGTCCCACCGGGGTGATTTTCCGGTATCTGGTAGTCGTAGCGGAACGACCTACCGGGGTCGACCATCACGAACGGGTTGTCGCTGTTGCCGCGCGGGGAGACCTGCAGCCCGTGGGTGTGCAGGTTGGTCGGCTGGTCGAGGTTGTTGACCAGATCGATCCCGAGGTGATCCCCGGCCCGCAGATGCAGGGTCGGTCCGGGCAGGCCGCCGGTGGATCGCAGGGTGGTGGCGTCGCGCCCGGCCACCGACCCGCTGCCGATGCCTGCTTCCAAGGTCACCTTCATTGCACCGTCGGTGCTGGTGAGGACCGTTGGGGCGGTGAAGGTGTCACCCTGGCCGGTGTCGTCCCGGGTAGTGCCTGCCCGGGCCAGGCCCGTCCCCCCGACGACGACGCATGCGACGCCGAGACCACCGAGTTGCAGTGCTCGCCGCCGGCTCAGTGGGCGCACCGTCACAGCCCCAGGGTGTGCAGTCGCTCGGTGTACTCCTCGGAGTTCATTTCGCCGCGCGCGTACCGCTCGTCCAGTACCTGGCGGGTCCGAGCGCGTCCGCCGACGTCCGCCGACAGGGTGTCGGCCGTGATGGGTCCGCGGTTGCCGCGGTTGGTCGCGGTGACGACCGCCCACACCGCCAGACCGATCAGCACCAGAACACCGAGCATCATCAGACCGCCGAAGACCCACATCCATGCGCCGCCGCCGTCGTGTTCATAACCCATCATCGCAACATCGACTCCCTCTACCGCTCCGAAACCAGATGGTTGCCATCTCTGAGCATGCGGACCGCGCCTGAAGCAGTGGCCACTGCTGGCAGGAAGATCCGATGAAGGCGATTGCGCCCGAGGCCGGGTCAGCGCGGCGGTTGCCGCAGCGGCACCCGCTGCGTTGATGAGCGATTTCACCATTGTGGACCCTTGTCACCGGGTCGGATAACGCCGCGCAGCGAAGCCCTGACAGGTGAAGTGGCGGCCCGACAGGGAACTTCAGAACCGAGATGGCATCCCGCTGGTTGACCGGGGCGCCGGGGGCTCCGCTGGTTGCTCAAGGTACCCTAGGGGGGTAGTCTACTCCCTGAGGTCCTCGAAATACCCGCGAGGGGTATCTTGTTGAGGGATTTGAACGGGATCGATGTGAGAAGTGGAGCGCCACGATGACCGCCTCGACTCATGAGCAGCCGAGCCCGCACGGGTACATCCACCGCAAGGACGACTACCTGAAACGGTTGCGCCGCATCGAGGGTCAGGCCCGGGGTCTGCAGAAGATGGTCGAGGACGAGAAGTACTGCATCGACATCCTCACCCAGGTCTCCGCCATGACCAAGGCGTTGCAGTCGGTGGCGTTGGGTCTGCTCGATGAGCACCTGAGCCACTGCGTGCTGCAGGCCGCCCGGGCCGGCGGCCCGGAGGCCGAGGAGAAGATCCGTGAGGCGTCGGAGGCCATCGCCCGGCTGGTCCGCTCCTGACCGCAGGCCACGAGCCCATCGGCGAACGCGAAAGGACGGGTCAACCGATGTGCAGGTGATTCAACACGTCACAGGGATGTCACCGGTCGGCTTTCATCACAGCTCGGCCATCGGTCGACACCGTTGGCAGGCACAGCGATCTCACTTCAACAATCGCATTTCTTGGGGGCCTGATGAGCACCACCACCATTTATTCGGTCACCGGTATGACCTGCTCGCATTGTGTCGCGGCGGTGACCGAGGAGGTTGCCCGCCTGGACGGGGTCAGCGCCGTCGATGTCGACCTGAACGCCGAAGGTGATTCCCGGGTGACGGTGACCAGCACCGCACCATTGCCCGTCGGGGCGGTCCGTGAGGCGGTCGACGAGGCCGGGTACACCCTCGCTTCCTGACAACTCACCACCAGCGATCCACGCAGTTCGCGCACCACATTTCAAGGAGGTTCGTGGCATGACGCAGCAAACGGTCGACCTGCAGATCGGTGGCATGACGTGCGCGTCGTGCGCGGCGCGGATCGAGAAGAAGCTCAACCGGATGCCCGGTGTGCAGGCCAGCGTGAATTACGCCACCGAGAAGGCGCATGTGGCGCTCCCGGAGGGCACCGACGTGGCCGCGGCAATCGCCACCGTCGAGGCGACCGGGTACACCGCTGCCCTGCCCGAGCCCCCGCTTCTCCCGGAATCGTCACCTGCACCGGGTTCGAACCAGCCGGAGGACCCCGAGGTGGCCTCGCTGCGCCGCCGGCTGGTCATCTCCACGGTGCTCACGGTCCCGGTGCTGGTGCTGGCGATGGTTTCCCCGGTGCAGTTCGACAACTGGCAGTGGCTGTCCCTGACCCTCGCCGCACCGGTCGTGGTGTGGGGGGCGTGGCCGTTCCACCGTGCCGCCTGGACCAACCTGCGGCACGGCGCGGCGACGATGGACACGTTGATCAGCGTCGGTGTGCTCGCCGCGTTCGGGTGGTCGCTGTACGCGTTGTTCCTCGGTGACGCCGGCATGCCCGGCATGCGAATGACGTTCCGGCTGCTCCCGGAGCCGGGTTCCGGCGCGGACGAGATCTATCTGGAGGTCGCCGCCGCGGTCACCGTGTTCATCCTGGCCGGCCGGTACTTCGAGGCCCGCGCGAAGAAGCAGTCCGGTGCCGCGCTGCGGGCGCTGATGGATATGGGCGCGAAAGACGTTGCGGTGCTGCGGGACGGCCGCGAGCAGCGGGTGCCCGTCGATCAACTCCTTGTCGGGGACCAGTTCGTGGTCCGGCCGGGGGAGAAGATCGCCACCGACGGCGTCGTTGTCGACGGCGCATCGGCTGTGGACGCCAGCCTGCTCACCGGTGAACCCGTACCGGTCGAGGTCGGTCCCGGCGACGAGGTCACCGGCGCCACCGTGAACGCCGGCGGGCGGCTGGTGATCCGGGCCACCCGGGTTGGAACCGATACCCAGCTCGCGCAGATGGCCCGACTGGTGGAGGCGGCGCAGTCCGGGAAGGCCCCGGTACAGCGGCTGGCCGACCGGGTGTCCGCCGTGTTCGTGCCCATCGTGATCGCCCTCGCCGTTGCCACCCTCGGGTTCTGGCTGGGCAGCGGTGCGGGCGCCGAGCGGGCGTTCACCGCCGCCGTCGCCGTGTTGATCATCGCCTGCCCCTGCGCCCTCGGGCTGGCCACGCCGACCGCGCTGCTGGTGGGCACCGGCCGCGCTGCGCAACTGGGCATCCTGATCAAGGGCCCGCAGATCCTGGAATCCACCCGCCGGGTCGACACCATCGTGCTGGACAAGACCGGCACCGTCACCACCGGCCGGATGCAGCTGCTCGAGGTCATCACCGCGGAAGGTACCGACGACACCGAACTGCTGCGACTGGCTGGTGCGTTGGAGGACGCCTCCGAGCACCCGGTCGCCGCGGCCGTCGCGATCGGCGCCCGGGAACGGGTCGGTGATCTTCCGCCGGTGGAATCGTTCGTCTCCACGCAGGGCCTGGGTGTGCACGGCGTCGTGGACGGTCACGCCATTGCCGCCGGGCGGGTGTGCTGGCTCGCGCAGGAATGGGCACAACCCCTGGACCCCGACCTGGAACACGAGCGGCGGGCGGCCGAATCCCAGGGCCGAACGGTTCTCGCCGTCGGGTGGGACGGCGCCGCCCGGGGCCTGCTCATCGTTGCGGACACCGTGAAACCCACCAGCGCGCAGGTGATCTCCGAACTCAAAGGGCTCGGGCTGCGACCGGTCCTGCTGACCGGGGACAACGCGGCCGCCGCGAAAGCGATCGGCGCCGAGGTCGGCATCGACCCCGCCGACGTCATCGCCGAGGTGCTGCCCTCTGAAAAGGTGCGCAAGGTCTCCCATTTGCAAGACCAAGGCCGGGTGGTGGCGATGGTCGGCGACGGGGTGAACGACGCCGCCGCCCTCGCCCAGGCCGACCTGGGCATCGCCATGGGCACCGGCACGGACGTGGCCATCGAGGCCTCCGACCTCACCCTGGTCCGCGGGGACCTGCGGGCGGCGGTGGACGCGATCCGGCTGTCCCGCCGAACCCTGGGCACCATCAAGGGCAACCTGTTCTAGGCGTTCGCCTACAACATCGCCGCCCTGCCGCTGGCGATGGCCGGCCTGCTGAACCCGCTGATCGCCGGGGCCGCGATGGCGTTCTCCTCGGTGTTCGTCGTCTCCAACAGCCTGCGGCTGCGCCGGTTCCGCGCCGTCTCGGTGCAACCCGCGGCCGGCCCGGCCACCGCGCCGGACCGCACGCCGGTCACCGTCGCCGCCACCGGCTGATCCACCGGGCGACCACCTCCCATCGACATGTGAAGGGAACCGATCATCACCAGCACCGGATCAACCACCACCGTGATCGAGGTGTCCGGCGTGCACTGGGCGTCGTCCAAGGCCGTCACCGAGGCGGTCCTGGTCCGCCGGCCCGGGGTCACCGCCGTGGACGCGAACCCGGTGTCGCAGACCGCGACCGTCACCTACGACCCCGCCCGCACCAGCATCGCGGTGGCCGGGTGGGTGCGGGACTGTGGATACCACTGCGCCGGGCAATCCGTGCCGGACCACGTCTGCGACCCGCTCGCGGAACCCGGCAGCCACCACGACCACACCGCCGACATCGCTGACCTTGACGCGCATCCAGCCCCGGTCACCGGGGCGGAACCGGCACATGGCCAGCACGACGGGCGCGGCGGAGGGCATGGCGCAGCTGGGCCGCGCACTTCCCAGGATGCGATGGGGCACGGCGGTCATCACGGCGGGATGGCGATGGACGACATGGTCCGCGACATGCGGAACCGGTTCCTGGTGGCCGCGGTGTTGTCGGTGCCGGTGCTGCTGTGGTCTCCGATCGGCCGGGAGGTACTGGGCTTCACGGTGCCGGCACCGTTCGGGCTGCGGGACGACGTGTTCGCGCTGCTGCTGTCCCTGCCGGTGATCTTCTACTCGGCGTGGATCTTCTTCGACGGCGCCTACCGGGCGCTGAAGGCCCGGACGTTGGACATGATGGTGCTGGTCGCCGTCGGTGTCGGTGCCGGATGGCTCTACAGCGTCGGGGTCACCCTGACCGGCTTCATCACCAACGACAGAGGTGACGTGTTGAGGAACGTCTGCTGAGCAGCTTCTTCTGCGAGCTGCGGGGAG
>JBBQGJ010000438.1:0-5723 GCA_038322925.1 Mycobacteriales bacterium
TCGGCGCCAGGTACCTGGCCAGCTCGGAGTCCACCGCGATGCGGATCTCGTCGTAGCCCGGGTGCGGGGTGCGTACCGTCAACGTGCCGGTGCCGTCCACATGGCCTTGAACGATGTGGCCGCCCAGACGGGTCGATGCCGTCACCGAACGCTCCAGGTTCACCTCGTCACCGGCCCGCAGCCCGCCGATGGTGGACCGGCGCAGCGTCTCGGCCATCACGTCGACGGTGAACGTGTCCGCGGACCTTCCGACCACGGTCAGGCACACCCCGGACACCGCGATCGAGTCGCCGTGAGCGGCATCGGAGCTGACGGTCGGCCCGCGCACCGTCAATCTGGCCGCGCCGGCGGTCCCGGCGTCCTCGTCGGAGACCCGCAGGTCGACGACCCGGCCGCGTTCCTCCACGATCCCGGTGAACATGATCATCCTCTCCGCACCGACCGGGCGATTTCCGGCACCGGCGAACACTTCATACTCCCCTATCTACCCGGCGGGGACGCCCGATATTCCGTCGCAGTGCGCGGTCGGACCTGGTTGCTCGGCCGACGCCACGTCGCTCCTGGCGGTGCCTACCCTGCGGGCGGGCGGTGCCTACCCTGCGGGCGGGCGGTGCCGGGCAGCCGCGGCACGCAGCTCGGCGACCGCGGCGGCCGGGTTCTTTGCCGAGTACACCGCGGAACCGGCCACGAAACAGTCGGCGCCGGCCTCCGCAGCCTGGTCGATGGTGTCCGCGCTGATCCCGCCGTCGACCTGGACGATCACCGTCAGGTGGCCGGTGTCGACCAGCGTTCTGGCCTGCCGGACCTTGCCCATCATGTCGGCCATGAAGGCCTGCCCACCGAATCCCGGCTCCACGGTCATCACCAGCAACGTGTCGTAGTGCTTCAGGACGTCGACCCAGCCGTCCAGGGGTGTCCCCGGCTTCAGCGACAGTCCCGCCCTCGCACCGGCGGCACGCAGATTCGCGGCCATCGCCACGGGGTCGGCGACCGCCTCCGCGTGCACCGTGACGTTGTAGGCGCCGGCCTCGGCGTACGCGACGGCCCATCGATCCGGGTCGGTGATCATCAGATGGCAGTCGATGGGAATGTCGGTGGCCTTGAGCAGCGACTTCACCACCGGCAGGCCCAGGGTGAGATTGGGCACGAAATGGTTGTCCATGACGTCGACGTGCAGCCAGTCGGCGCCGGCGACCGCAGCGGCCTCGTCGGCCAGGTGCGCGAAATCCGCGGACAGGATGCTGGGAGCGATCAGGGGGGCCACAGCTGGAGCCTATCCAGCTGTGGGCACAGTCGATCCGGGTCCTTGGTCCCGACTGTGGCCGGGTTCCGGACCCGTCGGGTTGCTGCCCGGTCAGGTGCGGCGAAGCAGGGCCAGGAACATCCCGTCGGTGCCCTGCCGGTGCGGCCAGAGCTGCACGGTCGGACCCGGGCCGAGATCAGGCACACCCGGCAGGTAATCCCTGGCGTCGAGCAGCTCGAGGCCCTGCGGTCGCCTGCCGATCACCCCGGCGGTCTCGGCCAGATGGGGGGAACAGGTGACGTAGGCGATGACGCCGCCAGGGCGGACCATCCGGGCCGCGGATTCCAGCAGCTCGCGCTGCAGCGCGGTGAGCGGCGGGACGTCGGTGGGCTGACGGCGCCAGCGGGCCTCGGGCCTGCGGCGCAGCGCGCCGAGACCGGTGCAGGGCGCATCGAGCAGCACCCGGTCGAATCCGGCTTCGGGCAGGTCGGGGTGCCGTCCGTCGCCGGTGTGCACCCGGACCGGCAGCCCGCGGACCGTGCCGCGCACCAGATCTGCGCGGTGCGGGGTGATCTCCACGGCATCCAACTGCGCCCCGCGCTGCGCAGCGAGGGCTCCGAGCAGCGCGGCCTTCCCGCCCGGCCCCGCCGCGAGGTCGAGCCAGTTGGCGTCCCGGCCGTCGACGATCGGCAGCGTCAGCGCGACGGCGACCAGCTGCGAACCCTCGTCCTGGACACCGGCGCGGCCGTCCGCCACGGGCCGCAGCGCCCCGGGATCACCGCCGTCCAGATAGACCCCGTACGGCGAGTAGGCGGCGGGCCGGCCGCCGGACAGTTCCACCAGTTCCGCGCGGTCGATGCGGCCCGGCCGCGCCACCAGGTGGACGGCGGGCGGTGTGTCGTCAGCCTCCAGCGCCGCGTCGAGTTCGGGGTTCGTCGGGCCGCCGCCGAGGGCGTCGCCGACCGCCGTCACAATCCACCGTGGGTGGGCCCGGGCGAACGCCAGATGCCCCTGCGGGTCGGTGCGCTCATCGGGCGCCAGCCGGTCGATCCAGGTCTGCAGGTCCGCCTCGCTGACCCGGCGCAGTACCGCGTTGACGTACCCGGCGCCGCCCGGCCGCTCGCCGGCCCTGACCAGGTCGACGGTGGCCGAGACCGCGGCGTGCGGGGGAATCCTGGTGTGCAGCAACTGGTAGGCACCCAGCCGGAGCGCGTCGATGACCACGCCGTCCAGGTCGGCGAAGGCCCAGTCGCCGCACGCCCCGATGACCGCGTCGAGCTGACCGAGCGCCCGGCAGCTGCCGTAGGTGAGCTCGGTGGCCAGCGCGGCGTCCCGGCCGGTGATGCGCCGCTTGGTGAGCAGTCCCGGCAGCGTGAGGTTTGCGTAGGCGCCCTGCGATCGGACCGCGGTCAGCACGTCCAGGGCGACCCGCCTGGCCTCGTCCGGGGTGGGGGGTTTGCGGGTGGACGGCCGTCGTGGCGGACCGCTGGACCCGCGTCGCTTGGTCCGGTCCGGTTGGCCGGCCGCCGGACGGTGCCGTCCCGAGTTGTCGTGCCGTCCCGAGTTGTCGCCGGCCACGTGCGGACCGTCCGTCCGATTGGTCGGCGGCTCGCCCGACGGCTCGTTCGGTGGCTCGTCCGGTGGCTCGCCCGGCGGATCGTTCGGTGGCTCGTTCGGCGGCTCGCCCGACGGCTCGTTCGACGGCTCGTCCGGTGGCTCGCCCGGCGGATCGTTCGGTGGCTCGTTCGACGGCTCGATCGGTGGCTCGTTCGACGGCTCGTTCGACCTCATCGGAGCACCTGTCCGGACTCCGGTCGGACGCCACGCGCCCAGTCGCCCGCCGGCATCGGCCGACGTCCCGGTGGCGTCAGGTTGCCGAGGCGGACCGCCGTTGTCCCGGTCCCGACCAGGACCTCCCTTCTGGCGATCGACAGTTCACCGGCGGCCAGACCTTGTTCGTCGGTGGCCTCCACCGGACCGATGACCAGACGTCCCCACGGCGATCCGGTCCACGCTCCCGGCGCCGGCGTCACCGACCGGATCGTGCGGTCCACAGCGAACGCCGGCACTGACCAGTCGATCTCGGCGTCCGCCACCGTGACCTTGCCCGCGTAGGAAACTCCTTCGGCGGGCTGGGTTTTCGCTGCGAGAGTGCCGTCCTCGATGCCGTCCAGGGTGGCGACGAGCAGGGCGGCACCCGACTCGGAGAGCCGGCCGAGCAGCTCGCCGGCGGTGTCCCGCGGGTGGATCGTCTCGGTGACGACTCCGTAGACCGGGCCGGTGTCCATGCCCTCCTCGAGCCGGAAGGTGCTGGCCCCGGTGACCTGGTCGCCGGCCCTGATGGCGGCCTGCACCGGAGCGGCACCTCGCCAGGCCGGGAGCAGCGAGAAGTGCAGGTTGACCCAGCCGTGGGTCGGCACGGCCAGCACCGGGCCGGGCAGCAGGGCACCGTAGGCCACCACCACCGCCGCGTCGGGCCGGAGGGCGCCGAGCTTCTCGGAGAATTCCGGGTCTCGTGCCGATTCCGGGGTGAGGACCGGTATCTCTGCGGTGTCGGCGAGCTCACCGACCGGCGAACGCGACAGCGTGCGGCCACGGCCCCGCCTGGCATCGGGCCTGGTGATGACGGCGGCGATCTGGTGCCGGGAGTCGAGCAGGGCGCGCAGCGATGGAACTGCCGCCTCTGGGGTGCCGGCGAAGACGATACGCAGCGGATCGGCCTTTCCAAGGATCGATGCAAGTGCTCGGCTTGCGAAGTGGTGGTTGCGAGGCCCCCAGCAGTGCCCTGCCGACAGCTCGCCTCGCGGGCGCCTGACACAGTGTGCGGGAGCGCTGCCGGGGCGGGTCACACGGGTGTGGTCCCCCAGCCCCGTTCTGCGAAGGAGTGCGATGACGTCGCTGGCACCCGATGGCCGCCCGTTGATCGGGTCCGTCGTCCGGCTGGACCGGACGGTCGCCGGCGATGCCGACGAATTGTTCACTGCGCTGGACGACGCCCGGGTGTACGAGTTCGGGTTCGGCGGCGGCCCGGCCGGTCGCCCTGCCGACGTTGCCGCGATGGAGGCGATCGTGCAGGACGGCCTGACCGACACCTCGCCGGGACGTCTGGCCTACACGGTGCGGCTGGTCGCCGACGGCGCGTTGGGAACCGCGGGAACCGTGCTGGGTACTTCGAGCCTCGGTGATCCGTCGCTGCCGGACGAGCGTATCCACCTCGGCTGGACCGGCTACTCCCCGTCGGTGTGGGGCACCGCGGTGAACCCGGAGTGCAAGTTGCTGCTGCTGACGCTGTGCTTCGAGGTGTGCGGCTTCGGCCGGGTGAAGATCCAGACGGACGTGCTCAACACCCGATCGCAGTCGGCGATCGCACGGTTGGGGGCGGTCCGGGAGGGGGTGCTGCGGCGGCATCAAGTGCGGGCCGACGGCACGTTCCGGGACACAGTGGTCTTCTCGATCCTGGCCTCGGAATGGCCGGCCGCGAAGGCCGGGCTGCTTTCCAGGCTGCGCTGACGTCCCGGGGTGGGTGCGCCGACGAATTCCGGGGGATCGGAGGACTGCCACGCCGTGAGTCCGTGGGATCAGTGCGCAGGCTCGCCCCAGGGCGTCGGTCGGCCGGTTCCATTGCCTCGTCAGAACAGGTCCGACGGGTCCACCCGGATGCGCACCGCGCCGGGCTCCTTGTGCGCCGAGCGCGACGAGGCGACAGCCTGCAGGGCCGCGCACAGCGCCTTGCGTTGCGCCAGCGGGGCTCGCACCAGCGCCCGCAGCCGAGGTTCCCGGTCGGCGGCGGCGGTGAACTGCCCGGACTGCTCGGACTGCCCGGGCTGCTCGGGCTGCTCGGGCTGCTGACCGGGTTCCTCCAGCTCGACCGGACCCAGCAGCTCTCCGTCCGGCGGCATGGCGAGGATGTCCAACGCGGCCAGCACGCCGGGTGCGTCACCCTCGATCGAGGCCATCGCCACGTATGGCGGAAATTCCAGCTCCCGGCGGGCGGCCGATTCGCGGGTGGCGTGGCCGCCCGGATCCCAGCGCACCAGGGCCTGCACGGTCGGCAGTGACCCGTCGGCGCCGATCACCACCCGCCCGCCGTCTCCGGCCGGTCGGACCAGCGCGGCCGCCGCCATCCACCGGCGCAGGGTCTCCTCGGCCGCGCGAAGATCGGGTCGGGCGAGCATCGCACTGCCGTCCAGCAGCAGGGCCGCGCCGTACCCGCCGTCGACGACCGGTTCGGCGCCGGGCGTCGCGACGACCACGGCGGGCCGCGGCGGGATCGTCGCCCGCACCTTCGACCCGCCCGAGGACAGTACGGTCACCCCGGGGAACGCCCTGCCGAACTCCTCCGCGGTCCGCGCCGAACCCACGGCCGTCGCCCTGATACTTCCGAAACCACAAGCGGCACAACGGAAATGGGCCTCCGGCATCCCGCACCAGCGGCAGCTGGGCGGTCCGGCGCCGGCGGTCAGGGCCAGCGGCCCGTGGC
>JBBQGJ010000439.1:0-5719 GCA_038322925.1 Mycobacteriales bacterium
GAAAGCAGGTGCTCGCGTTCGGCGTCGTCGAGCTGCAGCGCGTTCGCGACGCCCTCGAGCACTTGGTCCGAGGCGCCCGCGAGATTGCCGCGCTCCATCCGGACGTAGTAGTCGATGCTCACGCCGGCCAGCAGCGCGACCTCTTCTCGCCGCAGCCCCTTGACGCGCCGGTTACCGCCGCCATAGGCGGGCAACCCGGCCTGACCGGGAGTGATCCGAACGCGGCGGGAGGCGAGGAAGTCACGGATCTCGACATGGTTGTCCACGTCTTTCACGGTAGGTGGCATCACCCAGGTGAAGGAGGCACTGGCATTACCTGGAAGGCCAGACACTCCCCGGAGCCGACGCTCAGGGCTTGACTCGTCGTTGTGAGCGCATCGGACATCACCCCCCGGCACACCACTGCGACCGTGGCGATTGTGCTTCTGAGCTACTTGATGATCGTGCTGGACATTTCGATCGTCATCACGGGGCTGCCGACGATGGCGCTCATCGTGGTGCTTGTGCTGATCGTGAGGCCGCACCGACCCGCGGTGCGCAGCAGCCCCGTTCTGGCCAACTCCGCTGCCTGATGACCCACACGTGCCGATCCACCAGACAAGGAGCCCGAACGTGAACGCAGCTGAGCATGGCCCGACCGCCTGGACGTCGACCGAACTGGCGACCATCGGTGGTGGAGCTGATGAAATCGAAGTCGCCACCCGCCGCGCCGACGGCACTGTGCGAACCGCGCGGATCGTCTGGGTCGTGCGCCACGGTGACTCGCTCTACGTCAGATCGGTCAACGGCATCAACGCTGCCTGGTATCGGGGCGTGCAATCTCGCCACGCGGGTGTGGTGAGCGTCGGACGGTTCGACCACGACGTGGTGTTCGTCGAAGCGGGGAACCATGTCGGCGACGACACCGGACTCGACGAGACGCTCGATGAGGCCTACCGGGCCAAGTACGGCCGCTGGGGCGAGGCGGTCAAGCGGATCACCGCGCAGCCCGCGCGGGACACGACCCTGCGCCTCGACCCCGCCTGACCAGGCACCTCACTCAAGGAGAGCGATGAACAAGAACAGCACCACCACGACGGTCAAGACACCGGCGCAGAACTTCACCGGCGACGTCTGGATGAACCCGGTCTTCGGCGGCGACGGCACGTCCCAGCTGACCGTCGGACTGGTCCGGTTCACCCCCGGGGCACGCTCGAACTGGCACCGCCACGCCAACGGGCAGCTACTGGTGTGCACTGACGGCGTCGGTCTGGTCGGCACCCGCGACGGGCACAGCGTGGTGCTGCGTGCCGGGGAGAGCGTGTGGACCCCGGCCGGCGAGGAGCACTTCCATGGCGGCACCGCCGACAACATGATGTGCCACTACGCGATCCTCGACGCCTCCGGCGACGCCGAAGCGACGACCTGGCTCGAACCGGTCACCGACCAGCAGTACACCGCAGCCCACACCGCGGCGCAGGTCTGACCAATGACGATCAGCGACGCCGCGAAGACCCACCACGACCAACTGTTCGGCGACCGGGTCTCCACCCTGGCCCAAACCGATCCCGAGTTCATCGAGTACTTCGACAACTTCGCCTGCGACGAGACAATCGCCGATGCCGCCGCCCTCGATGACAGCGTCGATGTGCACACCCGCCTGCTGGTACAGCTGGCAGCGGTGCTGGCCGCCGGCGGCCTCGCCGAGTTCCGAGTGCTGGCCGCCGCCGGACTGGGCAACGCCGGCGTCAGCCCGGTCGAGCTCAAAGAGCTCGTCTACCACGCTGTGCCCTACGTGGGGCTGGCCCGGGTGTTCGACTACCTGCACGCCGCGAACGATGTCCTCACCGCAGCCGGCGTGCAGCTGCCGCTCTCTGGGCGGGCCACCAGCACGCCACAGACCCGGCACGTGCGCGGCAAGCAGGTGCAGGAACGCATCTTAGGCGCCGGCCGTGTCGACCAGATGCACGCCGACGCCCCGCAGGACTGCAAACACTTCCAGCGCTACCTGACCGGCAACTGCTTCGGCGACACCGTCGCCCGCGACGGACTGGAACTGACCACCCGGGAGCTGCTCACCTTCGCGATGCTGGCCGCCCTCGGCGGAGCCGACGCCCAGCTGCGCGGACACGTCACCGGCAACATCAATGTCGGCAACACCCGCGGGCGGCTGCTGGCCGTGCTGACCGTGCTCGTGCCGTTCATCGGCTACCCGCGCACCCTCAACGCACTTACCGCCATCAACGACATCACCAATTGACCACGATCGAACGAAAGCAGAATCCTTCAATGCGCGCCACCTTCATCTACGCCGCGGGCGACGTCCGCGTCACTGACGCCCCCGACCCCGAGCTCGTCGAACCCAGTGACGCCCTCGTACAGGTCACCCGCGCCTGCGTCTGCGGCAGCGACCTGCACCCGTACCACTCCGCGCCCGCGACACCCGGCGGCACCACCATCGGACACGAAATGATCGGTGTCGTCACCGAAGTCGGCTCCGAGGTGAGGACCCTGAGCAAGGGCGATTTCGTGATCGCCCCGTTCGCCATCTCCTGCGGCGTGTGCGAATACTGCCACGCCGGCCTGCAGACCTCCTGCGTCAATGGTGGGTTCTGGAACGACACCAACCTGGGCACCACCGGCTGCCAGGCCGAAGCCGTCCGGGTGCCCCTGGCCGTCGGCACCCTGGTCAAGGTCCCCGGCCTCAACCCGGCGATGGCCGACGAGAGGCTGCTCGCCTCGCTGCTGACCCTGTCCGACGTGTACGGCACCGGCTGGCACGCCGCACACCGCGCCGGCGTGACCGCCGGCGACACGGTCGCGGTCATCGGCGACGGCGCAGTGGGCCTGCTCGCCGTGCTGTCGGCCAGACAGCTCGGCGCGGAACGGATCATCCTGATGGGCCGGCACGAGGCCCGCACCAACCTCGGCCGCGAATACGGAGCCACCGATGTGGTCGCCGAATGCGGCTCCGACGGCATCAACACCGTCCTGGAACTCACCAAGGGCGGCGCCCCCAAGGTCCTCGAGGCCGTCGGCCACCTGCCCGCCTACGAGCAGGCCGTCGGCATCGTCCGCCCAGGCGGGGTCATCTCCCGCGTCGGCGTCCCGCAGTACGACCAGGGACCGATCGGCTGGTCGTTCTTCGGCAAGAACACCACCCTCACCGGCGGCCCGGCACCGGTGCGGGCCTACATCGAGCAGCTGCTGCCCGCGGTGCTCGACGGCACCGTCAACCCCGGCAAGGTCTTCGACCGCACCGTCTCCATCGAGGACACCCCTGAGGGTTACGCCGCCATGGACGCCCGCGAATCTCTCAAGGTGATGATCAGGCCCTAGCCAGCACCTACCACTTCGGCGACCACGCCGGAAAAACCCTTGTCCCAGTGACAATCTCGAAAGGTTCGATTGACCATGCAGAACAGAATCCTCGGACGGACCGGCGTATCGGTCAGCCCCTTGTGCTTGGGCACGATGATGTTCGGACCGTGGGGCAACGCCGATGAAGCGGACTCCATCCGCATCATCCACCTGGCGCTGGACGCCGGCATCAACTTCGTCGACACCGCCGACGTCTACTCCGGCGGCGAGTCCGAACGCATCGTCGGCAAGGCCCTCACCGGGCGCCGGGACGACGTCGTGCTGGCCACCAAATTCTTCATGCCGATGGGCGAGGAGCCGAACCACCGTGGCGGCTCCCGCCGCTGGATCATGCGGTCCGTCGAGGACTCGCTCCGCCGACTGGGCACCGACTACATCGACCTCTACCAGGTCCATCGACCCAGCCAGGACACCGACGTCGAGGAAACCCTCAGCGCACTGACGGACCTCGTACGCCAGGGCAAGGTCCGCTACATCGGTTCCTCGTCCTACGCCGCCAGCCAGATCGTCGAGGCGCAATGGGCCGCCCGCGATCGCAGGCTGGAACGGTTCGTCACCGAGCAGCCGCCCTACTCCATTCTGGTGCGCGGCATCGAAGCAGACGTACTACCCACCGCCCACCGGCACGGCATGGGCATCCTCACCTACAGCCCGCTCGGCGGTGGCTGGCTTTCCGGCCGGTGGCGCAAGGACAACGCCGCAACCCCGACATCGGCGGCCCGACCGAAGGCGCGCTTCGACATGACCACCGAAGCCAACCAGCGCAAGCTCGACATCGTCGAGAACCTGGCGCAGCTGGCCGAACAGCAGGGCATGACCCTCATCGACCTGGCCATCGCGTTCGTCATCAACCACCCGGCCGTCACCGCCGCCATCATCGGGCCCCGCACCTTGGATCAGCTCGAATCCCAGCTCTCCGGCGCCGAGGTCACCGTGAGCACCGAAATATTGGACCGAATCGACCAGCTCGTGGTACCCGGCATCACCGTCAATCCCGACGACAACAGCTACGGAGAAACAGAACTCACCCCAACCGCCCGCCGACGAAACCACTGACACCCGAGTCCGAAGGCTCCAATTCTCACGGCGGTGGTCGTCGACCCGCGCTACGCGTATGACAGCTGCCGCTCTGCTCCGGATCGCCGGGACGCCCGGTCTGGCGAACCCGCGCCGCCTGCACCAGTAGCCCGATCACCCAAGCGCTCCCGGTGTGTTGCGGCGAGGTAGGCGTTCCAGTCCCTTCCCGCACGGCGGCCCCAGTTCATCGCGGTGGAGATGCTGATGTCGAAGAGGTCGCTCACCAGTGAGATGGGTAGTTCCCCCGGCCAGCGCAATCAGGGCCGCGTTCCGGGCGGATCGTGTCGGGATGCCATAGTCCTTCGTGTGTTTGGACATGGTCGCGGCGTTGAGGTGGCCGGTCGCGGTGAACCCGGGGAACAGCCATCAGGGTGTGTCGCCGCCGATGAGCGGCCTGGTCCGCGGGTGCGGGCCGCGGACCGGCAGTCGGGTCAGGATGGCCGCCAATGACGGTGGCACCGTGATCTCCGGGCCGGTCAGACTCACCGACACCCCACCGATCGGTTCCTCGCCGCCAGCCGCGTGTCGTCGATGAAGATGCGAGTTGGTGAGCTCGACGATGCGGCTCAACTGCAACCCGTAAAGGAGCACGAGGGCGCCGGCAGCCCTGACGTCGTCGGGAATGTCGTCTTCGTGCAGACACCGGTTGAGCAATAGCCAGCGGGCGTCCTCAGGCAGGGTGAGGTTGAGTTCTGGTCCTCGTGGACGGTGCACGGTCACTTTGCTGACCAGCCGACGCCTGATCGCCCAACGCAGGAAGTCCGCAACATGCCGGGCGGCATGGCATGGCATGCGGTCCCGGCAGGCCGGCACGGCCTTGGCCAGTTTCAGCTCCACCGGGCCGGTCACGATCCGCCGGCCTGGTCAACACTGATCTTGTTGAACTTCGCGAACTGGGGGTTGTCGCGCGCCATCACCGCATAGTTCTCGACAACGCCGTCCTCATCGGTCACGACCGCAACGCTTATTCGTCGCCGCTTGCCGTTCAGGCGTAGGTCCACCGCCCCGCCTGTCCGCGGGTTGCGTCCCACCCGAACGGCGTGCCCGACCATCAGAACTCCATCGTGACGGGTAAAGGCGACCGGGAAGGCGTCATGCCTACCGGATCTACGGCCTGAAAGACGATTTCGATCGATGCCTCGACGCGGGCCGGAGACGAGGCCGCCTGTCCTATTGCGGTTGACGGAGAGGGCTGGCCCCAAGCTGAATCTCAGTTCGGGTGTGCTTCCAGGTGGTGTTTGAGTCCGGTCCAGATGCTCTGTTCCTGCCGCCGACCCATGGT
>JBBQGJ010000440.1:0-5715 GCA_038322925.1 Mycobacteriales bacterium
ACCCAGGGCGAGCCGGGCGAACTTGGCGTAGCTGTAGGCATCGGTGACGGTCAACCTCCCGCCGGTCAGCACGCCGACGCCGCCGCCGTCTCGCGCTGCCTTCAGGCCATCGGCCGCGGCCGTCATGGCCTTCGTCCAGGACGCCGGTGCAAGCTCACCGTCCCGACCGCGGACCAGCGGCGAGCTCAGCCGGTCGCGCTGGCGATAGTAGTTGAACGCAAACCGGCCCTTGTCGCAGTTCCACTCCTCATTGACCTGCGGATCGCCACCGGCCAACCGGCGCAGGACGACGTTGCTGCGAAGATCGGTACGCATTGCGCAGCCGGCTGCGCAGTGCTCGCACACCGTCGGGGAGGAGACCAGACCGTACGGGCGCGAGCGGAAGCGGTAGGCCGTGGAGGTCAACGCCCCGACCGGGCAGATTTGGATGGTGTTGCCGGAAAAGTAGGACCGGAACGGCTGCTGCGGCCCGAGTCCGACCTGCTGCTCCACACCCCGGGCCAGCATATCGATGAACGGGTCGCCAGCAATCTGCTCGGAGAACCGGGTGCAGCGGTAGCACAATACGCAGCGGTCGCGATCCAGCAGGATCTCGGGGGAGATTGGCACTGGCTTGATGAACACCCGCTTCGCCTCATGAAATCGAGACTCGCCCGGGCCATGATTCAGGTCCTGATTCTGCAGTGGGCACTCCCCGCCCTTATCGCATACCGGGCAGTCGAGTGGGTGGTTGATCAGCAAGAACTCAAGATTTGCATCCTGTGCCCGCAGCGCGACAGCACTGGTGAGTTGGGTGTGCACCACCATTCCTGTGGCGACGGTCATGGCGCACGAGGGTTGCGGCTTGGGCATCTTCCGCCCGCCGATCTCGACCTCGACCAGGCACTGCCGGCACGCAGCGATGGGTTTCAACAGCGGATGGTCGCAAAACCGTGGGATCTCGATCCCCAGCCGCTCGCAGGTGCGAATCAGCACCTCGCCGTCGGGGGCGACCACGTCCGCGCCGTCAATGGTCAGGCGGACGTAGCCCGCCGGCAGCTGCGACGTATTCTCGGTGGCCGCCGTCGCGGCGTTCCCCGCGGTGGCCAATTCAGCCCATCCCTGCCATTTGGGGCCGGTCGGTCACTGGGGAAGTAACCCCGGTGACGAGATCGACGAATTCCTGCCGGAACTGCTTGATACCGCTGGTCACCGAGGTAGCGGCACCGTCACCGAGGGCGCAGAACGCCCGGCCGAAGATGTTGAACGCGGCATCGTCCAGCGTCTGAATGTCTTCGATCGAGCCCCGCCCGGACACGATCCGCCGCAGGATCCCGCTCATCCAGAACGTGCCCTCCCGGCAGGGGGCGCACTTCCCACAGGATTCGTCCCTGTAGAACTCGGCCCACTTCATCACCGCCCACGGCACCGACACGGTCTGGTTGAACAGCATCAAGGCAGTTGTTCCGAGCAGCGATCCCGCGGCGGCCACTCCTTCGTAGTCCAGTGGCACGTCCATGTCGTCGGCGGTCATCAGCGGCACGGACGACCCCCCTGGTGTCCAGAACTTCAGCGGAATGCCGTCGACCATGCCACCGGCCAGGCCGATGAGTTGCCGCAAGGTGGTACCCAATGGGGCCTCGTACTGCCCGGGCTTGTTGATGTGCCCGGACAATGAATAGATCTTGGTACCGGGCGATGTGGGACTGCCCATCTGCCGATACCAGTCCGAGCCACCGGAGACGATCGCCGGCACGCTTGCGATGGTCTCCACGTTGTTCACCACGGTGGGCGATGCGTAAAGGCCGGCTACGGCGGGGAACGGGGGCTTGAGCCGCGGTTGGCCGCGGTAGCCCTCCAGCGAGTCCAGCAGGGCGGTCTCCTCACCGCAGATGTAAGCGCCGGCGCCGGCATGCACCACGATGTCCAGATCGAAACCGCTGCCAAGGATGTCCGTTCCCAAATACCCTTTGTCGTGGGCCTGGCGGATGGCGGCCTGCACCCGGCGGATCGGGTGTAGTAATTCCCCGCGGATGTAGATCACGCAGTAGTGCGAGCGGATCGCGTAGCTGGTGATGATGCAGCCCTCGATCAGCAGGTGCGGGTCGGCCATCATCAGCGGAATGTCCTTGCACGTTCCCGGCTCGCTCTCATCGCCGTTGACCACCAGGTACCGAGGCTTATCGGCCAGCGGTGGTAGGAACGACCATTTCAATCCGGTGGGGAATCCGGCCCCGCCCCGGCCGCGCAACCCGGCGGCCTTGACCAGTTCGGTGAGCTGCTCGGGCACCGCGGTCACCGCAGCGCGGAGCGCGGAGTAGCCGCCGAACTGCTCGTAGGTGTCGATGCTCCAGGATTTCGGGGACAGCCAGCCACGGGTCAGTACCGGCGTCAGCGGGTCCGTCACAGCCTGTACCTCATTCCTTTTCCGGCACGTCCGGAAACCCAGGCGGCCGCTCCGGCATGGCCGGCGCTCGCCAGCCACGGTCGGCGGCCAGCTGCGCGCCGCGGAGCGTCTCGGGCGCGGCTAAGGGTCCGTCGACGTCGGCGTCCCTCCCCTGGAAAAACCCGGCCAATTGCAGCTCGGCATCTTTGAATTCGGTCAGCGGCGCTCCGCGTGTCGGCGCGGGTCGCTCTCCTCGCTGTAATGCCTGGACGAGCCGCAGGGCGGTCTGCGGGGTCTGCTTGTCGAACAGCTCGTAATCAACCGTGACGACGGGTCCAAGATCGCAGGAGGCCAGGCATTCCACATGCTCCAGGGTCACCGATCCGGGTGTTCCAAAGTCACCGGAGGTCTCTTCGTGACCGATACCCAGGTGCTCACAGAGGGTGCGGTAAATCTCGTCCCCGCCCAGCGTTGCGCACATCGTGTTCGTGCAGACACTGAGCAGGTGCTGCCCGCACGGCTTGCGCTTGTACATGGTGTAGAAGGTCACGACGCCGTTGACCTCCGCCTCGGACAGGCCCAGCGTCTGGGCACAGAACGTGACACCGTCGGCCGAGACGAAGCCGTCGACCGACTGGCACAGGTGCAGCAGGGGCATCAGGGCGCTGCGCGGGTGCGGGTAACGCTCGATAACCTCCCGTGCCCGGTCACGGAAGGTCTCGTCGTAGGCTCGGCTCGAGCCGAGGTACTGCGGGATCTCGAAACGCTCTTTGCGCATTGGCCGGCCCGCTTCGCCGTAGAACGCTGTCGTCGGCGTCTCCGGCGCTGTTCGGCCGGCAGGTACCCGCTCTCCCGGGGGCGCGTGCCGATGCTGCGGACCGCCCGCCGCTCCCATCCTCACCTGTCCGCACCCCCTCGCGTTCGGTCGATCGACGCCATGCGATTGAGCACGACAGCAAGCATTGGTTGTCGTCGCAAATACCAGTCCCTCCGGCTCGGAGGGCATTCCAACGTCACTGACATCACTGCACCGCCATCGAACTCCCGGACTTCGGTCAGCGCCGGGTGAGCTGCAGACGCCACGCTTCGGGACCGCGCTCCAGGTAATCGATGTCGAGGCGGCCGTCGGTGCGGTCGGTCAACTGTCGCAGCAGCGGTTGCGGGTCGTGCGGGGCGATCAGCACCATCGAGCCGCCGGGCGGGATGGCATCGAACGCCCCGAACACTGTCGCGTGCCGGATGGCATGCGGAATGGCGCGGACGTCGAGTTCGGGCGCGCCGCTGTCCGATTCGCCGCAACCACACCGGCCCGGGTTGTGCCCGTTGCTGTGCGGGCCGTTGTCCGGTGACCCATCGTGGCCGAGCAGTTCGTGCATCCCGGCGAGTATGTCGGCAAGGGACACCGCGGGGTCCGCGGCGACGACCGGCAGCACCAGATCGTTTTCCTTGGCCAGGTGGGCCTGGAAAAGCACCTGCAGCGCGTACCCGGTGGCTGCAGCGCGCACCGGATCGCCGGTGTTCGCCAGCTGGTCCACCAGGCCGAGGATCACCTTGTGCTCGGCGAGCATCCCGTCGATCAGCAGCCGCGCCGTTGGGGACGACGCCGCCGCGGGGTACAGCGCGACTTCCTCCGCGAGGGCGTGCGGTGCCAGCTCGCCGGCCAGGAAGTCCAGCGCCCGCCGGCGGGCGTCCTCGAACGGCTCACCCGCCGCGGCGGCGGTTGCCAGCAGCGCCTCGACCCGGGCGGTGAGGGCGCCGGCCAGCTCCGCATGGTGTTGCCTGACCGCCTCCACAGCCGCTGCATCCTGCGCGCTGGTCGCCACCACGATATCGGTGACCGAGAACTGGGTGTTCGTCACGTCTGCTCCTGTTCCTCTCGCGTCGGCTGCGGGTAGCCGGACGCCTCTAGGATTTACTATAGTAGACACCGTGGAAAAAAGAGTTGTTGTCCCGCTGGGCCCGGCGCCGGTCCGAGGCGCCGCAGCGGGACCGCAGCTGTCCGGTCAGCGCGCCGCCATCCTGGAACGCCTGCAGCAGGCCGGGACGCCGACGACGATCGCTGGGCTCGCCGCGGAACTGGGCGTGCACCAGAACACCGTGCGGGAGCATCTCGAGGCCTTGGTGGACCGTGGCCTGGCGGTGCGCGGCCGGGCGCGGGCACACGGTCGTGGCCGCCCGGCGTGGACCTACACCGCCACCACCGAGAACGTCGAACCCGACCAGCGGGTCCGCGACTACGCGGGATTGGCCACGGCGTTGGCCGGGCACATCGCCCGCACCAGCGGCGATGCCGGGGTCGAGGCCCTGCAGGCCGGGCGGGCGTGGGGACGGGAGCTGGCCGCTGATCGTCGCCCCGGGCCGACGTCGAAGGGGGCCGCCGCGGCGCGGCTCGCAGTCGTCGATCTTCTGCAGGACCTGGGGTTCGATCCGCTGGCCGACCCGGCAGCCACCACCGCCGCGCTGCGCCGGTGCCCCCTGCTGGACGCGGCCAAGAGGTATCCGGAGATCATCTGCCAGGTGCACCTGGGGATCGTCCGGGGAGCGATGGACGTCCTCGGCGGGGACCCTGAGTGCATTGCCCTGCTGCCGTTCTCCGAACCGGGCGCCTGCCGCCTGCGCCTGCTGACCGATGGCTGACCTGCACCGTCGCCCGCTCGCTCGGACCGCTCTGCTGCTGCCCGGCGGCCTGGCGTTGCTGCTGGGCCTGGACGCAGGACTGTTGCTACTCGGGCTGCCGGCGCCGTTGGGCTGGAGCCGACTGCCCGAGGTGCACGGCGTGGTCATGGTGCTTGGCTTCGTCGGCACCGTGGTGGCCCTGGAACGAGCGGTGGCTCTGCGGCGGACCTGGGGATACCTCGCGCCCGCCGGGTTTGGCGCCGGTGCCCTGCTGCTGGTGTCGGCCGCTCCCACACCGATCGGCGGCAGTGTGCTGGTACTGGGCGCCGCGACCCTCATCGCGGTGTACGTGCCGCTGTGGCGGCGGCAACCCGCCGGCGCCGTCGTTGTCCAGGCCGGTGGCGCGGTGTTGGCGCTCGGCGCGGCTGTGCTGTCGCTGGGCGGGGTACCGATGCCTGTCCTGCTGCCATGGCTGGCCGGATTCCTCATCCTGACCATCAGCGGCGAGCGGCTCGAGCTTGCCCGTGTCGCGCTGCTTGCCCCGCACGCCGAGATGCTGGCGGTCGGGGCAGGCGCCCTCGTCGCCGTCGGGGTACTCGCGGCCCTGCTGTGGCCGGTGGCCGGCTACCCACTGCTCGGGATCGGGATGCTGGTGCTCACCGCCTGGCTCACCCGGTACGACGTGGCCCGCCGCACCGTCACTACGACCGGACTCCCCCGGTTCATGGCCGTGT
>JBBQGJ010000441.1:0-5705 GCA_038322925.1 Mycobacteriales bacterium
GGCGAAACGGCAGGCTCACACAGAAAGCGAGTGCAGATGTCCACCGACGCAATTGTGTTGTTGAAGGAAGACCACCAGGAGATCCGCGAGCAGTTCCACAGGTTCAACGAGGCAGGCCCGAACGCCCATGCGGCCAAGGGCAAGATCGTCGACAAGATCATCGAACTGCTGACCGTGCACACCTACATCGAGAACGAGGTCATGTACCCCGAGGTGCGGGGGTTGCTGCCCGACCTCGAGGGTGACGTGCTGGAGTCCTACGAGGAGCACCATGTCGCCGACCTGCTGACCGCCGAGATCGCCGCGATGTCCCCGGATGCGGAACGTTTCGACGCCACGGTGACCGTGCTCATCGAGAACGTCTCGCACCACATGGACGAGGAAGAGCAGGACTGGTTCCCGAAGGTCCGAGAAGGCCTGGGCCGCAAGGACCTGCAGGAGATCGGCGCCCGGATGATCGAGCTGAAGAAGACCGCGCCGCGCAGCCCGGCGCAGCCGAGCGCGCTGAAGAAGGTCGTCGACGCCGTCATTTCCTGACACGCATCGATCGACCGTGGCCGCGGGGCCCTGGCCATGCTCCGGGTTTCCGCCTCGACCCGGCTCCGGTGCGCGTCGGGCCGGTGACCCGCGGCGGAATTGCCCGGATGGGGACGCACCGCATGGCACGCTGATTTCTCAGGCGCTTCACCGTTGCACTGCCGAAGGGGTTCGCATGGTTCGCTCCGATCAACCGGACTCCACCGGCGATCCACGCCACCCCGCCGAGGCCCGTTCCACCAAGGCCTCGGCGGGGTCACCGACGTCATCGGGGCACCATCCCCGGATCGGCCAGCCGCACGACGACGCCAAAGAGGGCCCCATCGGCGGGGGGGAACAAGCTGCTGCCCGGATCAGCACCCCGACCCAGCCACTGGGACCACCCGGCCGACCGTTCGACTGGCAATCACCGTTCTTCATCGGGGTGGCTGCGACCGCCGGGGTCGCGGTGACGGTGGGCGCGATCTGGCTGCTCGGCGTCGCCGCGCAGGCGCTGCTGCTGGTCGCGCTGGGGTTGTTCCTCGCGGTCGGCCTGGAGCCGGCGGTGTCCTGGTTCGTCGCCCGTGGGTTCCGCCGCTGGGCCGCGGTCACTTCTGTCTTCCTGATCCTGCTGGCACTGCTGGCCGGTTTCCTGGCCGTAGCGATTCCTCCGCTGGTGCAGCAGGGCACTCACCTGGTGGGCACCGTCCCGCAGTACGTCCGGCAGATCAACGATTCCAGTTCCGTGCTGGGGCAATTGAACGAACGGTTCCAGGTGCAGCAGAACGTGGAACAACTCCTGAAGGGGTCATCGTCCGGCGTTGTCAGCGGTGTGCTCTCGGTGGGCGGGGCACTGGTGGGGACATTCGCGGATGTCATCATCATGCTGGTGCTGACCGGCTATTTTCTGGCCGATCTGCCGCGCATCCGGGCGGCGATCTACCGGTTGGTGCCCTACGACCGGCGGCCGCGGGCGATCCTGCTCGGCGACGAGATCATGGCCAAGGTCGGCGGTTACGTGCTCGGCAACGTGGTCATCTCGGTCGTCATCGCGACGGCCACGTTCATCTGGCTGGTTTCGTTCGGCGTGCCCTACCCCCTGCTGCTGGCCATTCTGGTCGGCCTGTTCGACCTGATCCCGGTGATCGGTTCGGCGGTCGCGGGTGTGCTGGTCGCGCTGGCCGCGCTGACGGTGTCGGTGCCGGTGTGCCTGGCCACGGTGGGTTTCTTCGTGGCCTACAAGTTCTTCGAGGATTACCTGTTGAGCCCCAAGGTCTTCGGCAGGGTGCTGAAACTGCCGGCGCTGGTCACCATTGTCGCGTTGTTGATCGGCGGTGCGTTGCTGGGCATCGTCGGTGCCCTGGTGGCGCTGCCCGTTGCCGCCGCGCTCGTGCTGCTCACCCAGCAACTGCTGCTGCCGCGCTTGGACCGCCACCAGTCGGTGCCGGCCGGTGAGGGTTAGGGCGCGAACAAGCCTGACCACTCAGGGCAGCGGCGCCACGTCGACGGCGACGTCCATCTCGTGCGTGTCCGCGTCGGTGAAGATCACCCCGCGCAGCGGCGGCACGTCGTCGTAGTCGCGCCCCCAGGCGATGGTCGTGTAGCGCTCGTCGGCCAAGGTGTCGTTGGTGGGATCGAAACCAATCCACGACCCGTCCGCGAGCCGCACCGCGGCCCAGGCGTGACTGGCGTCAACCCCGATCATCCGTTCCTCGCCGGGCGGCGGGTAGGTGGCCAGGTACCCGGACACGTACCGGCAGGCCAGACCCAAGGACCGCAGGCAGGCCACCGCCAGGTGCGCGAAGTCCTGGCACACCCCGGCCCTCGCCTCCAGCACGTCGAGCACCGTCGATGACACCGAGGTCGCGCCCGACTCGTACTTGAACTGGGTGTGGATCCGGTGGTTCAGGTCGGTCAACGCCTGCACCATCGGACGGCCGGGGGTGAAGGAGGTCGCCGCGTAGTCGCGGACCTCCGGCGGCAATTGCACCAGCAGCGAGGGCAGGGTGAACTCGATGGCCCGCGGGTCGGTGGACGGAGTCGGCAGCGCCCGTTCCCAGGGCAGCGAACCGTTCTCCCGATCCCACCGCGGAACGGAGACCTCCACGTCAGACCACCCGACCACGGACAGCTCTGTGTGCGGGCGGGTGACGTGGAAGTAGGTGCTGGTGTTGCCGAAGACGTCCACGCCGTCGGCCGCGTCGGACGGTTCGGGTTCGACGTGCAACCGGTGGTCCAGGCAGCGCTGATCGGGGGTGTCCCGGGGGTGCAGGTAGCCGCGCCCGTAAGACGCCGACACGTCATCGGAGTACCGGTAGACGGTCCGGTGCTCGATCCGGTAGCGGCGGTTGGTCGTCACCATGTCCGTCGTCGGCTCGTGATCGGAAGTCGTTGCGGGAGCGGTCTTGTCGGGACTCACAGTGCACCATCCACGGTGACGACGCCCAGCGGCTGCATCGGGCTCGGATGCCAGAAGTGCTGGGCCGCAATGGCATCGGCGATACCCCGGAGCGACTCGTGCAGACCGTCCAGCAGCGTGCTGAACTCCTTGCGGATGTCGTTCTCGTCGGTGTGTTCCAGGTCCTCGGGCCGGCAACGGCGCAGCGTGGCGTCGACGTCCTCGAGGCGTCGTTGTGGGCGGGATGTCCCCGAGGCATCGGGCAGCGCGCGCAGGTCGGCCCTGGCCTGGGCCACCTGGTAGGCCAGCGAGCGGGGGTTCCCGGTGTCGAGCAGCAGCAACTCCAGCATGGTGGCGATCTGGATCCGGCCGCGGTAGCGGCGCCGGTAGGTGACGCCGGATTCCGCGACGGCCAGCACCGATTCCACCACCAGAGAATCCACGGCGGAGGTATGCGAGCTGGTGAGGGTGGAGCGCAGCAGCGCGGTCAGCTGTTGCGCCCGTTCCAGCCGCCGGCCGAGATCCATGAAGTACCAACCAGGATCGCGGATCATGTTCTCGCTGGCCAACCCGGACAGCGCGAGCATCCCGGACAGCACGGCGGCCTGCGTGGAGGACAGCAAGATCCCGGTGTCGGCGGGCGTCTCGGCGAGTTCGGCGACCGCTCGGTCGATACCGCCGAGCACCATCCAGGTGTCGTCGGACAGCTGATCGCGCACGGACCGCGCCGATTCCCGCAGCCCGGCCAGAGACTGCGCCACGGTGCCGATCTCGTTGGTGTCGAGCAGCAGTTCGCGGATCCGCGGCAACGGGTCCTGGCCGGGCAGGAACCGGGCCGTTGCGGACACCGTGCTGACCGCGGACAGCAGCACCGGCACGCACCCCGCGCCGAGGTGCTCGGGACGGAACCGGAAATCCTCCACCCGCTCCTGGGCGACGATGAGCAGCCGGGTGAGGTCTTCGGTCCGCTCGGCGTACCGCCCGAGCCAGTACAGGTCCTCCAGCACGCGCGGCGACGAGGTCGACTCGGGGCGGTCGGGTTGCACGACCGGTCCCTCGTACAGCCACACCCGGCCCTCACCGCGCGCCGCCGGGTCCGTGCGCCCCGACCGCACCCAGACGTCCTTCGCCACGCTGACCCGGCCGCGCCCGCCGATCGACGGGTCGCCGTCCTGTACCCGGCCAAGCGCCCCCGGCATCGACACGTAACCCGAGCCGTGCGCCACCGAGAACAACCGCATGCTCACCTGCCCCGCGGCCAGGCCGTTGGGTGCGGCCATCGGCGCCTCGGAGAACGGGGTGTGCTCCTGCCCGACCCACCGGAAAGGCTCTGCACTGACTCGCTCGCGCCAGGACTCCTGTTGCTCCCTGGTCAGCAGGGCCGGGAACACCGAACGGCCGCGGTCCGTCGGCCGGAGCACCATCTGTTCGAAATGCGCCAGCACATGGGATCTTTCGGAGTCGTTGCCGCACCAGTGGGTCGGCACCGACTCCAGCTTCAGCGTCTCGCCCAGGATCGCCCTGGCCAGCTGCGGCAAGAACGGCAACATCCCCGGGCTCTCCAGGATGCCGCTGCCGAGCTGGTTGACCACGGTGACCGTGCCGCGCCGGCAGGCCTCGGTCAGCCCGACCACGCCCAGCCGGGACTTCGGCCGCAGGTCAAGCGGGTCGGACCAGGAGGCGTCCACCCGCCGCACCACCACGTCCACCGGCTCCACGTGACCCATGGACAGCATCCACAACCGGCCCCGCCGGATGATCAGGTCGGCGCTTTCGACCAGCGGGACACCCAGTAGCGAGGCCAGCATCGCCTGGTCGAAGGCGGTCTCCGAATGCGTGCCCGGGGTCAGCACGACGACCCGCGGATCCTCCGCCTGGTCCGGCGCCACCGAGGCGAGCGCGGAGCGCATGGTGTGGAAGAACGCGCCCAGACCGCGGGGTCCGCTGCGCCGGAACAGGTCGGGCAGCACCCTGGAGACCACTCTGCGGTCCGCCATGGCGTACCCGGCGCCCGACGGCGCCTGGGTGCGGTCCCCCAACGCCTGGAACGAACCGGTGGTGCTGCGGCACACGTCGACAGCGTGGAAGAACAGTTGGTGCGCACCGGGAATGGTGATGCCGTGCGCGGGACGCAGGTAGTCGCGGTGCAGGTACACCAGTTGCGGTGGCAGCAGGCCGTTCTCGATGATCTTGCCGTCGCCGTACAGGTCGGCGAGCACCGCGTCCATCAGCGTCGACCGCTGGATCAATCCCGCTTCCAGCCGCCGCCATTCGGCGTCCTCGACGACGAGCGGCAGCGGATCCAGCCGCCACCGCTCGGGGTCCGCCGGCGCCGCGGCGGGGTCGGCGACCACGGCGTCCACCGGGGTGTAGGTGACGCCGTCGTCCTCCAGCATCCGGTCGACGCGTCCGGACAGGTCCGCGAGCCCGTGCTCGCCGATAGCGTTCAGCGCGGCCGCCAGCTCCGACCAGCCCGGCAGCAGGGAGCCGTCGGTGCCGGTCATCTCGTCGTACCGGCGCGGGTCACCGACTCCCGTCGCGAACATCCCGCTGCGGGCCAGGTAGGCCTCGACCAGCGCGGGTTGACCGCCGGGCGCGCTGCCCAGCAGTTGCCCGGTCGGTCCGGGAGCGCCCATCAGGCCACCGCCCTCCGCCCGAGTCGTGCGGCCACCCCAACCGCGTTGATCATGAGTGTGTCACCGGCAGATGGCCCTCGCTCGACGTAGATCCAGCATGCCCGGCGCCGAATCGTCCACGGCCAGTCTGGCCGCCCGCTCCCGCAACCGCACCA
>JBBQGJ010000442.1:0-5701 GCA_038322925.1 Mycobacteriales bacterium
GAACCGGGAGTCGGAGCCGTTGACGAAGGTGAAGGTGTAGCGGCGTGGCTCCACCGTCTGCTTGGGCGAGACGGTACCGTTGACCACCGGTGTGTCACCGAAGAACTCCGGCGACGCGTGCGTGTAGCACAGCGAGTAATCACCGTAGAACGACATGTCCTGGAGCACGTAGGCACTGGAGAAGACGCCCGACGGCAGGTTGAACTTCGGTTCGAAGTTGTCCGTGTTGGGAAAGAACCCGGCCAGCCCCTCGTACACGCTGTACGACGTCGTCATGTCCGCGTGATCGTGGTACCACAGCGGCGCAGCAGCCTGGTTGTTGGGGTAGTGGTTGGTGCGAGACGTTCCCGGTGCCACAAACTGAGATGGGGTGCCGTCGCTTTCCACTTTCTGGAGGCCACCGTGTCGGTGCATCACCACGGCATTGTTATTGTTCGGCTGGTCGAACGGGAACATTGGCGTCCCGGCGGCCGGCAGGGCGTTGACGATCTTCACGTCGACCGGCGTGCCCTTCTTGGTGACGATCGTGGGGCCGAGGTAGTCCACCGCCGCGTTGGCCGTGCTGTAGCCCAGAGTCGGCACAGCGGGCCTGCCACTCTGGAATGAGTGGCTCCCCAGATGGGCCGTTAGCGTGTAGTGGTTCTTGCCATCCGGTGTGGCCACTGGCGGCTGTGCGGCCTCGTCCACGAACTGGTTGAACGCGGGTGACGTGGCGCCTTGTCCGCACGGGGGCTCTGGATCAGCGGCCGCCGCCGGGCTGAGGACGGCGCCACCCGCGAGCATACTCATGGCCAAAGCCACTACTGCGGCAATACCTACACGGCCCCGCCGTGTTTTGGGAATTTTCATCCCTCACTACCTTTCTGGAATGAGGGACGTGACCCGTCCCAAGTGTGTAATGCCGACTTCCTCACCCTTCCCCTCGTGGCTCCAGTCTGTGGAGTCCCGAGTCGTTTCGGTTTCATAATCGTGAGTCGTCCAAGAACGCTGCGACTAAAAGTTCTGGTTTGTGCCCTTTGACTGCCTAATTCTGAGGCGTCCGGTAGTAGTGCGTGTCGGGCATGGTCCTAATCATCCCAAGCCGAAATAGCGGTTCTCAGTCGGTGGATTTGTGCATGGAGCCTGCAAGACGACACGCGTCAGGGGCAGTCGATGCCCGAAACCTAAGGGCTCGCAAAGACGCATCATTGCGGGCTCTGACGGGGCCCAGCGATTGGACATCGGTTGCGGTCAGGCTGCTTGTAAGTCGGTTCTGCTGAGATTGGGAATCGTCATCTGGCCACCATGCAGACCGAAGGGCCAAACCGTCACGGTGTAGTAGGTCGGACGTGTGCCCGTCGCACTCGTGATCTCGCCAGGTGTGCCTGTTCTGATGATCAGAGTGGGATGTTGGCTTAGGTCGCGGCTGGCTGCAACCGGGATGGGACGATGTGTAAGGGGGCATCGAGCCCTCCAGGGGTATGTGGGATCGTGACGCACAGTATATGCAGGCACGGCGAACGGGTGGGGCACCTCGATCGGTGGAATCCTGTACACGTATGGGTGGCAGAACGTAGCGGATCACGGCAGAGCCAGTAGGCGATCGTGAACACTCGCCAAATGTCAGTTCCACGGAGCTTTCGCCGGCCGGTAACTACGGGTGTTGAATTAATTGGCCATGGGTAATATGCGTGCCCGGCAACATTCAATACCATCGGCAAGGCGGCCACCGGCATTTCGGATACCTATGTCCACAGCCTGCTCTGCGAAGTGATCGGGGCGAAGATACCCACCCTCATGGTGCCGATGGTCAAACATAGTTTGTGGAACCGTCCCGCATGGAAGGCCCACTTGGAGCTCCTGAGCGCGGCGGGTGTGTGGTTTCTTGACCCGGCGACTGGAGCGGAGCGGGCGGCGCCGGTGACGTCCGGGACCGGAGCTATCATTACAGCTTTGTTTGACCCGAAATGGGTCGTCTCTTCAGTGAGACAACACTCGCGCACCCCGCACTGATGCCCGCACTTTTGTGCGGGTCGCACTGCGGTGCGGACCGCGTGCGCGATTGTGGTAGACGCTGTCCTCCATTGATGTACTCAGCTGACGGGCGTCTGGAGGACGACTCATGGAACGAGTATTGCTTACCGCCGAGGAAGTGGCCGAGAGTCTAAAGATTGGGCGGTGCAAGGTCTACAACAACTGATCCGCACCGGTGAGTTGCAGTCGATCAAGATCGGGCGGCTGCGGCGGATCCCGGTCGATTCCGTGCACGCGTTCGCGCAGAGGATGGTGGCGGAGGCGGCCCTATGAGTGGCCGGAACCTCAACGGCGCGGGCAGCGTGTACCAGCGCAAGGACGGCCGCTGGGTCGCGGCTGCGTACGTGCCTTCGTTGGACGGGACAAGCGCATCGAGTGAGCTCCTACGCGAAGACCCGCGCCGACGCGAACAAGAAGCTGCGTGAGCTGGTCCAGAGGGCTGAAAGGAACGCACCCATCGCGCCCGCCGGCATGACGGTCAGCGGCTACCTCGACGAATGGCTGGTCCACGTCAAGCAGCACGTCCGTCCGAGCACATGGACCGCATACGAAGGCAACACCAGGCTGCACATCGTGCCACGGATCGGGCGCAAGAAGCTCTCCCGCCTGGGAGTGCGGGACGTACGGCTCATGGTGGACGGGATGCGGGCCGACGGCGTCGGTCAACGCACCATCCAGTATGTGCATGCGACGCTGCGGGCCGCCCTAGAACACGCTTTCCGCGAGGAACTCGTCAGCCGCAACGTCGCCACCCTGGTCCGGGTCGAGCGGCCCAGGCCGGCGAAGAAGGAGCCACTGTCGGTAGAGGAGGCCCGCGAGCTCCTGGCCGCGACCGCCGCCGATAGACACCACGCGTTGTGGGTGCTGATGGTCATGCTCGGGCTACGCCGCAGCGAGGTGTGCGGTCTGCGATGGGACCACGTCGACTTCGGCGCTGGGACGCTGAGCATCGAGCAAACCGTGCAACGGGTCGAAGGGAAGCTGCGCGAACTGCCAACCAAGACCCGCCGCTCCACCCGGACGGTGCCCCTGCCCGGTCGAGCGCTGTACGCGCTGACGGAACACCATCGGCAGGCTCAGGCCCGCGGCGGCCGACCCGGCCGACCCGTTCACCCGCAGGGGTACGTCGTCGGAACCTCGCGCGGAACCGCGCTGGAGCCGCGCTGGAGCCGCGCTGGAGCCGCGCAACCTTACCCGCATGTGCACCGCGCAGGGCGTCCGGAAGGTGCCACTGCACGGATTGCGCCACACCTGCATCAGCCTGCTCCTGGCCCTTGGCGTCCACCCGAGGATCGTGATGGAAATCGTCGGACACAGCGCGATGGAGACGACCATGAACATCTACGGACACATCCTGGACAACCAACGTAAGGCCCTGAACCACCTCGACGAGGAGCTGTCATGACGCGACATTGCTGTCAAACCCCGCTGTCAGCGGACCCTCAAGATCACGAAAAACGCCCTGACCTGCACTTATGTGGCGCGCCCGGAGGGATTCGAACCCCCAACCTTCTGATCCGTAGGGTTATGCTTGTTCGATACTAGGGCCTCCACCAGCCTCTACAGTAACGCGACTACCCTCTCCTGACCACTCCAGCATCCTTGCCATCAGCATTTCGCGTCACGAACCGCGTCACGGCGATCCGACGACGACCTCGGTGCCGCGCGCGGTGCGGACCTATGTATGGCCCACTCCTGCGACGAGGTCGCGGCCTTCCGGCAGTTTCCGCTAGGCAGACGCACCCCTTGGTGTGGATTCGGTCGGGCAAGCCTCGATGGGACCGGCGATGGTCGGTGACCATGTCGTCGCCGCAGGCAAGAGTGGCGTCGGATACGCGGTCTCCGGGTCAGCCGTGTACGTGCATTGCAGCAACGGGACCCGGGCGGTCAGCATTGATGCCCGCCGGAGCAATCATCGTGCGGTGAATGGCAACGGTGTCAGCGACGGGTCGCCGGTCATCGGCGGCATGCGGTGTGGGTCACCGACTACGACCGCAGGGTGATGTACGCCCCCGACTCGGGATCGGGTGCCACGCGTAGATAAGCGCCGGGACATCCCACTGCATCTGATGCGGTAAGGAGCGGGGCCTCCGCTCCTCGTGGGACTCCGCAGTTGGGTTGGGTTGACACTGGCGGTGCTCACGTCCGTTCGACGAAGGAGGCCCCTTGTGAGCGAATGCTATTCAGGTCAGCAGTTCGTGGGAATCGATCTGCATCGACGACGGTCGGTGATTGTCCGGACGACAGCGGCTGGTGATCAGCTGGAGTGCATCCGGATCAGCAACGACATTGATCGGTTGTCCACGGTGATGGCCCGGGCAGGTGAGGCACCGGAGGTGGTGCTGGAGGCGACGAACGGCTGGGTGCGACCTGAGGGTGCATGAGGGCAAGTAGGAGGCGCTGTTGGAGGTTCGACTGAGGTCGAAGGTGTAGTACTCGGGCCAGTGCGTGATGGCCTGTCTCCGCCTCGACGTGCGTCGCGGGTGACTGCGGGGTGCGAAGCTCGGGGAAGAAGCCCAAGGGTTCTCGTTCCATCCGGGAGCTACAGGCAAGGAGAAGACCGGTGGGGCGGTGTCGGAGCGCCGTCCCGGCATCGGGTACCCGGTTTGGGTGGCCGGTGGGATGGGCGAACGTGAGTGAACCCCCGTTGATGCCTCGTGAAGGTCACCCCCGCCGATGGGATGTTTCAGTGGGGCCGTAGGGACTGGCCGTTGGAAAGCGGCAGGCGCCGGCTGGAGAATAGTCGCCAGCCGGGAACGCACCGCCGTCCTCGGGGTCAAGGGGGCGCCCTGCCCGGTCGCGTCTTGCTCATGCGCAACAGGACAACCCCGATGGGGTCCGTGCAGTGTGCTGCTGCCCGGTCGGCCGACCGTGAGGGAGGCTCAATTCCCCAGCGGGCGCAGGATGACCCAAGAAGCGAAGGCCGGTCGCCGAAAGGCAGCAGGAAACCGGGACAACATGGTCGGCTCCTCCGCCGACCGTCGTCGGATAACTGGCCGGATACGAGCTGGTGCTCGGCCTGAAAGGGCGCTGACGTGGGTCGGGTGAGCCGGTGACGACGACGATGACGGAGCGGCCAGAACCGATGGGCATGTTGGACGCCACGCTGACCCGGGCGGATGGGGCGGGTCAGCCCGCACCTCCGGTGGGCGGTGTGGTGAACGGACCTGAGGGCGAGGTTCTCGATTGGGACGCGATCAATTGGCGGACCGTCGAGGACGACGTACGGCGGTTGCGGCAACGGATCTTCACGGCATCGCAGGCAGGGGACCTGAAAAGGGTCCGCAATCTTCAGAGGTTGATGCTGCGGTCCCGCGCGAACGCTCTGCTGAGCGTGCGGCGGGTGACGCAGATCAATGCTGGGCGCTCGACGGCGGGGATCGACGGCGAGTTGGTGCTCAGGTCGAAGGACAAGGCCGAACTGGCCTGCTGGATGCCTGGGCACTGGGCGTCGTGGAAGCCGTTGCCCGTCAAGCGGGTGTTCATTCCCAAGGCCAGCGGGAAACTGCGCGGGCTCGGTATTCCCGTCGTGATCGACCGGTGCCTCCAGGCCCTGGTCAGCGCGGCGTTGGAGCCCGAGTGGGAAGCACGGTTCGAGCCGAGGTCGTACGGCTTTCGGCCCGGCCGGGGCTGTCAGGACGCGATCCAGTCCGCCTTCGTGACCGCCAGGGGCAGTTCCTGTCGGCGC
>JBBQGJ010000443.1:0-5688 GCA_038322925.1 Mycobacteriales bacterium
CACCAAAAACCAGGATCTATCCTATGAGCTGCGGCCAGCGCAGCGTTCTCGTTGTTCCACACAAGCACCGATGATCATGCGCTGGCCGCTCTGACCTGCGCAGACACGCCGACAGACCCGATCTACGGCTGTAGTACTAGCCTCGAAGATCTGCTCAGCCCGGATACACCCCGTGCATTGGTCTGATTCGATCTGGCAATAAAGGGCGAATGGACGCTGAACTTCGACAATGGTGATTGCTAAAGTCGCCACGCCGCCGAAGAGAAAGCCATCCGGCAGAATGGAACGCCGGGCGGATACCGCGACGTTCGGTCGCTGGACGGGCATTGTCCATCCTCGCACTCGGTGTGCCGGCATAGCGTCGGCGGCGGGGGACGGGAAGTAGGACGAGCGGAACGGGGCATCGCTGGAATCTCCAGGACGCCGCCGTTGTGGCGGCGCCGTTGGTTTGGCGACACCGGTTGACCACAGCACTTCGAGATTCGTGTCCTCCGTGCCTCACTCGGTCGTGACGCCCACTGGCTGTCGGGCGAGGCTGGAGCTCGTGCCCGCGATTGGCCACCTCGAAACCGATTCTCCGCGTGACCTCGGCGGCGGGAGGCTTACGGAGGTGGTGAGCATCTCGGTGATCCACCTCTGACCCTACTTGCGGTAAACATCTGCGCGATGGTCGATGCGGGTGATCCGGAGGACCCCGGTGTCGTCGTCCCCCGAGTCGGCCGCCGGGGCGGAAGTAGCGTCCGGCTCGTCAGTGACGTCATCGGAGATCTCGTAGACGATGCGGTAGGTGCCCCGACGGGCAGAGAACTGGCCCGTCAGTTCGCCGCGGAGCGGTTTGCCTACTCGTCGCGGGTCCTCGGCCAGAGGGCCGTAGATGAACTCCACGCAGGCCATCGCGATCTTCTCCGGAAGGTTCTGGATATTCCGCAGGGCAGTGGGGGAGAACTCAACCCGCATGTTCGGTTTTCAGCCAGCTGGTTATCTCGTCCTTGGTCATGGCAATACCATTGCCCGCTGCGAATTCCTGCTTGGACTGCCGTATACCGGCCATCGCCTCTGGGTCGGACAGCAGAATTAGTGTCTCTTCGAGAGATTCGATGTCGTCCAGGGAGATCAGAGCGAACGACGGTCGCCCGTTGCGGGTGACGATGACGCGTTCGTGGGTGGTCTCGACCAGGCTGGCCAGCTCGGACAGCCTGTTGCGGGCTTCGGCCAGGGGCAGGGTCTCGGTCATGTTCCGACTGTACATAATTCGCGCCAATACTTCCAGCGCGTGTCAAACCCTTGAGGTACGTTCTGAGCGGACATGACCATTTGGCTCGAAAAGAGCGTCGGAGTGCGCTGATCACCGGCGGCTCCCGCGGCATCGGCCGCGGTATCGCCACCCATCTCTCACAACAAGGCTGGATACGTACCCTGGTCGGACGTGCTCGGGTCCAGCTCGCGCAGGTCCATTCCGAACTCGACATCGCCGCCGTGCACATCGTCGCAGCCGACCAGACCGTCGACGCCGCCATCGAATTGCACCGCCGCACGTTCGGATCGATGAACGCACTGATCCTGGCCGCCGGGGTCGCTCGGCCGGACCCGTCGAGAACCATTCCGAAACCGCGCCTGGACAAACAGATCGCCCTCAACTTCCGGTCGCCGTTCCTGCTGGCCGGCCAGGCGATGCCGCTATGCGGGCGGAAGCCGCAGCGAGTGGGACAGGGAGCGCGCGCGTCATGATCCCCGAGCGCACGGGGTGCGAGGTCGAGCTGACCGCGACCGGTGGGTTCGGGACGCGCGGTAATGCGGTGTCATGGCCGGTCCCTCGGGTAAAGGCTGCGGATCACGTCCCCGAAAGAGCGGACCGCGCCGTGGCGCCGGCGGATCACGTCCGCGATCAGCCCGGTCCAGCCCGTCTGGTGGGCGGCGCCGAGCCCGGCGCCGTTGTCGCCGTGGAAGTACTCGTTGAAGACAAGGTTGTCTTTCCATGCCGGGTCGTGCTGCAGGCGGTCCACCCCCCCGAAGCAGGGCCGCCGCCCGTCGGGGCCGACGGTGAAGATGGAGATGAGCCGGTCCTGCAGGTCCATGGCGATCAGGTCGAGGGGCACCTTATGCCCCGAGCCGGCCGGGTACTCGGTGGTGAGTTCGTCACCGAAGAACCGGTAGTAGCGGTCAAGCGCGTTGATGACCAGGTAGTTGAGCGGGAACCAGAGTGGTCCGCGCCAGTTGGAGTTCCCGCCGAACATGGCGACGGTGGACTCAGCAGGCTCGTAGTCGATCGTGGCCCTGAACCCCTCGACATCGATCTCGTACGGATGGTCGCGATGGTAGGCGGACAGCGCCCGCAGGCCGTATGGGGACAGGAACTCGTTCTGGTCGAAGAGCTTGGCGAACAGCTTCTCGAGGCGCTCGATGCCGGTCACAGATAGCAGTAGCCGCCGGTCGCCGGGCTCACCGCGCATGTGGCCGGTGCTGCTGGATTGGAAGGTGTCGTGACGCTCGAAGAAGTCGGCGAATTGCTTGTCGACGGTGAGCGATCGCGCGAGCATCCCCTCGTCGATGACGGCGGCTGTCAGCATGGGGATGACGCCCACCATCGACCGGACCTTGACCGGCACGGCGGTGCCGTCCGGGGTGAGCAGCCGGTCGTAGTAGAGCCCGTCGGCCTCGTCCCACAGGCCCTGGTCATCCATTGCCTGGGTGATCGCGGCGAAGTGCTCGAGGAACTTGAGGACAAGATCGATCGCGGGCCGCCGGCCGCTGCGCTGCAAGACCGCAGCGATGCCCATCATGGCGATCGCGTAGAAGGCCATCCAGCCGGTGGCGTCGGACTGCTCGAGCACGCCGCCGACCGGCAGGTGCGAGCGGTCGATCGGGCCGATGTTGTCCAGACCGAGGAAGCCGCCCTCGAACAGGTTGTTGCCGCCCGCGTCCTCCAGGTTGACCCACCAGGTGAAATTGACCAGGAGCTTGTCGAAGACCCGGCTGAGGAAGTCCAAGTCACGGCCGCCGTCGATGGCGAACACCTCGAGCGCGGCCCACGCCTGCACCGGCGGGTTCACATCGCCGAAATCCCACTCGTAGGCGGGCAGCGCCCCGTTCGGATGCTGAAACCACTCCCGGCACAACAGGATCAGCTGGTATTTGGCGAACGCCGGGTCCACGTGAGCGAGGGCCACGCAGTGGAAGGACAGGTCCCAGGCGGCGAACCAGGGGTATTCCCACTTGTCCGGCATGGACATGATGTCGAAGGCATTGAAGTTGCGCCACCGGGCGTTGCGCCCGCCGCGCCTGCCGGGCGGGGGAGTTGGCTGGGTGGGGTCACCGTCGAGCCAGCGGCTGACGTTGTAGTCGTACAGCTGCTTGCTCCACAGCATCCCGGCGAAAGCCTGCCGCATCACCATCGCCTCGTCGGGGCTGGCCGCCTCCGGTGTCAGCTCGGCGTAGAACTCGTCGGCCTCGGCCCGGCGCTGTTGGACGATGCGGTCGAAGCCGCTGCCGAACGCGGCTGCCGCCCGCGCTTGCCTGCCGCCCGCGGCGCCCGTCGGACGAAGCCGCAGCCGCAGTTCAGCGGTTTCGCCTGGCGCGACCGTCAACCGGTACCAGAAGGCGCACTTGGTGCCCCGCTGATCGGGGTTGACGGTGGCCGCGCCGCTGATCACGTGGTCGTTGATGCCGTCCTTGGGGTACCGCGTCGCCGGCGGCGCGCCGAAGAGCCGCACGGTGTTGGTCTCGTTCTCGCAGAACAGCGGAACCGGGCTCGCACCGTCCGGGCCCGCGTCAGCGAGCAGTTCAAGTGAGCCGAGGAACGGGTGCTCGACTGTAATCGCCGAACCGCCTGCTCCCGCCAGCACCGGCTTGGGCGCGTCCACGTCCCAGGACCACGTGTTGCGGAACCACGCGGTCGGCAGCACATGCAGGGTGTCGGCTTCCGGGCCTGCGTTCGTCACCCGGACGGTCATCAGGACATCGGTGGGATCGTCCTTGGCGTACCAAACCTCGGTGATCCAATAGCGATCTTGGTCGAATACGCCGGTGTCGAGCAGTTCGTATTCGGGGTCCTGCTTGCCGCGTCTGCCGTTTTCCGCCCGCAGGTCCTCATAGGGGAACGCCGCCTGCGGGTAGTGGTAACGCCAGCGGTTCCAGGCGTGGCTGGGGAGGGCGTCCAGATACCACCAGTACTCCTTCACGTCCTCGCCGTGGTTCGCCTGTGCGCCCGTCAGTCCGAAGGCGCGCTCCTTGAGGATCGGATCACGGCCGTTCCACAGCGCGAGCCCGAGGCACAGCCGCTGCTCGATGTCGCAGAAGCCGGCCAGGCCATCCTCGCCCCATCGGTAGGCATGGGAACGGCTGTTGTCGTGCGGCAGGTAGTCCCAAGCCTCGCCGTCCGCGCTGTAATCCTCCCGGACCGTCCCCCACTGCCGCTCACTCACGTAGGGTCCCCACAGGTACCAGTCGCCGGCCTGTCGCAACCCATTCTCGAGCCGCCCGAACCCCTCTACCCGCTGACGTTCAACACTCATCGCCGCCGGTGTGTTGCTCATGACAATTCCTTTCGTGGTTCGGTTCCGGTTCGGTTCACCGGCTTCGACAACGCCTGGGTCAGATTCGTTCCGCGACCGTCTGCAACGGGAGTCACCTGGGCTGGCGCAGTCTTGACGGGGTGGCTCGCCCCGGGATCCCGGCCCGGTTGATAGGGCGCCTCAACGGTGGTCGCGTTCAGGCACACCGCACCGGCGACCACGATCAGGTGAACACCGACGACGAGCACCCTGTCGTTCGTGCCGGCCTCGAACACCGGCATGAACCCGACGAACACCATGCCAACCGCCACCGTCACGGTCACCACCACCAGCCACGAAACGGCGGATGGGCAGGGTGTGAGTCTGTTGCAGCGTTGGTGCTGATTCAATGCCGCCCCTGGGCACCATCGCGGCCCGGCGATTCGATACGTTCCGGCGCCGGGTCCGCCGCCTGCCGTGAACCAGACGCGCTCGACCGTGTCGACAATGGGTCATCCGCGCCGCACAGACAGCATGATGCGCCTCGCGCACCGTCAATCCGGAAGCATCGACGTGTTCGCCGAACTCTCGGTGCTCCTCAAGGGTGGACATGGGCCGCTCCTGGTGAATCATCAACCGGCCTGGCGCGTGGCTGGTGTCGTACCGTGCGAGGCCGGTTCAGCCGACCGGGCGGAGCGTAAAGCGGAACCGAATCGGCTGCCTCACCCGAAAAGGGTTAACCCGTGGCACCCGGGAATCAGCGCGCCATTCGCGGCGAACACCGACCTTCAATGCCGCTGCCGGCGGTCTCGAGGAATTCCGGTTGGTGCAGCCGGTCCACGGTCCCCCGCTGCACGCCCAGGGCGCGTCGATGAGTGCGCGGCTGTGATCCGCTGTGCGGGGGTGTGGCAGGGCGTGTTGGGTGCCGCGTTGCCCGGTCCAGTGGTCCAAAGCGTCCAGCGCCGTCTCGTCCAACGGGACGATGCGTTCGGTGCCGAGCCTGCCCAGCGGGACCTTCAGCCGGCCGCCGGCATCATCGACCGTAGCGGGCTGTCAGCGGGAACGGCGTCACCGATCGTCAACGCGCCCAGCACATCGAGCCAGATCGCCTGCAGGTCGTTGACGGTCTCGTCCACCGCCATCCACGCCACCGGCCGGCAGCGGCGCCGCGCCGCGCCGCGCCGCGCCCAGGACGCTA
>JBBQGJ010000444.1:0-5653 GCA_038322925.1 Mycobacteriales bacterium
ACCCCTGGGCGATACTGCGGGAAATCTGCTCCCGCTCCTCAACATTTAACTCAGGAAATCTGCTCACAGCACCCTTGCCCATCGCTCGATGAAACCCTAGAATCCTAGCAGGGTGTCGCTACGACGGTCTGAACCCGAGCACCCTTTCGGGTGTTATTGGTATGCACCGAGAGTGCACCGGCGTCCTACCGGAGTTTCGGCTGCGCACGAAAGGCCCATGTGGTGGACTGATCGGTTTAGTGCCAACACTTCTCGTAGGTGCTGCAGGGTGATTCGTCGACCGCAATCTTCGTTCGCTTCACCGTCAGATGCAGCGTTGCGACTGTCCACCGTTCTCTCCTTCGAATTCGGTTGACAGTCGTCGTCGGTTGCCGGACGGTGGGTCCCTGACGAGCGCCAGGAATGCGGACGCCGACAACAATGGATCGCAGGTCGTGTGGGGGCACGGTCACGAATCGACCAACCACCCATCGCTACCAAAACCAAGAGGCGGCGGGAGTATGCCTCATCGGGGGGAATCCAACCGCATGATGTCCTGGTCCAGAAATGACGCTGGCGCAGGAAATATCGCCGATCCCGGAAGCGATCGACGTCGCTCCGGCGTGGTCACCGATGTCCGTCCCGTATCGCGGGGACCACCGACCTGGATCCTTCGCGCCCTGCACAGATGGCATCGGCGCTGCGACGCTCACGGAGAGCCGACCAGCGCATTATCCGCACTGAACATCCCGAGACCGAGGACTCTGCTGAGAAACAGGATGGCGCAATGCATGTGAAGCGAACTTTGTTGACATCGGTGATCGCGGCCGCGCTGGCCACCGCCCTCACCGTCGCGCTCGGTGCTCCCGGCTACGCCGCCGGGAAACCCGGTGACGAACCCAAGCCACCGCAGACGAACGCGCAGGACGCCGCGACCCGCCCGGTGCCCGCAGACGAGGCCGCGAGCAGCGGCAGGCAGTTGACCACGGCGGTCAGCCCCACCGTGAACGCGGCGTCGGCGACCATCCAGTCCCGGATCACCTCCTTCGTCAGGACACACGGAACGAAGAATTCCTTCGGCGCCTACACCGACGCCGCCACCGGCAAGGTGATCATCGAAACGGACGCGTCCGCCGCCGTCGTGTCATCCCTGGTCGGCACCCTGTCCGGGGTGGTGGAGGTGCGACGAGCGGCGGTCACCGACGCGTTCAGTCGAAGGGACGACATCGCTCCGTTCTGGGGTGGCGCCGGCATCGCGTTGACCAGGAACGTCCCCCGGTGCTCCTCCGGGTACACCGTCAAGAACGCGGTCGGTACGCGGTTCCAGATCACCGCCGGGCACTGCTTCAGCAACGGCCAGACAGCGGTGACCGAACTCGGCGGAGGCGTTGTCGGCAGCATCAGCGGCAACGGTCTGCCCTCCCAGGACATGGAACGCATCAGCGGCCAGTCCTACTCCCCGTACATCTACATCGGTGGGGTGAACAGTTCCACCGGAGCTCACATCGCTTCCGCGGGCGATCCGGTCGTCGGCTACAACAACTACTGCCACAGCGGCCGGACCACGGGGGAGAATTGCGGCCACACGGTCACCAGCGTGACCGGGACGGTCTGCACGTCCAGCGGCTGCAAGTCGCCGGTCATCGTCTTCACCGGCGGTGTGATGATCCAGGGCGGCGACTCCGGGGCACCGTTCTACGTCGGTAGCGCTAGCGGCCCCGACAAGCACATCCGCGGACATGTGATCGCGGTCGGAGGCAGCACCGGCTACGCGGAGAAGTGGAGCCGCGTGGCCGCCCGGTTCGGGTGACCATCGCCACCTGAGAACCGTTGCGCGGCAACCATCCGACGGCTGGGGGCGGAATCCCGTCCGCCCCTGGCCGTTCACCTTATCTCCAGCGGCCACGGACCTCCGGTGGACACGACCGCCGAACCGTCATCCTGATTGACCACCACGACCGCGTAGATCTCGTAGGCGCCGGCCGGCAACATCTCACCGGATCCGGCGCCGCAGTCAAGAATGCTGCCCCCGGCGGCGAACACCGCACCAGCCGACGGATCCACGTCGACCTGCTCCCCGATCGCGTCCTTCGCCAGCGGAGTGGCCACGACTTCGCCATCGCGTGCAAGATAGACGTCCGCCTCGGGCGACGTCACCCCGGAAATCCCCGGTCGCGTCGCGGTCACCGTGATCGTTCCACTGAACATCCCTTGCCCATCCCGATCAATCCGGGAACCGAACTTGCCGGTCATCGCCAGTTCGCTCCGCGGGTTCAGCAGGCCCTGGATGGGTTCGCCGCAATTGAGGGCCGTTACCGGTGTCATGTCATCACCTTCCTCGACAGTGATCTGCGTCGACCCGTTCACCGCTTGGCCGGGAACACTGGCTGCGCATCCCACCCCCAGCACCAGGAAAACCACAACAGATCCAACGGTAGCGACAGCTCCAAAGGCTCGGGTGCCCAACGCTGAGGTTCGCAACATGAGTCCCCGCTCTCGGCCGGCACTGGCCGGCACTGGCCGGCATTGTCTGACAACATGATGACGCGGACAGCGGCGCCCCTGGTTGCACCGAGCTGTGATTGTGAGGCCGGTCTGGGCGGCGAGCGTCACGAGATCGGTTTTCCGGGGTCGTGGCGTGTCGTAGCCTGACCCGTTCGACCCGCCCGTACCGGTGACGATGCCCAGCCGCGTTCCTCAGGTTTGCTCACCGAACCACGACACCTGATCGTCACTGGACCCGTTGTACCAACCAGGGGGCCGCGGACCACCCGCCCGGGAGATATTCCCAACGCCGCCCAGCACCTGCTGAGTCCGCCGAAGGACCGTCACGTCTCGCGCGCCGACATCCCCCGCTCCTTCCGGCTCATTCCCGCTCATGCCCCGCTCATTCCGAGGCATTGATCTCGCCAATGGCTTTGTCCGGGCGCAACCCTCGCCAACTCGCGGCACGCAACCGACGCTCGCTCGTCCAGTCCGCGAATCGGACCTCACCGACCAAACTCGGTTCGACCCACACTGCGTCCACGCCGTCCTCCCGTGGAACCGTGTCGACGACCGCCGACCTATTGCGCTGCAACGGCTTCAACGCGGCCAGCAGCTGGTCCAGCACCGCATCGGTGAACCCGGTGCCGACCTTGCCGGCGTAGCGCAATCCCCCTCGCCCATCGGGTACCGCTACCAGCAGGGACCCGACACCGCCCTCGCGCCGCCCGGCCCCCGGCCGCCAGCCGACCACCACCACTTCCCGTGTCCGAAAGTTCTTCATCTTGAACCAGGTTCGCGACCGGCGCCCCGGCATGTATTGGGAATCGGCTCGTTTGGCCACGATCCCTTCCCACTTGCGCCGAACGCTGCCCTGCAAAGCCTCCTCGACCGAACCGCCAAGCTGTTCGGGAACGCGGCATACCTCACCGGACAGCGGCAGAGCCTCCAGCACCCGCCGGCGGTCGTCATACCTCTTGCGCAGCAACGACACACCGTCCAGCCAGAGCACGTCGAAGAGCCAGTACTGCACAGGCATCTCCCGGCGCATGCGGGCAATGTCCCGCGCCCCGGCCAGATTCATCCGCTGCTGCAGCCGCGAGAAGCTGGTGACCCCGTGGTCGTCGAGGACGACGATTTCGCCGTCGAGCACGGCACTGTGGCCGTCCAGCAACTCGGTCAGTTCGGCGACTTCGGGATAGGAACGGGTGAAGTCGTTGCCGGCGCGGCTGTGCAGGGTGAGCCCGGCGGGACCAACCGTGGCCAACGCTCGAATCCCGTCCCATTTCCCCTCGAAGCGCCAAGGGTGGTCCGGCGAGATGTCCTGTGGTGTTCCGGTAGTGGCCAGCATCGGCCGCAGATCCGTGGGCGGCGCGGGCAGATCCCCCCGGACGGCTGGCGGGTCCTTCCGCCGGCGGGATGGGTCCGCGCGCGAAACGCGCACGCCGTCCCCGGCTCCGTGCCCGGCGATCGCGCCGTCCTCAGCGGCGGGACCGCCCGGGGATCCGTTGCCGGGATCCACCGAATCGTGCGGCGGGGACTGCTGCGATTGCTGGGATCTCATTCGATGCATCAACCATGACGAATCCTTGGTGCGGATGAGCGCGTACCGGCCACGGGCACGCTTGCCCTGGAGAACGACGATCACCTCGTCGTCACGCCATTTCTCGGTGACATAGGTGCCTGCGTCCCAAATGCTGACCGTGCCGCCGCCGTACTCACCCTGCGGGATGGTGCCCGCGAAATCCGCGTAGTCCAGGGGGTGATCCTCCGTGTGCACCGCCAACCGGTTCTGCCGGGAGTCGGTCGGCAGCCCCTTGGGCACGGCCCAGGACACCAGCACGCCATCGCGTTCCAGCCGGAAGTCGTAGTGCAACCGGCGGGCGTGGTGCTCCTGGATGACGAAGGTGTCGTCGTTCCCCTGCGGCAACGGACCGCTGTCCGGGACTGGTTCCGGCGTCCTGTCGGCGGACCGCTTGGCCCGGTAGGTGTCCAGCTTGCTGCCCGCATCCACCCGCGCATTCACCGCCCTGGACCCGTCAGCCGGCGGGGAACCGCTACGCCGCCTGCGAGATCCCCTGCCGCCACGGTGCTCGGCTCCGTCGCAGTCGCCGGTTTCCAAGCCCCGCATGGGATCCGGCGCTTCGGCGAGCAGCGCGAGGACCTCGGTGTACTGCAGGTGCCGCAGTGCCGGATCCTCCAGTTCCTCCCAGGTCCGCGGCGCGGCCACCGTGGGATGATCACGCCCACGCAACGAGTACGGGCCGATCGTGGTTTTCGACCCGTTGTTCTGCGACCAGTCGATGAATACTTTCCCGGGCCGCAGCGACTTGAGCATTCGGGAGACCACCAGTTCGGGCATGTCCTGCTCGATCGCCTCCGCGATCTGCTTGGCGAACAGCGACGCCTCGTCCGAGGTCAGAGAGCCGTCGAGCCTGCTGTACAGGTGGATGCCCTTGGAGCCGCTGGTCACCGGCACGACCACGGAACCGGACAGCCGGCGGCGTACCGCGCGCGCGACCTCGGCGCACTCGGCAAGCCCGACCCCAGGCCCCGGATCGAGGTCGAACACCAGCCGGTCCGGCCGCCCGATACCACCATCGGGTTCGAACCTCCATTGCGGCACGTGCAGTTCCAGTGCGGCGATCTGACCGAGCCAGGCCAACGTCGCGGGTGAGTCGACCACCGGGTAGGCCTTCGGACCGTCAGAATGCTCGATCACCTGACGGCTCACCCATGACGGCGTGCCGCGGTCGAGGTTCTTGTGGAAGAAGGGTGTGGTGGAAACGCCGTCCGGCCAACGTTTCCGGGTCACCGGGCGACCCGCCAGGTGCGGGATCATGACGTGCGCGACTTCGGCGAAGTACCCGATGATCTCCGCCTTGGTCGTCCCGGTCGCCGGGTACAGCACCTTGCGCAGGTGGGTGAGGCTCAGCCGATGACCGTCGAGTTCGACGGTCGCGCTGTCACCACCCGCCACGAGTAGCCACCCCGCTCCCGATCTTCGTGGGTTGCTGATCTGCCTGGTCAATGCGCCTGGTCAATTCGAGCTGGAAAGGTCCATCATGGGCACATGCGATCGATCTGGAAAGGCTCAGTGGCCTTCGGTCTGGTGAACGTGCCGGTGAAGGTCTACTCGGCGACCGAGGAGCGCGACATCCGGTTCCACCAGGTGCACGAGGCCGACGGC
>JBBQGJ010000445.1:0-5653 GCA_038322925.1 Mycobacteriales bacterium
CCCTGGCGGCCGGCGGCACCGGCCGGCCTTCGGGACAGCCACGGGGGCCGCACGGGGCGCCGGAGGCGCGGGGGGTGCCGCCCTGAGCCCGCGCCGCCACGCCGGGCGCCCGGCACCTCGCCCAGCGCCTCCTTCACCTCCGCGACCACCGCAGCGCCGGCGGCGAGGGTGCGCCCGAGTTCGGCCGCCGACGTCCCCACACCGCCCATCAACGCCTGTACCCGGCCCTCGAAATCGGCGGGACAGCCCGGCAGGCGCGCGGCCGAGGCGACCCCGCCCTTCTCGTTGATCACCCAGACTCCGGCCGCGCCGTGCAGGGCGTGCACGCACACCGTCACCGCCCGGAACAGGCATCCGGCGATGTAGGCGGCATCTGCGCGACCGATCGCCTTACCCGCGATGCTCAGGCAGAAGTCGGCCTCCCAGAGACCGCGACACTGTGCCCGCGCCAGCGCCGCCGGATAGTGGGTCATCTCGTCGCGACGCATGCCCAGTTCGGCGGTCGGATCGGCCAGCAGGACGGCCAGCGCCAGTTCGCCCGGGTACGCCCAATCCGGGAAGCCCGCGGGGTGCCCGACCTGGACATGCACCACGATCTCGCCGCGGCAGGCCCGGCGCCAGCAGGCGTCGACGTCGTCCAGGTCGCGGTAGATCCAGTCGACGGCCTGCCCGCCGATCGTCAACCAGCCCCCGCCGTTGACCCGGGGACCCCATCCGCCGATCGCGGTCACCTCCGCTTGCGGGCCCGACAGCTCACGGGCCAACTCGCCAAGCGCCTCGATGTCCAACGCGCCGCGGTAGTACAAGCCCAGATCGACGTCGGACCCGGGCAGTGCCGCCCCGCGTGCCCGGCTGCCACCCAGGGTGACCCCGACGATGCCGCTCACGGCAAGCAACCGGTCGGCGATGGACATCAGTTCCTCATCGCTGAGCATCGGACCATCGTTGCGGACGGCGAACAGGACGGCGAACAGGACGGCGAACAGGACGGCGAAACAGGTTTGTACCCTGGGCGTCGATGACACTCGCCACGAACAAGCACGCCCGTGTGGTCCTCCGCGGCCGTCCGCTACCGATCGATCGTGCTGCGGTGATGGCCATCGTGAACCGAACGCCGGACAGCTTCTTCGACGCCGGTCGCACGTTCTCCGACGGAGCCGCCGTCGAGGCCGTCCACCAGGCGGTGGCGCAGGGGGCCGACCTGGTCGACATCGGCGGGGTGAAGGCCGGCGTCGGAGACGAGGTCACGGTCGCGGAGGAGATCCGCCGCGTCGTGCCGTTCGTCGAGCGGGTCCGCGCGTTGTACCCGGAGCTGGTGATCAGCGTGGACACCTGGCGGGCGGACGTCGCGGCCGCCGCCTGCGAGTCGGGTGCCGACCTGATCAACGACACCTGGGCCGGTGCCGACCCCGCGCTCGCCGAGGTCGCGGCCCGGTTCGGCGCCGGCATCGTCTGCTCGCACACCGGGGGAGCAGCCCCCCGCACCAACCCGTTCCGGGTCTCATACCGGGACGTCGTGGCGGCGGTGATCAACGAGACCACCCGTGCGGCCGAGCGGATGGTCGCTGCCGGCGTTCCTGCGAACGGCATCCTCATCGATCCCACCCACGATTTCGGCAAGAACACCTGGCACGGCCTGGAGATTCTCAACCGGACCGACGAGCTGGTCGCGACCGGCTGGCCCGTCCTGATGGCGCTGTCGAACAAGGACTTCGTCGGCGAGACCCTCGACGTGCCCGTCGACCAGCGCTTGGAGGGCACGCTGGCAGCCACCGCAATCGCCGCCTGGCAGGGCGCCGCGGTGTTCCGCGCCCACCAGGTGCTGCCGACCCGCCGTGCCGTGGACATGGCTGCGGCGATCCGCGGCACCCGTGCACCGCTCGCGGCCCGGCGCGGCCTGATCTGATCGGCACCCCACCTTGTCCGCAGTTGGGCTGTCGGCCCGCCGTGGCACGATCATCTGGTGACCACCGTTCTGCAGTACCTCGTCATCGCGGCGGTGATCGGGCTCGTGATGTTCGCGCTGGCGGTGTTCGTCTTCGGGCGCGGTGAGCAGCTGGCCCCGCTGTCGCCGCGCACCTCACCGACCGAGTTGCCCGAGCACGGCATGACCGGCGCCGACGTCGGCACGGTCAGATTCGCCATGGCGCTGCGCGGCTACCGGATGAGCGATGTCGACTGGGCGCTGGAGCGCATGGCCGGCGAGATCGACCGGCTGCGCGCCGAGGTCGCGACCCTGTCCGGCGGCGATGGGTCCCCCGAGACCGAGGGCACCGCGGATGCCGAACAGCCGGTATTCGCCGAGGTCGGCCCGTCACGAGTTCCATCGACCCAGCCCGGTCAAGCTGCCCAGCCCGGTGAATCCGCCCAGTTCGCACGGCCCTCCGACAATCCCTCCTCACAGACCACAGGTGACTCATGACCGTTCGGGTCGAAGCTTCGGTCGACCTGCCGGTCGAACCCGCCACCGCGTTCGCATCGATGGTCGACCTGCCCTCGCAGGAGCGCTGGATCATCGCCACCAGCCTCTACCCGATCGACGGGTCGGTTGCGATACCTCACGTTGGCTCGCGAATGGCAGCCTTCACCGGCATCGGCAGTGTCGGTTTCCTTGACACGATGGTGGTCACCGTTTACGACCCTCCGTGGCGGTGGATCACCCAGCACGAAGGGGAGTTCGTCCGCGGCGTCGGCATCTTCGAGGTGCATGCGACACCCGGCGGGAGCCGGGTGACTTGGGCGGAAGAACTCGACCTGCCCCTCGGAGTGGTCGGCAGGCTGGGCTGGCCGCTCATCAAGCCGCTGGCCCGGATCGGGCTGCAGGCGTCCCTCCGGCGGTTGGCCAAGCAGGTCGCCAACGGGACACTGCCGTTGGCCGCGGTTCCGGAGGCCGGGCCGGTATGACGTCGGCCGGCAGGACAGAACCGGCGACACGACCGGCCCTGCTCGCGGAGGCCGTTGCGGACGACCGTCCGCGGTGCGCGTGGGCGTTGAGCACTCCCGACTACATCGGCTACCACGACGACGAGTGGGGCCGGGTGCTGCACGGCGATGACGCGCTGTTCGAGCGGCTGTGCCTGGAGGCGTTCCAGTCCGGGCTGAGCTGGCTGACCATTCTGCGCAAACGCCCTGCCTTCCGGCGGTCGTTCGACGGCTTTGCCATCGACAAGGTCGCCGCGTTCGGCGAGCCCGACATCGAACGACTGATGGCCGACGCGTCGATCGTCCGTAACAGAGCCAAAATCACCGCATCGATCGACAACGCGCGGGTCGCCGCCGCACTCGACGGCGGCCTGGACGAGTTGATGTGGTCCCTCGCGCCGACCGAGCCGCGGCCCCGCCCGGTGAGCGTCGGTGACGTGCCCGCAGTCACCGCGGAGTCGACCGCGATGGCGAAAGAGCTGAAACGGCGAGGCTTCCGGTTTTTCGGCCCCACCACCGCCTACGCGTTGATGCAGGCCACCGGGATGGTCGACGACCACGTCACCAGCTGCTGGCGGGTGCTCGACGGGAAGTGACCGTCGCGATCAGCGCGAGGAGGCAGCGAGTCCGCGCTTGCCGCGGGGACGTGGCTGCGCTGGGGCCGCGGCAGCCGCGTCGGCATCGGCGGCAGCAGCCGCGGGCGTCGCCGCCAAGATGGACGGGTCCGCCGTGGACAGGTCTGCTGCCGCGTGATCCGGACGATCCTCCAACGGCGCCTGGTCCTTGTCGGCAGCCGTGCCGGGTTCGGCAACTTCAACCTGCTCTGCAGCGCGGTCCGGCCCGGCAACGCCGCTCTGCTCCGCTGCTGCCGGACTCTGCTCCGCCGTCCCGCCGTCGGCACCGGGCACGTTGATCACTGCGACGCCGGACTCCAGGTCGATCCGTAGATCGCCGTCGCGGGCGTTGCCCTCTTCCTCACGGCGCATCGCCTTGGACCGGCGTTCCTCGAGTTCGTGGCGCATGCCGGGGTTGAACAACGCACCCAGCTCACCCATCGGTCCCACGCCCTCAGGCTACGGCACACCGCCGCCCGGCGTCCGGTGCCTCAAGCGCTGGATCGCGCCGCGCCCGCTGCTCGTTGGTACCGGGCCCGCGCGACCGAGGACCGCTCTATCAACGTCATCGGAACGTGTCGCGGGCCGAAGCGTTTCTCCGTTGCGAGCAGGATCTCCACGGCCTGACGAGCCAATTCGGCGTAAGGGACCGCCACGGTGGTCAACGGCGGATGCAGCCACGGGGCCAGGTGCGAATCGGCGAACGAGACCATCGAGATGTCGTCGGGCACCGACATCCCGCACTCGAGCGCTGCCTGATACGCGCCCATCGCGATTCCATCGGTCAGGCAGATGAGCGCGGCAGGGGGCACTGCCGCCCGAAGAGCCGCACCGACGGCCGCAGCCACCTGCTCAGGCTGCCGCACCGTCAGCACAGTCGCCCCGATCCGGGCGCCGCGCTCGCGCAGGACGTCGTTGATTCCGCGGAGCCGGAGACCTGCGGCTGCGCCCGATCCGGCCCGGCCCACCGCGATGATGCCGTCACGATGACCGCGCCCGGTCAACGTCGCAATCGCTGATCGCCCGGCCGCGCGCTCGTCTGGGATCACCGCGGGCATGGCGCTCTGCCGGGTGGTGCAATTGACGAGCACGACCTGTTGCGCCCGAAGAACTGTCGACAGCCGAGCCCGGCGCAACCGCTGGGAGGCGTAGACGAAGGCACCGGCGCCTCGATCGAGCATGCTGTTGACCAGTCGCGCCTCAAACACCGGGTCCCCGCCCGTTTCCCCGACGAAGATCATCTTGTCGTGCAGCACGGCGGCCGCCAGGGTGCCGCGGATCAGTTCGCCGGCAAACAGCTCGCCGCCGAGTCCGTCGGACAGCAGCCCGATGGTGTGCGACGCGTTCGTCCGCAGACTCCTGGCAACCAGGCTGGGCCGATAGCCGAGGTCGCGCGCTGCTTGTCGGACCCGGTCCGCCGCGCCGGCAGAGATTCCCATCTCCGTGCGCCCGGTCAGCACGAACGACGCGGTGGTCCGGGAGACTCCGGCCAGTCTGGCAACGTCCGCCAGCAGAACTCTGGGTGGTACGGACGTGCTGTCCACGGTCATGACACGGGCGTCCAGACGGGAATGAGCCATGTCGGTGTCTGGGCGGTGAGTGTCCTCGCGGCAGCGCGACCTACAGGGCGGCACCACCGGCCCCAGGCCGGCTGTGGTGATCAGCAATTCCCAGCGAACGCCCACTCGGGGGCGATGTCAACCGGGCCGACGCAGGCGCTCACCCACTGGAAGGCACCGCGAGCCTGGACCCACTCCTTTCGGCACATCGTTTCGACCTGCGTCCTTGATGTGGCCTGCATCCTCAGATTGCGAGCGCTCATGGTCAGCCATCGTTCCCACGACTTGACGTGCGAAGATCGCAGCTGACAGCCGATGAAGAAGGCTCACGCGAGTCTCAGGTCCGCCGACTACGGCCCAACGTCGCCGCACCAACGGCAGCGCGGCTCGTGAGACTCGAGACCACGCACGCATTTGAGGACCTCCTGCTGTTTTCATGGGCGGTTTGGCAGTGCCGGGCACAGGCCGCCGCGGGTGAGCATCGCCATGGCGATGAAGGCTTCGGGTGTGTGGAATCCGTTGGCGCGTTTGGTCAGTGCTCGTAGGTGTGTGTTCGTG
>JBBQGJ010000446.1:0-5628 GCA_038322925.1 Mycobacteriales bacterium
GGATCTGGAGAAGGGCCTGGTCGAAGGCGTTTTGGTCGGCGAGGCACATGAGGAACGTGGGGCCCCGGGGTGAGCGATGCGGCCGGAGTGCCCGGTCAGTCCTTCCCGGTGTCATCGGTTGGTGTCCCTGACTCGTCCGGAGGCTTTCTCGGGCGGCGGTGAGTTCGTCTTCGAGTTGTTCGGCGCGGCGCTGGGCGGTGTCGGCGTGGGCGTCGCGTTCGGCGAGGAATCGGCGGTTCGAGGGTCGGGACCTTCGGCCGTGGTGCAACGGTCGGCGCTCGGTGATGCTCAAGGGTCGGGTTCTCGCAATTCTGAACGGCCCCGGGTTCGTGGAGGGAGCGTCGAGATGAGTACTTACTACTTTGGCCTGGAACCGCACGCAACACCCGCCGTCGTCGAGGCCGTCGTCGACTTCTACCCGGTGTTCGGCATCCACTACGACACCTGGAGCGCCGGGAGGCACCCATGTCCGAGTCCACACCCACATCCAGAGGCAGGCGCACGACTCAGACCACGGCCGGCGGTGGCAACGCCGTGTACGGCCTGGGCCTCATCGGCGCCCTGGTCTACTTCTGGCAGCAGGCCGACTCCTTCGGCGGATACCTGCTCGCCATCCTCAAGGCACTGGTCTGGCCCGCCTTCCTGGTCTATGAGGCATTCCAGCGGCTGCAGGGCTGACCACCTCCCGCGGGTCCTCTCGGACCGGTCCACGGGCTGCGGCCACCCACGGCAGCCGGCACATAGAAAGAAGGGCAGCGATGGTTCACATCGACGGTGAGATCGTCATTGACCGACCACCCGGGGAGGTCTTCGACGTCGTCGCGGATACTAGCAGGGAACCCGACTTCAACCCGCGGATGCGGCACGCCGAGCAACTCACGAAGGGAGCGATCGGCGTGGGTACCCGCTTCCACGCCGAAACCGACAGCATGGGCCGACCCGTCGACATGGTCGTCGAGATCACCGACTACCACCGCCCGCGCAGCCTTTCATCGACCACCCACATGTCATCGATGGACCTGCACGGCACGCTCACGTTCGACCCCGTTCCCGGGGGAACCCGGATGCGTTGGGCCTGGGACCTGGAACCGGGCGGCGCCCTTAGACTGCTCAGCCCGCTGATCGCCACCATGGGGCGGCGGCAGGAACGGCGCATCTGGACCGGACTTAAACACCACCTGGAAACACACTCGGAATGAGACCCGGTTGGGGCTGGCGACCAGCAGAACCACAACCAGGTCCCACCGACATCGGTTGCTGCGGAACGGATGATGATCGGCCTGACCTGACCCAGCAGCCAGTTCGTAGCCGTTCCGCGAGCCGGCCGCAGGTGACCCGGCTCGCGGTCAACTCGACCCCACCTGGTGATGGGCGCGCTGGGGAAACCCTTTGGACACCGCCGGCGGCACTGCCAGCAGAACCAGGGGGGACCGGCGGCGTCCTCTCGTCAAGATCCCGCCGACCACAGCGACGTCTCAAGGAAAGGTGCTGACGACATGACTGACAACGAGGCTCGAGTTGCGGCGAGCCGGCTGGGCATGTGGGTAGCGCCGGCGACCTCGCTGGTCGGCGGTGCGTCGCTCGCGGTCGGGGTGACCACCCCGCCGCGGTCTGGGCCCTGGTGCAGTGTCGGGTGTGTCACCTACCCGTACACCGACGCCTCCGCGTACGTGCCCCGCGACTACCTTTGGATGTACCCGGGGGTATTGCTCGCGCTGCTGTTCGTGCTCTTGGCGGTGTGCCTGCTGAACTGGGTGCCCCCGCGGCGCACGGTGTCCGCGCAGGTGGCGGTGTGCTTGGCAGTGATCGGAGCGGCGGTGATCATCCTCGACTACGGCGTCCAACTGACCGTCCTGCAACCCGCACTCCTGACCGGTGAGACGGACGGCCTGTCGGCGTTGACGCAATACAACACGCACGGGGTGTTCATCGCTCTCGAGAACATCGGCTACGCCGTATTCGGCGCGGCGTTTCTATTTCTCGGCGCCGCCCTGAACGGCGGATCATTCCGGTTGGAGCGCGTGGTCCGTTGGACGTTCACCGCTGGCGGCGCACTGATCCTGGCCGCGCTCGTGCTGTTTGGGGCGATCTATCGGGCCGAACTGGACTACCGCTTCGAGGTGATGGCGCTGTCGATCACCTGGCTGGTTCTCATCGTCTCGGGCCTCTTGCTGACCATCGTGTTCGCGCGCGCCCGGACGGTCATGATCCAGCCTCTGGCGCCGGTCACATCCGATTCCACGCGCCCGGCGATTGCGCCGGAGGCCGTCGAGAGCGGTAGTCATCTCCGACGGAATGCGCCGCACAGCACCTGAAAGTTAGAGCGGTTCGTTGCAGTTGGGGAAGCCGCAGTGGTTGGCCATTCCGAACAGTCGTTTGACCGTGGAGAGTCTCGGCTCTTTGAATCTCACGGGGTTCCCTCTAGTCCGCCTTCGCTGTTCTGGTCGCGTTCATTCGACTGCTCCCATGGACTGGTCCCGGATCATCCGCCGGAGGCTCAATCGAGCGCCGTCAAGTTCTGCTTGCAGGCGGTTGGCCAGGTCGGTGGCCTGGTTGGCGCGGATCCGTTCGATGGTGGCCTCGTTGGCTACGGCGAGGTTCGTGGCCTCAAGGCTGGTGATCCGGTCGACGAGTTGTTGTTGGGTGATCGCTTCGAGTTCGGTTCCCAAAGCCAGCCTGGCGCGTTCCCGGTAGCGGTCTCGTTGGTCGATCAGGTCGCGGATCTCGGCTCGGGCGTGGGCCACCTCGGCGGCCAGGCTGCTGTTACTGACCCGCTCCACGGTGCTGACCGAGGCGGCGGTGATGCCAATGGCGGTCTGATCAGCGATGGCGCGTTCGATGGCCGCGCGGACGTCGGGCTGGTTGTAGACGAACCATCCCGACACCTGAGCCTCCCGGGCGACCCCGCTGAAGGTGACTCGGCGGCCGCTGTGGTGAATCCGCTCGACGACGGTAAGGCTTCGAGTAGCCTTGGTGGCGCTGTCTTTTCGGCGGGCAGCGGTAAGAGCGTCGGTCCGGCGGTCCCTGGTCTCGGTGGTGGTCATGGTCCTGTCCTGTTGACGGTGAGCGGGAGAGGTTCAGCGGCGCGAGCCCGGCGCAGCACGTGGGAGGCCAGAAGGACCGCCTCCTGCTCACTGGCCGGCAACGTGGTCAGGGTGGCCCGCAATTGGTCGGCGACAGCGGTGAAGGAATCGATCTGCTGCCGCAGGTTCGTAAGGACCCAGTCGGCGTTGTCGGCGGCCGAGGCGATCTCCAGGTCGGACCGCAACGAGGTGATGTGATCGCCGATCGCTGTCAGGTAAGAAGGGTCCGGCCGGTAGAACCCGCAGCCCGAGCACTGGTATCGGATCGGACAGTGTTGGCCGCCGGCCTTGACGTTGCTTGGCTCGATGCAGTTGCCGAACGGGACCGACACTGACTGCCGCTGGTAGGCGACCGCGTCCTTGACCGGGTCCGGGTTGCCGTGCCGATCGATGCGCAGCGACGCCACCGCCTCGATGGCCCGCTGCTTCCGCGTCAGGGTGATCTTCTCTGGTGGAGTCAGGTATTGGAACTGTCCGAATGCCTGTCACCCCCGGGTCTGAGCGTCGGGCGGAGGTGTCGGCTGGGTCGGTGTGCGGCGGCTGTAGTCGGCGGCGTAGTTGGTCCAATCCCCGCTGCTGGCTCGTTGCCAGGCGACTGCGACGCCAATGTGGATGCCGAGGAGTCGGGCGAGCATGGCGGCGGGTAGTTCGGTGGTGAGGCCGAACAGCGCTGTCGATCGATCCTGTCCGGGCCGGAGCCCGAGTTGGCGTAGTCGTTCGCCGAGGTGGTCGGCGCTGATGGGCCGATCGGGCCGTCCGCCGGGAAACAGCCAGCGGGAGGTTCCTTGGTCGCCGAGGCTGGCGTGGCCGTGGCGGGAGGCGACGAGCTCGCGGATGAGCGCGGCGAGGGGTTCGGGCAGCACGATGGGTTCGCGGCCCAGTCGGAGCAGCACCTTGTCTTCGTCGGTGTGAACGTGATCGAGGGTGAGGCGGCTGATCGTGGCGGGCCATTGCGCGTAGAGCAGGACGAGCAGCCCTGCTACCCGGTCGGCGGTTTCGATGTCGGGTTCGTGGAGCAGCCGGCGGGCCTGGTGCCAGCGTGCCTGGGTGTCGATGGGCCGGGTCGGGCCGTCCCACCTGATGGCGGCGAAGTCGAGACTGGTCAGCTTCTGACGTTTGGCCCAACGCACGAAGTGTCCGGCTTCGCGGCGATGCTTGATGTGCTCGCTGGTCAGCCAGGTGTCCAGATCGTTCTGTGTCGCGGTGGACAGGGTGCGGTCGCGGGCGGTGAGCCAGTTCATCAGTGTGATCGCAGCTCGGACGTGCTGCTGAACGACAACGACCTGTGCGTGGCTGGCGTGTTTGGTCTTGTTGCGGCCGCGCAGCCGGCGCAACAGGTGCCAGATGGCGTAGCTGCGTAGCAGTGCCCGCTGTTCGGGATCGCCGCGTTCGGCGAGGGTGCCGGTGATCCACCGTTCGAGACGGACCAGATGCTCGTCGCGGGCCGGCAGCGCGCCGGTGGCGACGAGCACGCTGCGCAGGTGCCGCAGCGGCTTGCTGTCGGGCATCTCGTCGAGTCCGTGGTGGGTCAGTTTTCTTTCCCCGGAAGCGATCTCACCCAGGATCGAGGATGCGGTGTCCTTGCGCAGCCAGGCGAGCACGGTGTCGGGCCGCTCGTGCGCGGCCAGGTGATCGTGCAAGGCCCGCAGCTGCGGATGGACCTGGCCGGTGCCGTCGTCGAGCAGCGTGGTCAGCCGTGCCCGCAGCGAGCAACGCCCGCACCGACGCCGGCGGTGTTGGCTGTGCTCTGCGCAACCGGGGCAGGCGTGCCCCAAAGCGCCTGGGCGGGTGCAGGCCGCGCAGACCGGCTCGGTGAGAGTGCCGTCGCGGATCGGCTTGACCATGCCGCAGCCGGAGCAGCGTGCTCGCCGCTGCAAACAGGCGTGGCAGCAGGGTTTCCTGGTGAGCCGGGAAATCACCGCCGGGGCTGAGCGGCCGCAGATCGAACAGATCATCGTCGTGATCGGCCGGCAGGACGGACATAGCGGCCCATCGCCGGTGCGGACGCTGACCGGCCGGCGGCGACCACAACCGGAACAGGTTTCCTGATTGACCGGATCGGTGCTCAAACAGCGGGGGCACAACGGTTTCCCGTGCTCGTCCCGGGTGGCTGGTTCGCGGTGGACACCGCAGCGCGAGCACATTTCGGCGCGCGATTTGGCGCGGCAGTTGCGGCAGACCCGCATGCCGTCGAGGACCTTGCTCAGCGTGATGACGCGTCCGCAGCGCGGACAAGGCGGGCGGACGATGCCGTGCGCGCCGGCGCCGATCAGCACGTCGATCAACCGCAGCACCGAGGGCACCGGCGCCTCGGCGCCGGCACCGGTGAGCAGTTCGGGGTGATCTTGCAACGCCCAGGCAAGGCGGCGGCGCTCCCCGGCCCGGGAGGTGACCGCGAACACCGCGTCGGTCGCGGCAGCGGCGGCCAGGCCCGGATCGACGGCCGTGATCACCTCGAGCAGGATCTGTATCGGGTCACCGTCGTCATCGGGCGGGCAGCCGTGGCAGCGGGGGCGTCCCTGCCGATCCCGGGAAGTGATCTTGC
>JBBQGJ010000447.1:0-5612 GCA_038322925.1 Mycobacteriales bacterium
CCCTCGCCGTCGTACCCCGCGTTGGGGATCGCCACATCGATGCCACCAAATGCCGAAATGGCAACGTCCACCCCGTTTTGGACCGCAGCAAATGCGGTCGGGTCCATGGGTAGGGTCAATAGTTGGTCAGGACTCGCCCCAAGCTCCTGGCGAAGACCATCGAGCTTACCCAGATCACGGCCGGACGCGGCGACCCGGTGCCCGGTGGCCAATGCGGCCCGGACGGTGGCCTTACCGATGCCGCTGGTGCCGCCGGTGATGAAGATGACTTTGGATTCGCTCATCAGGCGGGTCCTTTTCCCTAAACACAGTTAGTCGGCAGAGAAATGTATGGCCAGCTGATGATCGGGCTCTTGTGACGTTATCGTGGTTGCCTGAACAGGCAAATTCTAGTGCACATGCCCTGCGGCGCCGTAGTTCGGGCTTCGTCCAAGGGTCCGGAGGCCGCCCCGAGGTGATACTGGGCATGCGGAACCGTATTCGGGTAGGCGCTGGGTCTTGCAGGGATCGGTGTCCCGTCACCGATGATTGAGCAGGCCGGCGACCGTCTTCTGCAAGTCCGCTCGCTTGCGAGCTGTCACCGCGCGACGTGCGGGAGCGGCCGCAGGACGGTTAGTGTGCCTCCGCTGCTGGGCCGGGTTGCGCGGTGAAAGCCTTGCTGTACGAGTGCTCGATCGGTTGATGCGTCCACTTCGTCGACTGCACGGTTACGGTGCCGACCCGCGCGACTGGTTGAACGGAATGATGGGCGGCGAACCCCGCCGTGCTCCGATCATTTCGGTGGCGTGACGAACCCACTCCGGCAGTCGACAACCCACAGCACGTGGGCGCCGGTCGGTCCGGGTTCGGTGTGCATCACCGGCTGCGATGGGTGTCATGCCGGGTTCGGGGTTGGTTCGGCCGTCTGATGTCCGACCAATGCCGGGCTCTCAAGGTCCGCTTCCGGGGTCTCGGCAAAGATCAGGCGCTGGCTGGATCTGGGCGGGCCGATGATCAGGTCCGCGACCAGCGCGGTCCACCTGGTTTGGTGCATCGCGCCGGTGCCGTCGTGAAAGTATCCGAAAACAGCAGGTTGTCCTTCCACGCCGGGTCGGTCTGGAACTTCTCGACCCCGCCGCAAACAGCGCGGCGGCCGGCGGGTCCCGGGAGCCAGAATCCCAATCAGCCGGTCGGACAGGTCGCCGGCGATGTCCCGCAAGCTCGCCTGCCTGCCAGAGCCGGTGGGATACTCCAGGGTGAAGTCCGGGCCGAGGAACTGGTCGTACTGCAGCAGTTCCCTGATGATCAGATAGTTGATCGGGAACCACACGGGTCCGCGCCAGTTCGAATTGCCCCCGTACATCGCGGTGCTGGATTCGCTTGGCTCGTACTGGATGGTGGCGTCCGGCAGCCCTGGCACGTTGTAGGGGTTGCTGCGCCGCTTGGACACGGACCGAAGCCCGTGCGGGGACAGGAACGCGTCCTCGCCGAACAGGTTGGCCAGGATCGCGCTGAGTTTGTCCGGCGGCACCACGGACACCAGGAGGCGACGATCCTGACCGGTCCCCCGGACCCGCCAGTCCAGGATGCTGTGCTGACCCCGTTGCTCCAGCCGTCGCGCGAACCGCTTGCGCAGGTTCTGGAGTCGCCGGGTCTGGGTGGCCTTGATCGCGATCGCTGGTAGCGCCGGGATGACCCCGACCGGTGTTTGCACCCGCACCGGACGGATGTTGCCGGACGTGTCGGTGAGCAGGTCGTAGACGAAGCCGTCGACTGGGTCGTAGCAGCCGGATGCCTCCAACGCGTCCATGATCAGGGTGGACTGTTCGGCGAACTTGACGACCATGTCCTCGTTGACCGGGTTGCGGTCGGCCAGGGTGACCGCGATGGTCAGCATTTAATTCAACCATTTACCGCCTGGTCCGAGGCTAAAGTAAGGGCGCGAGGGCGCAACGGCCGCCTCCCGGAAGATGCCCATCAAGGAGTCAAGGATGGAAGTGCTCGCGCTGAGCAGCGTGGTCGAGACAGCCATTGCCGACGAGGCAGGCACGAAGCACCTCACCGGCAACATCACCTCGTTCGACAAGGTATTCAGTGACGACGGCCTTTCCTCTCTCGAGAGGGCATTCACCGGAACCTTCGGCTATCTCGCTTTCTTTCCCGGTGCCGACCGGGCGGTCACCGATTATGTGAAGGCTGGCACCCTTTCCAGCGACAGTGGCCCGAACAGCCTCGTCATGTTCAGTCTCGATCAGTCGGCCCGCTGGCCCATGCCCCTTCCGGGTGGGGCGTTCGAATCGTGGCTCACGCTGGACGCAGGCGAGCATCCCTCCTATCGGTTCATGCGCGCGCTGTTCTCGACCGGCGAGAAGGCTCCGCTGCCCTCGCTCGCGCTGTTCGCGTCGTGGACCCAGGCCGGCGATGCGCTTGCAGTGCAACTCGACGACCTCCAGTCCGAGGGGCAGATTCGTTCCAGGCTCCGGACCGTGTTCGCCATCGTGGAATCGACCGCAGCGGAACCTGATCGGGATAAGCGCATCGACACGACCGCCATCCAGCTCGCCCGCGAGAAAATCCCGTACGTGCGAGCGGCCGGCCCGTCCGTACGGGAGCGGCTCTGGTCTGCCGCCCACTTTGCCGCCGAGCACTTCGATCAGATCGTGGCCGTTGTCGGATTGGCGATATGACCGTGCTCAGGTTCGGCAATTCTTATGTGCTGAGCGTCTTTTCCTCGCAACTCTACGATCAACTGAATGCCTTCGGGGCCTTCGTAACCGACTGCGCCACGGGCCCTGCGATCACCTTCTACGGCGCGCACGCCTCGGTCATCGTGGACTGGCTGAACTACCTGGAAAAGAACGGAGGGGTCGACTTCTTTCGGCCGGAGCCGTTCGCCCTTCCATTGACTGATTCCAGTGGCGACGATGAATGGGCAGGACGTGCAGGGCAGGGCTCACCGAGCGCACCCAGCCCCGCAAAATTGGCTGGAATGCGCCTGGCCGTTTGGATGACTACTACGCATTCCGGCGATGCGCACCGTTCCACCCAGCGGGCGACGATCCTCCGGTGCGCATTGTTCATGGCGCGTACGCGCGACATCGACTCCGCGCTCGACTGGCTGATCGAGCTCGTCGACGCTGGTTGGATCGACCAGTGGGCCGACCTTGCGGTCTGCTTCAGCTCGCTGTGCTGCCTCGACGAACAATCGCTCGCACGGTTGCCTGCGCCCGACGACCGTTCCGAATGGGCTCATCTCGACATCGGCCTCGGCATAGGAGCAAGTGCCGGATCCGGTGTTGCGCCGCATCACCTCAATGATCAACTGATGAACCCGTTCGTCACCCACAACGGCACGACCGCGGTTCCGTTTGGCGTCGAGCGGCAACGAAAGCTCTTGGCGTTGGCGGTCGCCGTGGCTGATCGGGCCAGGGCGAGTGAGAGCCTCGATGACTGGGCGATGAGATTGATGTCCAGCCAGACCGTCGTCAGTGCGGTGCTGCGGCAGTTTCCCGGTGATCGGAAAGGCCTGCCGCTGTCGACCCGGCACGTGCTCGCCGAGTTCGATGAGATTGCTGCCGATTTGAACCCGATGAGCACCGCTGGGCTTTCCCAACCGGACTGGTCACGTAACTGGAGTTACGCAAGGGATGTCGTCGAGCAGCTCGCCGGCGAGGTGGGCGAGCAGGCCGGAAAAGAGGTCATCGAGCGCCGCCTCCTGGTCCCGCGGGCTGTTGCCAAAGAGTTGCTGTCGACTGCAGCCCTTCCGATCGCCTGGCAGTTGCTCACGCCACGGGTGATACTCGCCTGGGCCTCGGTCCACGGCTGGGAACCGCGATACGCCTCTCCCCGAGATTATGTCGAGCCCATGCCAAGTGGGCTCGTTTCACCGGCAGACGCCCTCGAATTGGCCAAGAGCCGCGCTGAGCTTCAGCGCGTAGCCATTCCCTACTTCGCATCGGAGATCATCCGCAAGGTGCTCGGCGGAGATCTCGACGTCAACCTCCCACTATCAATGGCTCTGGCGGACGCCCCGTACTCCGACGAGATGCTGATGGCTGGTTCTATATTCAGCTCTCGCAAAGGCCTCCACGATCAGGCCGGGGGGATGGCTATTGCCGCAATCCTGGCCCGGCCCGCCGAGCAGGAGTCATGGTTGAATCTGTCCCGGGTCCTTCGTGAAGGGAATCGCAGGGACGACGGATTCGTGGTCTATCAGTTTGCCAAGATCCGCGACTGGCGAGTGTAGCTCGGCGAGTGCATGCCCAGGGTTTGGCCGAACTTACATTCGGAGTTCGCGCCGTCGACTCTGGATCCCGATAGTCGAACATCATCCGCCCGGTGGCGCCGAGCATCGACATCCGGCGGGCCCGGACCTTCGCGATCTGCGTACCTAAATCATCACTTCTAGTGCTGTCGTTGATCGCGGTAGTTGGCACTGATTGATCGCTGGAACCCAAGCGATCAAGCCGTGCCAGATAAATCGACCATCTACAGCAGTGACCGCCGGGTCACCGCACCTGTGCCGGTCCACCCGGCCCATCGACGCCGCGACGTTGGTGGTGCCGGTGCTGCCACCGATCGACCAATGGGGCTACATTCCTTTCCCGGTCCGGCGGCTGACCCCGCACTCGCTGTCCACCCGGGTCCGGGACATCCTCGCCGGGGATCTCGGCGCACACCGTGACCTGCCCGTCGACACCAATGAGCCACCGGAACCCCCGCCGCCGGCAGCCCCGGTGGTAACCCGGGTGGTGTACAGCAGGGACGACGCGCAGCTGGCGTGGGCCCGCCACCGGGCCGACCTCAAAGACATCGCCGGCATCGGCGACGTCCTGAACGACGTGGACGCCCGCGCCCAGGAACTCCATCGACGAACCGCGGCCATCCTGGCCGCCGAGACCGATCGATGAGAATCCGCAGCGATCCGCTTCCCCGGTTGATCCGTTGCCTCGTGCACCGCCAGGTTGCCCAATGGCGACCCGGCAACCCCGGGGTAAGGCCCGGCCCAACAATGATGCCGTTGGCCGGCCCCGGCCTGTTTAAATCACGACCACTGTCTACGCCGAAACCTGAAGCCGGACATCATGGCTGTGGCTCACCACCAGCATCTGCGCAGTCCGCGGAATTCCCGTGGGACCCGCCTGGGAACCGAGGCAGGGCCCGGTCAGGGAAACCATGACGGGACAATAGGTCAATGGAGCAAGTGCTGATCGGCTACGGACGGCACTGTGCTGTTGGCGGAGTTGGCCGGTGCCGGGTGGTAACCCGCCGGTGAGCAAGTCGACGTTGCCCTGTGCCCGGCTATCGCGTGCCGATGTGCAACGGCTGCACGCTCAGATCATCCGCACCACCGGCTGCCACCTGTGGATGGGGGCGGTCGGTGGTGACGGCTACGGCAAGTTCTGGGTCCCCACCCCACCCGCGCGGCGGTCTCAGCCGTGGTGTTCGGGCCGTTGCCGTTGGGATCCACCCACCTCCACGACTGCGACGTGCGGTTGTGCGTGAACACCAACCCCGGGCATCTGCGGCGCGGCACCCAACGAGAAAATGTGCGGCAAGCGGTCGCCCGTGGACATTCCCGGGGACGCAAACCAGGAATGGTGGACGTGCGCGGGCCGGCCGGAGCGTCCCGC
>JBBQGJ010000448.1:0-5603 GCA_038322925.1 Mycobacteriales bacterium
GGGATACGAGGTGACCATCACACCGGCGGCCTGATCGCCGACGAAGACCGCATTCTTCGGCCCCTAACAACATGCCCGAACTCACCCGCGATCCACGGGTCGATTCCGCATGCCACCTCACCATTTAGTTTCGTCTCAGAAGTGAAATGCGGTCCATTTCGATCGCAGAAGTCCTCGAGGGACGCCAGACGTGCTCGTCCACCCCGATCGCCTTCACACCCTGGACCCGGTCGGGGTCGGCGATCCTTGCTGGGCCGCGGTATTGACCGCGGCCCAGCAGGTGTCCCACCCGACCCCGAGGTGACGGGCGATCGCGGACATGGTGGTGTCGGCCGCAACGCATCCACCCCCACTCCGTCGCCGTCGACTGAGCTTCGCCCGCGGCGCCCCATACCGATGTCCTCGGTCCACGTCCGCCGTGGCACCGCGGTTCCGGGCAACGGCAGATCCGAAGTAGTCGGGATACAGCCAATGCTGTGCCAGGTCCTGGCGGCATCGGTGACCTGGACGATGGCCTGACCGGCTACGGCCGCGTCGGATTGGTTGTCGAGCAGCGATTCGTGGCTGGCGCCGACGACCACCAGGTGGATGCCGTGGCTGGACAATGCGGCAGGGTCCATTTGCAGGGTGAGCCAACCGGTTTGGGCGTCCACGGGTGCGGTCAGCACACACAGCGGCAGTTCGGCCAGATCGGTCACGGCGCCGGCGTGGGCCATCATCGTCGGGACCATCGCGAGCTCGTCGCGTTGGCTCCGCGCCTGCCCGGCGGGCGATGAGTCGGCGCGTGCCTGTTCCCTTCTGAGGGCTGCACCATTCCCGGCGGCCACGCGCTGCGCGGCGTCTTGCCGCAGCCAGACCCCGAAACTATGCAAGTTGCCTGGGAAGTCACACGAACCCGCTCGGCAGGGCAGTCTAACGGAGAGCCTCCCGAAGTAGCCATTTCGAGGCCGGATCAGAGATCTGCGTCCCGATCGGCCAGACACCCCCAACAACGTGTGGAGTCACGTCATGTTCACGCTGCTGCGCAACGGTGATCAGACCCAACTGGATACCCTCATCGAGGTCGTGCGGCTCGCCCACCCCGACGATGCGGTCTACGTCTCCGGCCGTGGCTGGATGACCGTCGGCGACCTGAGCTGGGACATGGACACCACGGTCGGAGACAATGCGCGGTCCGGCGCGGTCAACGTGCAGGCCCGGTAGCCGTGACCGGCGCGAGGACAAGCCACAGTCGACCACCGACCGCGCGGTCCATGCCGATCCCGACACACCGTCAGTCGTCGGTCACGACCCACAACGCGGCTACGGCGACCGCGCCGTCCTTACCCGCCGTAGCAGCCGACCCGGCTCCGCCGCATGAGGGCCGGACGCGTCCGGCTTCGAGGGAGAGGCGAAACATCGGCATGGCCGACGCGGCCCCGCTATTGGCACCTGGGGAGGTTGCGTTGATGTTCCGGGTGGACCCCAGGACCGTCACCCGGTGGGCGAACGATGGGCGCCTGGGGTGCATCCGTACCCTGGGTGGGCATCGTAGATTCCTCGAATCCGAGGTCACCGCCCTGCTTTTCGACGAGACAGGGCCGGCGCCTGCCCAAAGACTGTGAGAATATTAGGCAAGGCAATAGAACCCTCGAAATTCCCGGTTCTTGCGGATCGGAGCTGTTCGCTGCGGGTGGTGTGTCAAGCCGGTGGCTGTACTGCTTGAGCGCGTTGAAGAACGGCGCCTCGTACCGCTGGGCCACCCCGCTCAGCAGACTGAGGTGCAGCTCGAGGGTGCCCTCCCTGGAGTGGAAGATCCGGCGGAAGTGGTGGCCCATCCAGCCGGCAACGTCTTCCAGGGAGATCTCCGTTATTTTGTTGCCGGTCATCAGGAACAGGTCGAGTTCCGGGCGGATTCCGGCCAGCGCCTGGCCGAGCTTCTCGGCGCGCATCGGCGGAGAGCTCCATCAGGTCGTCGGACATTCCGTCGCCGAGGAACTGGCTCAGCGCGGACAGGTCCCGGCCGGATCGTTGCGCGAAGCGGCGGCGGATGACGCAGGCCTGGATGCTGTAGTTCAGCCTGGCGGCGATGAGGGGGTCCTCGAAGTTGTGCACGATCACCAGCTCGTAGGCGAACTCGTCGTCGGGGCGGCGCCGCGCAGCTCTTCGCGCAGGGCTCGCTCCTGGGTGTCGGGCATGTCCTCAACCAGCAGGACCTGGCTGGGTTCTGAACCAGGGTGGGTGCGGAGTGCCGGAAATGCCGGTAGTTGTTCGACGTGACCCTCGACACCCCCGGGCGGTTGGCAAGGGGTATCGACTGGGATCCATCCGGTTCGGCCTTGATCGTTCTTGGTCAGCTGCTGGCTCACCCGCTGAAGCATTGGTTCGGCTCAAGTCCGGTGGGCATAGCATCCGATGGAAGCGGGGCGGGTAGAACGTCCGCACGGTGAGCCAGAGGCGGGCGGAAATGAACGACACGGCGCAAAGCCATCACGCTCCCTATTCCATCGGCGGCGACGGCGATGCGGCCGGCTTGTCCGCGGTGGGTGGGCTGGTCGGGTTGCTCGATCTGGAGCAGTTGGAGGACAACCTTTATCGGGGGGTGTCGCCGGCGGCGTCGCCGGTCCGGGTGTTCGGTGGTCAGGTCGCTGCCCAGGCGTTGATCGCTGCCGGCCGGACGGTGCCCGCCGAGCGCCGGGTGCACTCGCTGCACGCGTATTTCTTGCGTGGCGGCAATCCGCGCCATCCCATCATGTATCAGGTGGACAGGGCGCGCGACGGGTCGGCCTTCACGACCCGCCGGGTGGTCGCCATCCAGCACGGTAAGCCGATCTTCACGATGTCCGCGTCGTTTCAGGTCGACGAGCCGGGGGTCGATCACGCCGACCCCATGCCGACCGTTCCGTCACCCGAGTCGCTGCCCACGTACGCCGAGCGTATCGCCCCGATCCGCGACCGGATTTCCGCGTGGGGTCCGATACCTCCGTTGTTCGACATTCGGTATGTCGACGACCCGCCGTGGCAGTCGCGGCTGACCGAACCTGAATCCGGGGTGCACAACAGGGTCTGGTTCCGGGCCGAGGTCGCGCTGCCCGACGACGACCTGCTGCACGTGTGCGTCCTGGCGTACCTGTCCGATCTCACGCTGTTCTTCTCCGTGCTGGCAACGCAGGCGCTGGCGGCCCAGTTCGACAGGATGCAGATGGCGTCGCTGGATCACGCCATGTGGTTCCACCGGCCGTTCCGCACCGACGAGTGGGTGTTGTACGACATGACCTCGCCCAGCGCGTCGGGGGCACGAGGTTTGGGGATCGGCCACTTCTACGCCCAGGACGGGCGGATGCTGGCCACCGTCGTCCAGGAGGGACTGCTGCGGCTTCGCTGAGCGTGAGGGTCGCTCACTGCGCCAATCTGACGGGCTGGTGCTGTGGCGTCGAGGTGGTCGAGGCGTCGAGGTGTCGCGCAGATGTCTCGCGATACCCGGTTGGAAACGCCTTTGAACAAACGCGAATGGGCAGACGGGAATCTTCCGTCTGCCCTTCGTGGCGTTGCCGCCCGGCGGACCAATTCAGCATGTCGTGCGCAGCATTCGCGGAGACCGCCACCAGGCCGCCGATGGCGTCGGCGTTGCGGCGGGTGAGTTCGCTGAGCCAGTCGACCTTCATCGCGTCGGCAAGCTCGATCGAGAAGTCGAGCTGCTGCTTGATGACCTGGTGGTAAGCATCGACCGACATGACGGCGACCTTCTTGACGGTGGCGCCAAGGTCGTCGGTCAGCTCCTGCGCCTTGCCGGCGGTGGACTGGATGATCGGGGCCAGGGCCTCGGCGGTGCGGGTGACGATGTCGCCGGCAACCATGCTGGTCCGGGACAAGGCAGAGACGACCGTTTCGGTGACCGGGGCGACCGCGGCAACCGCGGCGTCGGTCGCAGCAGCGCCGTTCTGCACGGTCTTTGTGGCGGTGGCCATGGGGGACTCCTTCGATAACAAGGTGTCAGTGTTTCCGGCACCTGTTAGCAGGTGAGCACAACGCGTGGCTAACCTGCTAACAGGTGAGTGTGCTCGTGAGACCGGTGATCAGCGCCTGGTCGCTCAGTGGTCTGCGCCGCCAAGCCATCGGTGGCCGCAGGTCTGCGTCCGGTTGACCGAGCAAGTTGACCTCGCATCGACGAGCGCAACCCGTTCTCGCACGGGCGGTGGCCATGGCGGCGGTGGCTGTATCGGGACGGCTCACCCCCTCCTAAAGAACCGGTTGGCGCTTCATAAAGGCGGTAATCGGTGGCCAGGTCTAGGTCATCGCGGCCACCGGCGGTGTGCTTGCGGTACGGCCCCAACGACGGAGCCCAAGAACCGGGAGTGACGCCACATGGAAAATCCTCTGACCCCACTGCATTTTCTCCAGCGCGCGGCGTCGGTGCATCCGGACCGCACCGCGATCATCGACGGTCCACGAACGTTCACCTATGCGGCGATGGCCGCCGATGTCACCCGGCTGGCGAACGCGCTGAAGGCCAGGGGCTTGCAGAAGGGCGACAGGGTCGCCTATCTGGCGCCGAACTCCGCAGAGGTTTTGGTGGGTCATTTCGCGGTGCCGTTGGCGGGCGGCGTACTGGTCACGTTGAACACCCGGCTGTCGGCCGAGGAGATCGCACAGATCGTCGAGCATTCCGGCGCCGAGTTCCTGCTGGCCGAGGCGGCCCTGGTGGAGCCCGCCCGCGAGAACCTGGCCGCTGTCGAGACTTTGCGGGAGATCGTCACGCTGCCGGCCGAGTCCGGCGAGGGTGTGGAGCTGGCCTTCACCACCGGGTATCACGATCTGCTGTCCGCGGGCAGCGACAAACCGATCGCCTTCGTGGTGGCCGACGAGCGTGACGCGATCAGCCTGAACTACACCTCGGGCACGACCGGTCAACCGAAGGGCGTGGTGTACACCCACCGCGGCGCCTACCTGAACTCGCTGGGTGAGGTGATCCACCAGGGTTTCGTCGATGGTTCCAGCTACCTGTGGACGTTGCCGATGTTCCACTGCAACGGGTGGTGCACCACGTGGGCGTTGACCGCCGTCGCGGGCACCCATGTGTGTCTGCGGGCTGTCAAGGCCGACGACATCTGGCGGTTGATCGATCACGCCGGGGTGACCCACATGGCCGGGGCACCGACGGTGCTGTCGATGATGAAGGACTCGACGCTGGCGCATCCGCTGCGGCAGGCGTTGACGGTGACCACGGCCGGCGCGCCGCCGAGCCCGTCCATCATCGAGCGTTTCGGCGAACTGAACGTCAAGGTCGTGCACGTCTACGGGCTGACCGAGACTTACGGGCCGTACACAGTCTGCGAGCCCCAGGACTCGTGGCGCGACCTGCCGACCGCCGAGCGCTCGCGGCTCACCTCGCGTCAGGGTGTCGGCATGATCACCGCGGACAAGGCGAGAGTCGTTGCCACCTATGGGTCCTCGGACGTCCTGGTGGACGTGCCGGCCGACGGGGTGACCATGGGCGAGATCGTGATGCGCGGCAACACGGTGATGAAGGAGTACTTCAAGGATCCGGAGGCCACCGCACAAGCCTTCGCTGGCGGCTGGTTTCACTCCGGTGACCTCGGCGTCCGGCACCCGGACGGCTACAT
>JBBQGJ010000449.1:0-5583 GCA_038322925.1 Mycobacteriales bacterium
GACGTGGTGCAGCTGACGGGCACCGGTGAGCGGTTCGGCGAGTACCAGGACATGGCCCGCGATCTTGCCGGGCAACTGATCGACAGCGTCTCACTGGCCCAGGACGACGTGACCTGTGTTCCGGCTCCGGCATCGCCCGCGACGACATCAGGTTCCGGCTTCGACCCCGGCAACATCATTTCCGATGCCGTCTTCTACAACACCGGTGCGATGACGCAGGCGCAGATCCGGCAGTTCGTGCTGACCCAGGGCGAGGGGTGCACGGCGGCGTACTGCTTGAAGAACCTGCGGGTGAGCACGCCCAGCCAGCCGGCGGATCGGTACTGCGCCGCCTACCAGGGCGGTGCGAACGAGGACGTCGCTGATGTGCTGCTGCGGGTGTCGGTGGCCTGTGGCATCAACCCGCAGGTCATGCTGGTCACTCTGCAGAAGGAGTCCGCGCTGACCAGGACCGACGTGTCCGCCTCGACGTACAACGCGGCGTGGGGTTGGCACTGCCCGGACACCGGACCGGGCGGCAGCGCCAACTGCGACCCGGCGTACGCGGGTTTCTTCAACCAGGCGTACGGGATGGCCAAGCAGTGGTCGCGGTACAAGCTGGACCCGGACAGGTACAACTACCACGCGGGCCAGACGGTCGACATCCTGTGGAACGTCGCGGAGTCGGGGTGCGGGTCGGCGCCGGTGACGATCGCGAACCAGGCGACCGCGTCGCTGTACATCTACACGCCGTACCAGCCGAACGCGGCCTCGCTGGCCGCCTACCCGGGGGTGGGTGACGCGTGCTCGGCGTACGGCAACCGGAACTTCTTCTACCTGTTCCGCAAGTACTTCGGTTCCACCGGTGGCGGGAGCTCGACGACGGCCACGTCGGCGGTGTTGGCCACCGGTACCGCGGTGAAGATCCCGGCGAACCAGTTCGTGTCCGCCGCGCTGGGTGGGCAGACGATCACCGCGCCGAACGCGGCGGTGGCGGCCGGTCTGGCAGCGGGGTTCTCGGCGCTGGGGTTGCCGTATGTGTGGGGCGGCGGCGGGTCGGGCGCTGGCCCGAACAACGGCTGTGGCCGTGGCGGCGGCGAGTACAACAGTTGCGGCAGCACGATCGGGTTCGACTGCTCGGGGTTGACGGCGTTCGTGCTGGGCAAGGCCGGGTACCGGATTCCGGACAACTCCGGATCGCAGCGGTCGGCCGGGGTCACGGTGAGCTGGGCGCAGGCGCTGCCCGGCGACGTTGTGGGGTTCCCCGGTCACGTGGCGATCTACCTGGGCACCTTCGGCGGTCGGCCGTACATCCTGGAGGCGTCCTGGGTCGGCACGCCGATCCACATCGTGCCGTTGACCCGCACGGACGTCGACGACCGGCTCTACCGGTACTGGAACGGTCCGGCCGCCGGAACGCCCGGGGTCGCGGACTTCTCCTCGCTGTTGGCGGGCCAGCAGGTCTCCCAGACCGGATCCTCCAGCGGAACATCCGGCGTGCCGTGGGCGTCGCTCACCCCCAGGAGCTCGACCGGAACCCCCAGCCGGACCGCACCCGTGACCCCGCCCAGCTACGGGTCGGTGACCTGGGTGCCGCAGATCGTGCCGCGGCCGGTGCCCGCCCCGCTGGCTGCGCCGCCGGTTGTCCCGCCGTCCGTCGTGCAGCCACCACCGGTGGTCGTGCAACCACCGCCGGCGACCGAGCCCAGCGCACCGAGCTCGGTGCCGGACCCAGCGACGACGACCGCCGAGGCAACGCCGACAACCACTGCGTCGACGACAACCACTGCGTCGACGACAACGACCGCGCCGACAACGACGTCGCAAACAACCAGGACCACCACCAGTACCTCGGCGGAATCCGCCGCCGCCACCACGACTGCGCCCGCGCCGTCCGCGCCCGGCACGACCATGACGGGGATGACTGGCACCCCGACCACGTCGAGCACGTCGACGACGGCTCCGGCGACCACCGCTCCGGCGATCACGGCTACTTCGGCGACCACTACTGCCTCGACGACCGCAGCGACGACCGCGACCAACACTCCGCCGACCACTACTCCGGGGACCACTACTCCGGCGGGTGCAGCCGATCCCACGACGTCGGCCGACGCGCAGGTCGTCACCACGACGTCCGCGCCGATGACACCCACGCCATCGAGCCCGACAGTCAGCACCGAGCCGGTGATCGAGTCGACCCCGCCGACGTCGTCGACGCAGACGTCGTCCGGTCGGCCCGCGCCGACGTCCTGACCACTTCATGATGGTGACGGGACGCAGGCGCGGAGCCGCCCGTCGCCTCTCGGAACTACCGCACCGACAGTCCGCCGTTACTTGGCGCCATAGGGGATCTCAGGGTTGCTGTCCGCGATCTCCAGCAGCCGGTTGTACTTCGCGACGCGTTCGCCGCGGGCGGGGGCGCCGGTCTTGATCTGTCCGCAGCCGGTGCCGACGGCCAGGTCGGCGATGAAGGTGTCCTCGGTCTCTCCGGACCGGTGGGACACCATCGCGGTGTAGCCGGCTTCCCGGCACAGCCGCATCGCCTCGAGGGTTTCGGTGACGGTGCCGATCTGGTTGACCTTGATCAACGCCGAGTTCGCGATCTTATTGGTGATGGCGTCGGCGATGATCGCCGGGTTGGTGCAGAAGTTGTCGTCACCGACCAACTGCACCCGGTCACCCAGGCGAGCGGTGATCGCGATCCAGCCGTCCCGATCGCCCTCGGCCAGGCCGTCCTCGATGCTCCACACCGGGAACTCGGTGATGATCGCCTCGTACCGGTCGATCATGTCTGCGCTGGACAGCGACTCACCGGCGACCTGGTAGGCGCCGTCACGGTAGAACTCGCTCGACGCAGGGTCCATGGCAATCGCGACGCCGTCCCGGCCGGGGGTGTACCCGGCGTCGGTGATCGCCTGAACCAGGGTGCGCAAGACGTCTTCGGGAGTGCTGATGTCCGGGGCGAATCCGCCCTCGTCGCCCAGTCCGGTGGCGTACCCGGCGTCGTGCAGCAGCCCCTTGAGCTTGGCGTACACCTGCGCGCCGGCGCGGATGGCCTCGGCGATGGACGGCGCCCCCAGCGGGGCGATCATGAATTCCTGGAAGTCCAGGCTGTTCGGGGCGTGCGCGCCGCCGTTGACGACGTTGAAATGTGGCACCGGTTGGCAGGGGGTCACCCCGGTCGGGATCAGCGATGTCCACAACGGGATGCCGGCGCTGGCGGCAGACGCCCGGTAGGTGGCGATCGAGACACCGATGATGCCGTTCGCGCCGAGCCTGCCCTTGTTGGGGGTGCCGTCCAGGTCCCGCATGGCCTGGTCGACTTCGGCCGGGTCGGCGAATGAGCGGCCGACCAGGGCGTCGGCGATTTCACCGTTGACGTTGCCGACCGCGGTCAGCACACCCTTGCCGCCGTAGCGGGACTTGTCACCGTCGCGCAGTTCTACCGCCTCCCGTGACCCGGTGGACGCGCCTGATGGCACCCCGGCCCGGGCGACCGTGCCGTCCGCGAGGGTGACGGTGACCGCCAGCGTCGGACCACCACGGGAGTCCAGGATCTCCACCGCGTGCACCCTGGTCAATTCCAACGGGGACAGTTCCAACGGGGACAGGTCCACGGGGGACATGCCTGTCATGTGATCTCCTACTGGTCGAGGGATGCCGCTCAGGGGTAGTCGGCCGGTTGCCGCGCCAACCGAGCGCTCGGCGGACCTCCCGGCTCAGGAAGTCCTGACCCATGCTCCTCGCCTCTCATCGCGGCCCTACAGAGTCAAAAGACCTGACGCTCGACGGTCGGCGTTGCGTGAGTGTGACCTCCGCCGATGCATCCCCATGGTTCCGGGGATCCGTCGGAACAGCACCAGGGTGGTGCTCGGCCGGGGCCAGATCCCGAGCCGGAGGGCCGCCATCGACCGACAGCGGGAGGCCCCATGCCCGGACGAGAATGCACGACTGGCCGACGCTCCGCGGGCTCCCGGCGAGCGCGGTCGCACGGCCCGCGGGCAGCGCTGGCCGGGGTGGTTGCCGCCGGGGTGGTCCTGCTGGTGGCGGGATGCACCTCCACGGCACTGTCCACAGAATCACTGTCCACCGCGATGTCGACGGAGCCTCTGGAGGTGGCCGCCGACTCCGCCGGTGCTGCAGCCGAGGTGGCTCCGCAGATGGGTGGATCCGCGCCGGCGACCGGAGGCGATGCGGCGCAGACTGCGGCGGCGGCGCAACCGCCGACGATTTCCGCCGTACCCCCCACTGGTCGTCAGGTGATCCTGACCGCCACCGTCGCCGTCACGCTGACCGTTCCACCCGTCGCGGTGACCGACGACACCGCGAAGGACGCTCAAGGCAACACCGACGCGCGTCGGGAGGCCGTTGCGCAGGCTTCAGGTGCGGTCAGGGGTGCCGCGACCGCCGCCGGTGGTTACGTGTCCGGGGCCGACGGCGGCGGATCGATGATGACCATCACCTTGCGGGTGCCCGCCGAGCAGTACGACGCGGTGGTCGACAGGGTCGCTGCCCTTGGCGTGCTCAACAGCCGCTCGGAGAACAGCCAGGACGTCACCGCCGAGATCGTCGACGTGAACAGCAGGGTCGAGTCGATGACGGCCAGCGTCGCCCGGGTCAGGGCGCTGCTCGCCCAGGCCACCGGCATCGGCGACGTCATCGCCATCGAATCCGAACTCGCCTCCCGCGAAGCCGACCTGGAATCCCTTCAGCGGCAACAAGCCTCACTCGCCGGTCTGGTGGCATTGTCGACGGTGACCGTCACCCTGACGGCGGTCACCGACGGCCCGACAGCGCTGCCGGCGGACTCACCGAGTGGATTCGTCACCGGGCTGACCTCGGGGTGGAACGCCCTGCTGGGATCGCTGGCCGTGATCGGCACCGTCGTCGGTGCGTTGCTGCCGTTCCTGCCGGTGGTCGCGACGCTGGTGGTGGCGGGCTGGTGGATGGTGCGCCGGGCGCGGCGGCGGTCGCGTGAGCAGGCGATGCCAGCTGAGGCGGCCGCGGATGAAGTCAGGCCGCCGGAGAGCGTCGGCGCTTCCACCGCGTGACGGTCCGCTTGCCACCTCCGACGACGCCCCCACCCGGTGCGCTCGGCTCGGCTGCGGCATCATGTCCGCCATGACCTCCACTTTGATCCTGTTGCGGCACGGCGAGAGCACCTGGAATGCGCTGAACCAGTTCACCGGCTGGGTCGACGTTCCGCTGTCAGAGAAGGGCACCGCAGAGGCGATCCGCGGCGGTGTGCTGCTCCGGGAGTCCGGCCTGCTGCCCGACGTCCTGCACACCTCGGTGCTGCGCCGGGCGATCACCACCGCCAACCTCGCGCTCGATGCGGCCGACCGGCACTGGATCCCGGTCCGCCGGACCTGGCGGCTGAACGAGCGGCACTACGGCGACCTGCAGGGCAAGGACAAGAAGCAGACCCTGCAGGAGTACGGCGAGGAGCAGTTCATGCTGTGGCGCCGCTCCTACGACACTCCTCCCCCACGCATCGACGACGACGACGAGTGGTCGCAGACCGGGGACACCGCGTACGCCGACCTCGCCGACGAGATCCTGCCCCGCACGGAGTGCCTCAAGGATGTCGTGCACCGGATGCTG
>JBBQGJ010000450.1:0-5579 GCA_038322925.1 Mycobacteriales bacterium
GACTGACCTCAGCTGCATCAACCGTCCCAGCCGACGTCTCAGCTGATGCGGTGCTGGCAGCAGAGCGTTGGGATCGCAGGGCGTCCCGCCACTGTTCGTCGGGTCCCCAGAATCGATCAGCGGCAGCGATCGCATTGATGAACTGGGGATCAACGGAAGGATCTGCTGCGGACAGCAACTCGCGGCGGCGGCGGCCCTCAGCGAGACGACTTCTCCGGCGATCCCGAAAAGCATCGCCATCGTCATCGGCCACCGGACCGGTGGCCGGCGTCGGTGTACTCGCGCGCGCGACAGCGTCGGCTCGGACGGCCACGGTTCACCTCGCAGATCGGCATCAGTCGAAGACGCCAGAAGCCTCGCCCACCAAGTCGAACCGGGTAATACCGGTAATACGGAATTCATCGCTCACCGCTGGACAGAACAGCGCTGGCCGCTACGGTCGACCGATGGACCGTGTCGTGACCGACCACCGGATCATGGACGGCGTGGCCCCTGCGTACGCGGCACCCGGATCCCGGTCGCGACCATCCTGGGACTACTCGGTGAAGACCCGCGGACGTGCCAACCGACCGACCATCCCCATCTCGTCCTCGAGGACGTCCTCGCCTGCCTGCAATACGCTGCCGGCGCAGTCAACGAACGGATCCTGCCGCTGCAGCAGCCCTGATCCGCCGGCTGTCAGTCCGGGTGCTACCGGAACTGCCAGTTCGGCCTCGCGATACCCAACATCTCCGATGTGCCACGCTGTCCCCGCAGGCACGGCGGCACCTCGAGCACATGACCGCACCGCTCACACCAATAGGTGCGGTGCCCTGTGTGCCCCGCGGTGCAAAGACACGGCTCCCAACCGACTTTCACAAAACTGCCGGTGCTGTCGACATAGACGTGGCCACGAGGGCAGCGCTCCGGCCGTTGCTCGGACACTGATTGATCGCCCGGCATGACTAGAACATACGTTCGATACCTCCTGCTTGTCGAACCTCATGAGGACGTCATCGCCTGTACGTCAGATTCAATAACCACCAACACCACCTCGAGCCCAGGAAGATGAGACCTGATGACCAGCCGACCAGCCACCCTCGCCGAGGGTGTCGGCGTCGTCGGCCGTTTGAAGGCCCAGTGATGAACACGAAACACAAGACTCAGCAGTGGGCACCCACCGAACTGCCCCGGATGCGGCGAGAACTGGTCCTGGCAGCGGAAGAAGCCGCAGACCGTGCGGTCAACGACCCCAAGGTCGCCACGAGACTCCAGGCCGACGAAGAGAAGTTTGCTGATCACGTCGCGAAGACCGATCCCGCCATGGCGCAGCGACTGCGATCCCAGGTCCATTACCGGCTGCGGCTGCGGCGAAGTCCGCGGACAGGGCGCTGGCCATTCTCGCCGACCTGCAGGAGCCCGAAGATCCGGCTCGGCCGGTTCGAGGACGGCCCGCACGAGTGGCCCACCGCCGACCTCACCACCGACGGCGGCGTCGAGTCGGGCAAGCTGGCCAGGGCGGTCCACGAGTTCGGCGGCTACCCCGCCGCCAACGCCTCGGCCTGTCAAGGTTCGAATTATTTGGCCGCGTTTTGGTCGCAGAATTTGGCCGTTCAGCACTCCTATGACCACGTATCGGTGGATAGCCGCGTCGACGGACGTAACCTGCGAGCTGTGACGATGCGAAAATGCGCACCCGAATGCTCTCTCCGCGGCGGCCAAAATAATTCGACCAGAACGGATGAACGGCCGAATAGCTCGAATCCGCCGGCCGGGTCAAGTCCACCAAGACCCGACCCGGGAACCGTTACCTCAACAGCGCTCTCGGCGTCGCCGCACTGAACCAGGCCCGAACGAAGAACACCTACTTCTCCGCGAAATACCGCCGGCTGGCCTCCACCCGCGGACCCATGAAGGCCATCGTCGCGGTCGAACACGCCATGCTCATCGCCGCCTGGCACATGCTCACCAACAGCGAGTTCAAAAACCCGATCATGTCCTTGATCCAGTGCGAGTTCACGATCGACTTGCCCTGCGGGATGGGCAGTGCGTGGAACACCCCGGTGGCCTGGTGGCTGTATTGCTTGAGCGGCGTTGAAGAACGGCGCCTCGTTACCGCTCGGCCACCCGGTTCGACAGGCTCATCTGCAGCTGGAGAGTGCCCTCTGCGGGGTCCGCAGGCTCGGCCCGACACCGTGGTCACTGGTATTTCAGTCGGGACGTTCGTCGACGAGCCGGTTTTGGTGGGCGAAGACGACCGCTTGGATACGGTCGCGGAGTTCCAGTTTGGTCAGGATCCGGCCGAGGTAGGTTTTCACGGTGGCTTCGGAGAGCACGAGGCGGGTGGCGATTTCCTGATTGGATCGTCCCGCGGCGACCTCGCCGAGCACTTGCAGTTCCCGGGCGGTCAATCGGTCGATCAATGGTGACGGCGTGGGCGCGGATGAGCCGTTGGGCATTTGGCCGGCGAACGCGTCGAGCAGCAGGCGGGTGATCCGCGGGGCGATGACGGCGTCTCCGCGGGCGATGGTGCGGATCGCTGCGATCAGTTCGGCTGGTTGGGCGTCCTTGAGCAGGAACCCGCTGGCCCCGGCGTTGAGCGCGGCGTACGCGTACTCGTCGAGGTCGAAGGTGGTCAGGATGAGGACCCGCGATTGTGGTCTTTCCGAGACGATCCGCCGGGTGGCTTCGATGCCGTCCATGCCGGGCATCCGGACGTCCATCAGGACGACGTCGGGGCGCAGGGACGTGGTGAGGTCCACAGCGGCGGCGCCTGTTTCGGCTTCGCCGACCAGTTCGATGTCCGGTGCCGAACTCAACACCATGCGGAACCCGAGCCGGATCAGCGGCTGGTCGTCGGCGAGCAGGACGCGGATGGGCGCGGCGGTCTGTGCCGACCCACCCGCGGCCGGGGTGCTCATGCGGACGCGACCTGTTCGGCGTCCGCTCCGACGGCTGTTCGGGTGTCGGGTTCGGTGGTGTCCAGTGGCAGGTCGGCGGTGACCTGCCAGCCGCGGAAGGGTCCGGGACCGGCGTGCAGGGTGCCGCCGAACAACGACACCCGTTCCCGGATGCCGACCAACCCGTGACCGCCCGCTCGGTCGAGAGTCTGTTGTGGCGGGATCGGTGCGCCGTCGTCGCTGATCTGAACGGCGAGTCCGCCGGGCCGGTAGGTGAACCGGACGACCGCGCGGGTGGCCGAGTCCGCGTGCTTGACGGTGTTGGTCAGCGCCTCCTGGATGATGCGGTAGACCGCCGTTTGGGCGGCGGCCGTGGTCGGCACGATCCGGCCGGTGGTCACCAGGTCGACCGTCAGGCCGGTGGCCCGGACGGTGGTGAGCAGGGCGTCGAGCCGGTCCAGGCCGGGTTGCGGCTCGCGGTCCGTTGCCGGGTCGGCGCGCAGCACGCCGAGCACCCGTCGGGTGTCGGCCAGCGCGTCCCGCCCTGTCCTGGAGATGTGGTGCAGCGCGGCGCGGGCCTGGTCGGGTTGGTCGGTGAGCGCGGCGCCGTCGGCCAGGGTGATCATCACCGACAGGCTGTGCGCGACGATGTCGTGCATTTCGCGGGCGATCCGGGTGCGCTCGGCGGCGGTGGCCAGTTGCGCCTGCTGGTCCCGTTCGCGTTCCAACCGTTCGGCCCGATCGACGAGTTGGGTCAGGTACGCCCGTCGGCTGCGCTGGGTCACGCCCAGCAGCAGCGCGGCCAACACCATCCCGGTCAGCAGCAGGAACAGCCGCAGCGTCGACGGCCCGCTGCCCCAACGCAGCACGGCCAGCAGGACACCGAATTCCAGCACCCCGGCCGCGGCCACGGCCCGGTCCAGGCGCCGGTGCGCGGCCACGGTGTATAGGGCGATCAGCAGCGTCGCGTCCGCGGCGACCGGCACGCTGACCAGCCACTGCACGAAGGCGATGCCGGCGGTCACCCCGAAGACCAGTTCGGGTGCTTGCCGGCGGAACGCGATCGGCACCCACAGCGCCACGTGCAGGACGATCGCCGCGGGCGATTCGCTGCCGTGCCGGACGACGACGTCCGGGGCGGTGAGGACCGCGAGCACCGCGGCCAGCACGCTGTCCGTCAGGAACGGTTGTCCGCGCCCCGCCGCCCGCAGCCGGCTCACCTGCCGTCCCACCCGGGACGTTTGCTGGTCCACCGTTGCCGCTACGGAGGGGGAACCGGTGCCGCTCAGGCGTCCCTGCGGTGCAGCACGAACGCCGCCGCGATCAGACCAGCCACCGCGTACAGGCAGAAGACGGCGAACCCGGTCCATGGATCCAGGCTGCCAGCCTCGGGATGCAGGTCGTACAGCGCGGCCCCGGCGGTGCTCGGGAGGTAGGGCCCGATGTTGTCCTGCCAGGTCTGCGGGAGAATCAACATCACCCCGGGCAGCACCAGCAGGATCCCGACGAGGGCGGCGATTCCGCCGGCGGTGGAGCGGATGATGAACCCCAGCGCGACGCCGATGACAGCCACCACCGTCAGGTAGAGCCCGGTGCCGACGACCGCGCGCAGCGCTCCGTCGGAGGACAACGCCACCCCGTGGGTGCCCAGCGCGGCCTGCCCGATGAAGAAGCCAATGAATGCTGCGATCTCGGAGAGCACCAGGGTCACCAGCCCGAAGACCAGCGCCTTGGCCCACAGCACCGGGAACCTGCGGGGGACCGCGGTCAGCGACGAGCGGATCATCCCGGTGCCGTACTCGCCGGTGACGAACAGCACGCCGAGCACGCCGATGGCCAGTTCGGCGAAACGGACCCCGCCGAGGCTGGCGCCGACCGCGTCGAACGCCGCCTGCCGGGCCGGCCGCAGCCGGTCCCATTGCTGGTTGGTGAAGAACCCGATGACGCCACCGAGAAATGCCAGGGCGCCGATACCGAGCGCCATGGTGATCCAGCTGGACCGCAGCGTGGTGAGTTTGAGCCACTCCGAGGTGAGCACCCTGCGCTCGTTGACCGGCTCGACGGCCAGCCGAGCGACGTACTTTCCCGGCGGAACCGTGGTGCTCATGCCGCACCTCCGGTGCTGGCCAGGCCGGTATCGACGGTGGTGCCGCCGTGGAATTCGATGGAGTCGTTGGTCAGTTTCATGAAGGCGTCCTCCAACGACGCACGATGCGGGGTCAGCTCGTGGATGGCGACGCCGTGCGCGGCGGCGATGTCCCCGATCTGCGGGGCGCTCAGGCCGACGACCACCAACTCACCGACCTCCGGGCTGGTGGTGCTGACATCCGGTCCGGCCAGCAGGTCGCGAAGCCGCGCCGCTTCCGGGCTGCGGACCAGCACGGACGCGCGCGATGCGCCGCCGATCATCTCCGCGATCGGCAGGTCGGCGATCAACCTGCCCTTCCCGATGACGATGAGATGCTCGGCCGTCAAGGCCATCTCGCTCATCAGGTGGGAGGAGACGAAGACGGTTCTGCCCTCCGCGGCCAGCCCCTTGAGCAGGTTGCGGATCCACAGGATCCCGTCGGGGTCCAGGCCGTTGACCGGTTCGTCCAGGATCAGCGTGCCGGGGTCGCCCAGCAGGGTGGCGGCGATGCCCAGCCGTTGGCCCATGCCGAGGGAGAACCCGCCTGCGCGGCGGCGCGCGACGTCGGTCAG
>JBBQGJ010000451.1:0-5577 GCA_038322925.1 Mycobacteriales bacterium
CCAGGCGATCCCATGGGTCAAGGCTGCGGGAGCGTTGATCGCCGCCGTGCTGAGAGTCGGGATTGAGCGTGTGTGCTGGTCCCGGGATTGGGATCGCCTGGTTTCAAGGCGCACCCGTCGAGTCGGTGGGTGGGGCGTCCCTGGGAGAGGTCACAAGAGATCGCTTGGTCCGAATGTGCCCGCGTCCCGTCCGCCTGGCGGCGAAGGTCGTCGCTCATGCCCGCGGCGTCATGGATCACGATGACCGCGGGCCGCGACCCCTTCGTCGTCGGCATGACCGGCTGCAGAGGCAGCATGCCGGTCTCCGTCGGAACACTTCATGTCGGTCATCGGGCGAGAGTCGCTATCTCAGGTGCGTGGCGGACCCGCCCGGTCGAAAAATAGGCACGCCGATAGTGACTGGCATCGGGAACGAAGCCAACAAATTGATCGGTGATGGTTGGACTGGAAAGCCCGATGTGCTGCACGCGCAGCGACGCTGGCTCGCGCCCGTCGGACGGCTTATTCCCATCGGAAGAGCCTCAACGCCAGTCCACCGCTGATCAGGGCGACACTGGTGAACACCCACCAGGATGTTCCCGGATCGAGCCCGAGCCATGGCTGGTGCATCATCTGGACGGCGTACCACAGCGGGGTCGCATCCGAGACGTATTCCATGGCGCCGGTGAGTACCTCCCGCGGCGGCCCGGTGCCGCCCACCATCATCATCACGAACCAGACCAGCAGGCCCACCGCCTGCGCCGCGCGTGCGGTCGGGACCAGACCGCCGAGCAGCAACCCCATCGCGGTGAAGCCGACGGTCAGGTAGCAGAAGACGCCGATGACACCGACCGGCGAGGACGGCGCGTCGAAGGTGTAGACCAAACGAGCTGCCACCAGCAGGATCACCGAACTCGCCAGCGAGAGCGCGAACGCGACGATCAACTCCGAGCCTGCGATCACCGCGATACCCAGCGACGCCGCGCGGTACCGCTTGAGCACGCCACGTTCGCGGTAGCCGGCGATATGGGTCGGGATGCTGATCACGCACACCGACGCGATGACCAGGCTGAGATAGGCCGGCACGTAAAACGACATCGGCCCCGCCCCGCGGTAGAACACCGGTTGCCCCGGCGCGGAGGCGGTGTTGCCGAAAACCCCGCCGAGGATGAGCAGCACGATCAGTGGCAACGCCAGCGAGAAAACGAGGGTGAGCGGTTCGCGGATCAGCAGCTTGATCTCCAGCCAACCCAACCTAGCGGCGGTGCGCATCACCGGTTCCCGTCGGTGAACTCCAGGAAGACATCTTCCAAGCTGGCCCGGTGCACCTCGAGGTCGACCGGGGCGATGCCGCGGCCCACCAGCGCCGCGGCAACATACGCAATCAGCGGCCCGGTCCCGGTGACCGAGACCCGCCGTCCCTCCCGCGTGACCTGCTGGACACCGCCCACCGTGCGCAGGAACGACACATCGTCGTCCGTGGTGAACGTGACCTCACCGCCGCCCCTCAGCTGGGCCACCAGCGCCGCCGGCGACCCGGTAGCCACCACAGTGTGCTGATGGATCACCGCGACCCGGTCGCAGAGCCGCTCGGCCTCGTCCATGAAGTGGGTGACCATCACCACCGTCGCCCCTTGCTTGCGGACCCGGTCGATCAGCTCCCAGGCGACCCGCCGTGACGCCGGGTCCAGCCCGGTAGTCATCTCGTCCAGAAAGACCACCTTCGGTGCATTCACCAGGGCCAGAGCTACGAACAGCCGTTGCTGCTGCCCACCGGACAGGCTCGCGAACGCCGCGTTGCGTTTGTCCGCCAGACCCCACTCCTCCATCACCTCCTCCCACGCAAGCCCACCCGGTCGTAGAGATGCGAACAACTGCAACGCCTCCCAGACCCTCATCCGGTCTGGTAAGGCCGATTCCTGCAGTTGGGCCCCGATATGACGGCGCAGTTCGTTGGCCTGACGGGACGGGTCAAAACCCAGCACCCGCACCGACCCGCCGTCGAAACCGCGTAAACCCTGTAGGCACTCCACCGTGGTCGTCTTCCCGCTGCCGTTCGGACCGAGGATCCCGAAGATCTCACCCGGCTGCACCTGGAAACTGACATCACTGACCGCGACGAACGCGCCGTAACGTTTCTCGAGATGTTCCACATCCACCACCGGAACAGCCAACAAAGCAACCCCCGCTCTCTGCGTCTTGACATCCGCATCAATCCTGGCCGGTTCACCTGGTTGTGACCTCGAGTGGTGATCCACCACACAACGAGCGTCGGGAATCATGAGCCGGGGTTGTCCTCGCAGGGTCTCAAGAGTCATCCACCGTCGAAGACGAGGACCAACCAAGACACAGGCGGTCGGCGCGTGGACAACAGGTGCCCTATCTGGAGGCGTCCGGGGGGTCACACTAGTCCAACCGGGCTTTGTGATATTTGATGCGTTCCCTGCGAAGTTCTCCAGCTGTCGGCTGGGGCGGACGCGTTATCCGAGGTTGACCGACGCAGTGTTGTGCGATCCGGTCCGGTCCAACCGTGGTCGTTTCGCCTGTGCCCGAAGCACCGTGCTCATCCACGCGTCCCGGACACGCACCTCCCGCCCGCGGCTGATGATGATGGCCGTTCAGCTCGAGGACCAGGCCCGGACTGCACCGCCATCATGATCACCGCCCGCATGTGGCGTTGATCAGGCCGCGTGGCGTCGGCCACCACCGGACCTGAGAGCGAGCAGGCGGAAGCGATCCGACCGCACCGATCGCCCCTTTCAGTCCTTGGGTCGGAGTAGAGACAAGTCCGCACGGGGCGCGTCTGATGTTCCTCGGCACCGCTCGTCGCGACGTTGACACGGGTCGGTGGCATCGTTAGACGGTGGATTCCATTGTTTCGGTGACCCAAGGCGAAGTGCGTGGCCGCGAGAAGGACGGGGTGCTGTCCTTCAAGGGCATCCCCTACGCAGCGCCCCCGTTCGGCGTCCACCGGTTTTCGGCGCCCGCGCCTGCCGAATCCTGGGCGGGTGTCCGGGACGTCTTGGAGTACGGCCCCACCGTTCCGAAGCCTCTGTACCGCGGCGCGATGGCGGGGTTGCTGCCCGATATGGAAATCCCGGGCCTGGACTGCCTCAATCTGAATATCTGGACGCCGGCCGTGGATTCCGCACGCCGACCGGTGCTGGTGTGGATCCACGGCGGCGGTTTTGTGTGTGGCAGCGGCTCGTTGAACATCTATGACGGGTCCAAGTTCGCCCGGTCCGGCGTCGTCTGCGTGACCATCAATTACCGGCTCGGTGTCGACGGGTTCCTGCTGATCGACGGGGCGCCGGCCAACCGGGGTTTGCTCGACCAGGTCGCAGCGCTGTGTTGGGTGCGGGACAACATCGCGGCCTTCGGCGGCGACCCGGACGCGGTGACGATCGCCGGCGAGTCGGCCGGTGCGATGAGCGTGACGACGCTGCTCACGATGCCCATTGCAGCTGGGCTGTTCCGGCGGGTCATCGCGGAAAGCGGCGCCGGCCATCACGTGATCGGATCCGCGACCGCGGCGAGGGTGGCGGCGGCGCTGGCCACCCAACTCGGCGTCCAACCGACGATCGCGGGCCTGGGCGCGGTTCGGATCGACGAATTGATCGCGGGGCAGGTTGCATTGGCTGCGCGCATCGCAGCCACGCCCGACCCGACCGAATGGGGCGAGATCCGGCGCGACATGATGGCGTTCGAACCCGTCATCGACGGTGCGGTTCTTACTGCCCGGCCGATCGACCGGCTGGCCGAGGGAATGAGCACGAACGTTGACGTGCTGATCGGCAGCAACGCCGAGGAATACGCCCTGTTCCTGATCCCCAGCGGCATCATCGATTTCATCGATGACGAACGGCTGGCCGCGGCACTGACCCTGGTGGGCGCGGACCCGGGAGCCGTCGGTGCCACCTACCGGGCGGCCCTCCCGGATGCCTCACCCGGGGAACTGCTCAGCGCGGCCCTGACCGATTGGTTCTACCGTTTGCCGGTGGTCCGGGTCGCTGAGGCGCGACTGACGCACGGCTCCGACACGTACATCTATGAATTCGGCTGGCGCTCACCACGGTTCAGCGGCCGACTCGGTGCCTGCCACGGCCTGGAGATCGGATTCGTCTTCGACAACCTGGACGACCCGGCCGGCCGCCCGATGACCGGGGCTGCGCCCCCACAGACACTGGCCGACGAAATGCACGGTGCCTGGGTGAGTTTCGTCAAGACCGGAAGACCCGGCTGGGCCGCCTACGGCAACAGTCGGACGGTGCGGTCATTCGGAACGACCAGCACAACGGTCACCGACCCCGGCGCACCACAACGAAAGGCCTGGGACGGGATCCGCTGACCCATTGACGCCGATCCTGAATTGTCCCCGGTAACAACGGGCTCTTGTGATATTCACGTGGGTGCCTGATCGGCGGGTTTCGTGTCGATCGTGGCAACGAACCGCGTTCAGGGCTGGTATGTCTCGCTGATCTCGGTAATCGCGGCGTCGATCACCACGAGGCGGTATGGCCTGGAACTCCCGATAGGTGTCGTGATCCGGGCAGCCAGAGATGCAAGGTCGCCGGCGACCGGCACATTTCCATTCAGGGTGGTGACCGCGACATGCGGACTGACGGGGACGACCCGAAGCGCGGGGTTCAGGTTCCGGAGGTAGTAGATCGAGCACCAACCGTTGAGGTGTGATTCCTCCGGGACACCGTCCGCGGCGCAGGCCTTCTCGGCCGCGGCGTCGGTGAACCAATCGACCTTGTCGAGGGTGAGCTGCGACTGCGAGACGTCGACGGCGCGGACATAGCCGTAAACCTCTCCATTGAGATCAGTGGGCAGGACAGTCGGTCCGGGCGGTGCCGGTTCGGTGGAACTCGGCAACGAGGGGTTGGGGGCGGTTGTGGTGGCCGATGCGGTAGTGGCCGATCCGGTGGTGGCCGATGCGGTGGCGGCTGCTGCGGTGGTGGCCGAGGAAGACATGGCCGGCGCCGAGGTCGGGGCCTCGGTGGAGGATGCAGACGGTGTGGGGGCCGTCGTGACCGAACTCGGCGGGGTGGACGATGATGCACTCGCAGACGACGGGGGCGTCACCAGGGCGTCACCGCCGAGTTGGCCACCCCGGGCGTGGAGGTACTGCACCCGATCATCACAGCCATCGAAATGATCGCGAAGAGGGCCACCAACGAGGAACGAACGGTTGTGTTCATCTTTTTCGCCTCCACATGAATGACGTCTCACCGCGAAGACCGTTCCCCGAGTCACCCGATCGGTGAACGATCCGACGATCATGGCGCCGATGGCAGGGAAGCCCCGTCGTCGCTGCCGGTCAGCCCAGGTCAGACCCATAGCGTGCTACGTAGTCAATCGCCAAACCGGTGTGCCGGGTAGAGCCGAAAGGCACCTCAGGCGAGAGAAATCGCGGCCGGCTCCCGGCGTTCAGCCGCTCATGGTCAGCGCGGCAAATTTTGGTCACGACATACCGGGCCAGGAAGCCAATGTCACGCCGTCTCGAACCTGCGAGTGAATGCCAACGAGCCACTCAGGAAACGCTCATCGCGGAGTTTTTCGCCCAGGATCTCCAGCATCCGCCGGTGATCCAAA
>JBBQGJ010000452.1:0-5576 GCA_038322925.1 Mycobacteriales bacterium
GCAGCGACACCGCTGCTTCCTGCACAGACACCTGCGGTCTCCTTACCGTGGCAGCGACGACTCCGACGGAAAGGCCGATCACCGGGCGGTCACTGACTGGCGCTCTACGGCGCGTCCCTCTGTTGCCGGTTCCACGGCCTCGGAAGAACCGGGAGCGGCGGTGTCATCGTGGCCGTCAAACGGCGACCGCGCCAGGCCGTCTCCCGGCTCCCGCCGAGTCCCTACAACGAACACCCACCCAGTGCCCGCAACAGGGAGTGTGGACCAGTGACCGAGCCCGCGCTGCACCTGATCGGCGGCCTCGGCCGGGACCCGAGTGCCGGCGGGGCGGGGTGGTTGGACTGGTTGCGCACCCACCTGGATCCGGTGTGGCGACCGGGGGAATGGGACGGCGCCGCGAAACTGTTCACCGGTGATCTGCACAGCGACCGAACCGCGGCGTGGCCGTGCCGGACCCCGGGCTGCCCGACCGCGACCCGCCGGCCGCACGGACGCTGCGACGGGTGCCGCCGCGCCCGCACCGGCGCCGGTCTCAGCTGGGCGGACTACGACGCCGACCCGCCGCGGCATCCCCTCCGTCCACTGCTACCCGTCGGGCGTTGCGCGGTGCCCGGTTGCGAGAGCGAGCTGCACTGCTCCGGGTTGTGTTTGCGGCACGAACACGCCTGGCGCCGTCCCGGGTCGACCGAGTCCGTGGCGGACTTCGCCGCCCGGGCCCGACCGTTCCCACGCGCCCAGGACTGCCTGGTCGCCGGCTGCGCCCGCGAGCAGCTCACCCGCCGCGGCCTGTGCCGTTTCCACGACAAGCGTTACCTGCGAACAGATCCGGATCGAAGGCCGGACGGTGGACTGGCCGGGTGGGTGGCCGCGGCGCAACCCCGGCTCGGGGGCCACCAGTTCTGCCTGGCCGGGCTGCCCGAGTTGATGGGCGTCGAGGTGCTCTACGCGTTGCAACAACGTGACCTGTCCCCGCTGCCGATCGATCCGACGCAGGTGCGGATCCTGCTCAGCCGGCTGACCGGGGCGGCCTCGGTGCGCGAGGCCAACCCGGAAGCGGTCTGCGAAAGCGGTGGCGTGCAATACAACTCGACGACCCGAGCGTTGTTCACCGACCTGCGTCGGCACCTGGACCGGGCCTGGGTCCAGCACACCGGTGCGGACCCGTTCGCCGGTGACCTCTGGCAGGTGGCGCTGCTGGGCCTGCACGCCAACGCTTCTCGGCCATGGGCAGCGACCCACGGGGTCGTCGATTTCCGGCCCATCGAGCTGCCGTGGCTGCGGGAGTCGGTCAAGGACTGGGCCCGCACCACCCGGCCCTACCTGCAGCGGCTCCGCGAGACGGTGCGCGCCTGCCGTGCCGCCTCCCAGACCCTGACCGCCGCCGGGCGGGTGGACCCTACCCAGCTGGGTGCCGCCGACTTCACCCGCATCATCGACGCCATGTCCGACCTGCGACGGGCCGACGCCAGTGTGTACTCGGCGAGCCGTCGCGCTCTGCTGCTCTACCTCCTCTGCGAGGTCATCGAACACGGCCGGGCCACCGGCCTGCTGGCCCAGGTCCCCGACCAGTTCCGCCCGGCCCGCCGCCGCCACCGGGTGGCCGACGAGCCCAACGAGGACGAACTGGGCAAGGCCCTCCCCGACACGGTGATCCGGCAACTCGACGACAACCTGCCGCTACTAGGCCCAGCCGCAGGGGCCGGCTTCATCACCGCCGACGACCTGCAACGAATGCACCGCACCATCTATCAGCTCCTGCGTGACACCGGCCGGCGCCCAGGGGAAGTCGTCAGCCTGCACATCGACTGCCTGGAAGTCATCGACGGACAGCACAACCTGATCTACGACAACCACAAAGCGGGACGGATGCGCCGCCGGCTGCCGATCACCACCGAGACCGCCCAAGTCGTGATGGCCTGGCAACATCACCGCGCACTGCTACCCGCCCCACCGGCGCTGCGTGACTGGCTGTTCCCGAGCCCGCAGCTACGGGCCAAGCAGGGGCACGGGCATCTGACCACCAGCTCCGTCGGCCGGGCCTTCAAGGTCTGGGTCCGCCGGATCGAGAGGATCGACGGCGAACTACTCGGACCCGACGGACAGCCGGCCCCGTTCGACCGGTCCCACGTGACGCCATACGCACTGCGCCACTCTTACGCGCAAAGACACGCCGACAGTGGAGTACCCGTCGACGTGCTCAAAGAGCTCATGGACCACGTCTCGATAACGACCACGATGGGCTACTACCGAATCAGTCTCAAACGCAAACAACAAGCCATCCGCTCCGTCGGATCACTGGCCACCGACGCCAACGGAAATCCCGCCCCGTTCACCAGTCCCACTGCCTACCAACGGGCCTCGGTGTCCGTGCCGTTCGGCAACTGCACCGAACCGTCCAACGTCACCGCCGGCGGCGGCGCCTGCCCGATCCGGTTCCAATGCGCCGGCTGCGGCTTTTACCGACCGGACCCCTCCTACCTACCAGCCCTGCAGGAGCACATCGCCAGCCTCCGCGCCGACCTGGAGACCGCCCGAGCGATCAGCGCCGCCGACTACGTGACCGCAAACCTCGCCGCGCAGATCGACGCCTTCACCACGGTCTCCGACACCATGCGCAACCGGCTGTCCGAACTCGGATCCGACGAACGCGCCGAGGTCGAGCAGGCCAGCCGCCTGCTGCGCCGGGCCCGCGCCGGCCGGCGGCTACCACTGACCGTGAAGCCCTCACCAGTCACCGACACCGGATGACCGCCATCACAGACCGCACCGCAGCGCTGAAAGCGGCCCGAGCAAAGGAGAGCAGCGACAAACGCCGACGCGTCCTGCAGACCATGAAGGCGATGGAGACCACCGGACAACCCATCACCGCCGCAGCGGTCGCGGCAGCGGCGGGTGTGTCCACCTGGCTCGTCTACGCCAACGGCATCCGAGAACACCTCGACGCCGCCCGAACCCGACAGCGCCAGGCAGTTGACGACGCCCCACCCACCGCCGGCACACCCACCGGCCACCAGCCCGTCACACCCACCGGCCACCAGCCCGTCACACCCACCGGCCTGCGCACCGACCTCGCCGTCGCTCGCCACGAGATCCACCGGCTACGAACAGATCTCGACAAACTTCGGAGCCGACTGCGGCTTCAACTCGGAGCCGAGATCGAACAACCCGACCGAGCCGAACTCATCGCACGGGTCGCCGCGTTGGAGGCCGCGAACCGCCAATTCCTCGCCGAACGCGACGCCCGCGCAAGCGAGGCCGACACCGCCCAACGCCGCGCCGAACAACTCGAGGACGACCTCACAGCCGCCCGAGAAAGCCTCCGACGAGTAATCAGGGACACCAACCGGTGACGACCAACAACTACCTGACCCGGCGCTCGGGCCACGTCGCTCACCCCAGGTGCCCCACGTTCCTCACGTGCCTCGACACCGAAAATGCCTTCCGACCAGGCAATACCCCGGATCCAGGGGAGATAAGCTATGCCCAACGCCACGCGGACGCCGGCGTCCCGCTCGACGTCCTGGCCGAGCTGATGGGCCATGAACTGCTGAGCTCAACTCAGGCCTACTACCATGTCACCGAGAAGCGCCGCCGGGCCGCGGTGGACCGACTGGCCGACCACCAATTTGATCGCCACGGCAACGAAGTTTGGCGTGAAACCCAGGCGCTTCTAGATCATGAGCACGCGCGCCACGCGCTAGGCCAGGTCTCGGTGCCCTACGGCACCTGCCGTGAACCGTCCAACGTCCAAGCCGGCGGAAGTGCTTGCCCGTTCCGGTTCCGTTGTGTCGGCTGCGATCACTTTCGCACCGACGCATCTCACCTTCCCGAGCTCAAGGCATACCTACAGGACCTTCTACGCGATCGCGAAAGGACCCTCGCTACAACCGATCTCGATGATTGGGCCAAAGAGGCAGCGCTTCCTTCTCACGAAGAGATCCGCCGAGTCAAAGAACTCATTCACCGGGTCGAAGAAAGTCTTGACCAACTCACCCCCGCCGAACAATCCGACATCACTGCCGCGATCTCCGCCGTCCGTCGCAGCCGCCGACCGACCGACCTTGGCATGCCAATCATCGGCCGCCCGATCAACCCCGGCCCATCCATGGAGGACTCGTGAACGACACGCCCGGCATCGTCGCCGCCCGACAGGCCCACAGCAGCAGATGCCGACAACGCGTCATCACCGCGCTCGATCAAGCTTCCAAACAGGGATTCGAGATCAGCATCTCCGCGATCGCCCGCCGCGCCGGCGTCGACCGCAGCTTTCTCTACCGCCATCGTGACCTGCACGCCGCGGTGCTCGCCACGGCGGCCACTCCACCCACCGGTGGCCCAGAGGGCCCGGCAGCCAGTCGAGCATCCCTCATCGTGGACCTCACCAACGCTCTGGACCGGAACTCCCGATTGGGTCGGGAGAACGCCCAACTCCGTCAGCGACTATCCGAGCGGCTCGGCGAACAGGCCTGGCAAGAATCCGGACTCGGCGCGCCCGACAACATCGACCGCCTCCACCGGCAAATCACCGAGCTGGAACAACACGCTGCCGAGCAGCGCCGCGAGCTTGCAGACCGCACGGACGAGCTCGATGCAGCAAGAGCCACCAACCGTGAGCTAATGACCCGGCTCAACCGCTCGACCTCGGAGACCCCCCGAATCCCTAGAACAACAACTGCCGCTCACGACTAGGGCGTGTCCCGACGATCTTGGTCGGCGGGTTAGCGTAGCCAGATTCCGATGCTGGCGACATCGATGGTTCCCTTGTAGACGAACTCGCGTTTGTCGTACCTGGTGGCTACGGCCCGGTACCCGCGGAGCCGGTTGATGGCCCGCTCCACGGTGTTGCGGGTCTTGTAGATCTGCTTGTCGAACTTCGGGGGCCGCCCACCCTTGGAACCACGACTCTTCCGGCCGGCGACCTGGTTCGACGGCTCCGGGATCGTCGCCTTGATACCTCTGCGCCGCAACGCATCCCGAATCTTCCGGGTGGAATACGCCTTGTCCGCCAGCACCCGGTCCGGCGTGGTCCTGGGGGTGCCGCCGCAGCTTCTGATGATCGAAATATCGGCCATCACCGGGGTGAAGGCCACCGAATCGTGCCGTTGCCCGGCCGTGGTCACCCGGGCGATCGGGCGGCACTGCGAGTCCGCGACCAGGTGGATCTTCGTCGTCACCCCAACCCCGGCTCCGGCCCAAACCCTCCCGATCCGGGACCGCTACCGGCTTCTCGCCGGAATCCGTGTCATTCGATGGATCCCCCTGTGCTCTTGACCGGCGTGACAGCTACCTCCAACACGGTCGGCGCCAGTACCTCGGCGGGAATGTCCTTCGGCGGCTCGTGCCGTGCGCCGGCCGCGTGATGGTGCGCCCGGATGACCGTCCCGTCCACTCCCAACACCCACTCGCCGCCGTCCAAGATGTCGCAGTCCACCCGCAACCCGCTCAGCACCTCCCGCCACGTCCCGTCCCCTGACCAGCGGCGATGCCGGTTGTACACCGTTTTCCAGTTTCCGTACTCGGGCGGCAGATCCCGCCACGCGCATCTCGACCTGGTCCCCCACAGCACCCCCTTGATC
>JBBQGJ010000453.1:0-5569 GCA_038322925.1 Mycobacteriales bacterium
GTTCTACGCCACGATCGCCGGGCTGGTGGTGAAGTGCTGGATGTTCGTGATGCGACTATCGCACTCGGGCAAAGCGTTTCACGTCGCGTTCGCCACCCAGGCCCAGGAAGCGTTCCTGGAGGGCCACGTGCTGGCCTTCGAATACTTCGGCGGTGTCCCGGGGCGAATCCGGTACGACAACCGCAAACCCGCCGTCATCAGGGTCCTCAAGGGCCGCGACCGCACCGAGTCCGAACGGTTCACCGCGCTGCCCAGCCACTACGGGTTCGACTCGTTCTTCTGCCGCCCCGGCATCGATGGAGCTCACGAGAAGGGCGGCGTGGAAGGCGAGATCGGCCGCTTCCGCCGGCGCCACCTCGTCCCCGTCCCGAAGGTCGCCTCCCTGGCAGAGCTCAACGAGGTGATCGCCGCCGCCGACCTGCTCGACGATGACCGGGTGATCACTGGCCGCCCGATCACGATCGGGGCGGCGTTCGCCGCCGAGGCGACGGAGCTGATGGGATTGCCGCCCGAGGCGTTCGACTGCGCCCGGCTACTGAACGCGCGGGTCGACAATCGGGCCAGAGTGTCTGTGCGGCAATGCTTCTACTCCGTCCCGGCCCGTTACGCCGGGCGACGACTACCCGTGCGGTTGGCCGCACGCACCGTCGAGGTCTACGACGGGCCCCGACTGGTGGCCTCCCACGAACGGGCAGTCGGACGCTACGTCGAGGTTCTGTGTCTGGATCACTACCTCGAGGTCCTCAAGACCAAACCCGGGGCGCTGCCCGGCGCGACCGCACTGGCCCAAGCCAAGGCCCGCGGGGTGTTCACGCACTCGCATCAAAGCTATTGGGATGCAGCCCGATCCGCCCGCGGCGACACCAAGGGAACCCGCGCCCTGATCGCCATCCTGCTGGCTCACCGCACCATGGCCGCCGGCGCACTCATCGCCGCGATGGACCGGGCGGTCGCCTCGGGATGTTTGAATCCCGAGATGGTCCTCATCGACGCCCGCCGCCACAGCGCCCCGCCCGCACCCGTGGCCGCGATCGCCAGTCTGGCCCGCTACGACCGACCACCACCCTCGCTGGCCGATTACGACGACCTGCTCACCGGAAGCGACTCATGACCACCACAGCCAGCAAGACGACGACCGTCGATGCCGCCGCCCAAGCCTCCATTGGTGCCGCGGCCCGTGAGTTGCACCTTCCGACGGTGCGCACCGAAGCGACCCGTCTGGCCGAGATCGCCGACCGGGAACGCCACACCCACTTGGGCTATCTCGCCGAAGTCTTGGCCGCCGAGGTCGACGACCGCACCGAGCGGCGCCGCACGCGGCGCGTCAACGATGCCAAGTTCCCGAGGCTGAAACGGTTGGCGGAGTTCAACATCGATGCCGTCCCCGGCATCGCACCCGCCACCCTGGGCCACCTGGCCGCCGGGCACTACATGGACGCTGGCGAGCCGATCGTCCTCCTCGGTGACTCCGGGACCGGCAAGTCCCACCTGCTCATCGGACTGGGGTTGGCGGCCTGCGAACAAGGCCGCCGGGTCCGCTACGTCACCACCGCGCAGCTGGTCAACGAACTCGTCGAAGCCGCCGACGAGCGGGTCCTCTCACGTGTCGTGGCTCGCTACGGGCGCCTGGATCTGCTCTGCCTCGATGAGCTCGGATACGTCCAAATCGACCCTCGCGGAGCGGAATTGCTGTTTCAGATCATCACCGAACGTGAAGAAAGAGCCTCGGTCGCGATCGCCACCAATCTCCCCTTCAGCGAGTGGGGCACCGTGTTTCCCGATCCGCGCCTGGTCGCCGCCATCGTCGACCGCGTCACCTTCAACGCCCACATCATCGAGACCGGCACCAAGTCCTACCGACTCCGCACCAGCAGAACGACCACTCGCACCAAACGCGGCACCTAAACCAGGTGGGGCCAAAATTCATGACGACGGTGGGGCCAAATCACTTGACGAAACGCAAGAGAGCCCTGTCCGCAGCGAGTAGGACCAGCGGCGCCGGGCGCTGGTAACCGAAACGCGACCTGAGCCGCCTGCACGGCGCAACTCCACTACGCCGTCGAGCTGGGTGAGGAGATCCGCGCCCACCGCCGGTCCAGCCGCTCCGTCCCTACTCCGTAGTGAGCTGCCGGCGGGGCGCCGACGCCAACATGGCGACACCACGTCGGGCCGCTTCAGGAGACCTGCCACGACCCGGAAGCGGCGATGAAACCCTGCTGGATCGTCGTATTCGCCGACAGCGTTGAGGAATGGCTCGCGCACCTGCGGATTGACTCCAGATAGATACTCGGACCGCAGGATCTCGACGAACTCCGTCCACTCGGGTGAGCTGTCGTCGTCGGACTGCACGGCCGCCGCCATGCTCACAGTCGCCGCCGCGGCCGCGGCTGTCTCGGCAACCGCAGCCTCCACGACGGGGAGCTCGATGCTCGACACCGCACGGATCAGTGCGGGGTCGATCGCCAGCGACACCGACCCGAAGGCTTCGTGAATGTTGACGTACCGGGCGGCGCGAGCGCCGAGGGCATGCAGCTGCGCCATCTCGACATCGCCCATCAGGGTGCGGAATTCTTCGCCGACTCCGCAATGTAAGTCGTCGGGGTGGTCGAGCGCGATTTCGATGCGGTGCAGCCAGTATCGCGTCTCGAAGAAATCGGCGCGGTCCTGGTCTTCGAGCTGGCGCAGGATGTTCTCGATCGTCGCCTCATAGGTGCCTAGCCTCGCTTTTTCGTGCGACCTTGCCGATGGGTGAGTTGCCGGTTCTGGCCGACTCGTGGGGCTGATTGTTGCATCCGGATGTGACAGTTCGGCCGGTGTCGCTCGGTGGCGGGCTTTCCAGGGCCGGTGGGTGTTTCGTCTCGTTGGGGCAAGGGGTTTTCGTTTAGGGGAAGGCTAAACGTAGGCTAAACGAAGGCGGAGATCAGCAATGCCAGGGCCAGGCCCATGACGGAGATCAGTGTCTCCATCACGGACCAGGTCTTGATGGTCTCCCAGACGGTCATTCCGAAGTACTCCTTGACCAGCCAGAAGCCTGCGTCGTTCACGTGCGAGAAGAACAGGGATCCGGCGCCGACCGAGAGCACAACCAGAGCAAGCTGGGCTGATGGCAGGCCGGCAGCGATGGGTGCCACGATGCCCGCCGCCGTCACCGTCGCCACCGTCGCGGAACCGGTGGACACACGGATCAGCACGGCGACGATCCAGCCGAGCAGCAGCGCCGACAAGCTGAGCGCCACCGCGATCTTGCCGATGGCGAGGGCGGTGCCGCCGTCGACCAGAATCTGCTTGAAGCCTCCCCCAGCGCCAACAATCAGGAGGACGCCAACGATGGGCAGCAGGCTGGCACCGATCTTCTTGCCCAGGGTTGATCGCGAGAAGCCCACCGCTGTCCCGAAGGTGACCATGGCCAGAAGAACGGCAATCAGCAGCGCGACGACGGGATCACCGATGAAGCTCAGCACCTTGAAGAGAGCAGTTTTCGGATCCACCCAGAGAGTCGCCGCCGCGTGCAGCAGCATCAGTACGACGGGGGACAGCACCGTGGTCAGCGTCCATCCGAAGGACGGAGTGCGCTTCGCCTCCGGATCTTGTGCCCCTTGTTGTGGTGTCCCTTGTTGCGGTGCCCCTGGTTGCGGTGCCCCTGGTCCGGGGCCGGCCGTCGGCGCGGTCCCTTCGGCTGCGTCCTCAACGAATGCCAGTCCGGCGCCCGCGGCACCGATGGGGACCCAGCGGGCAGCCAGGCGGCTGAACAAGGGTCCACACACGGCTACGGTCGGAATGGCGATCAGCAGACCGAACGCCAGGACGATGCCAATATCGGCGTTCAGAATCCCGACCGCCGCTACCGGCCCGGGGTGGGGCGGGATGAACCCGTGCAGCACGGACAGGCCGGCCAGGGCGGGGATTCCCAGCAGCATCGCCGGCCTCTTGGAGCGGTGAACCGCCAGCATGACGACCGGGATCAGCAGCACCAGGCCGACTTCGAAGAACATCGGGATCCCGATGATGCCGGCGATCAGTGCCATCTTCCACGGCAGCGTGACCGGACGCCCCCGCAACAAGGTGGCGACAATCTTGTCGGCACCGCCCGAGTCGCCCAGCAACTTGCCCAACATGGCTCCGAGGGCAATCAGCACGCCTACATATCCGAGCACACCACCGACCCCGACCTCGAATGACTTGGTGACGTCGGTAAGGGCTATGCCGGAGAAGATGCCGACCAGCAGAGAGCTGATGGTCAAGGCCAGGAAGGCGTGCATCTTGGCCCAGACGATGAGGACGACGACGAGCGCGATGCCAAGACCGGCGACGATCAGGACCTGGGTGTCGTGAGCCATCCACGGTTGATGCATCTGATCGACATCTGAGGTAGCGGAGATCGTGACACCGGCAGTGAACGTGATCATGACTCTCCTCCTGCCCGATTCAGCAGTTCAGGTTCAGCACATCGACGATATTCTGGACTACCTCTTGGGGCGAAGGACCGATATCCACACGGACGGCCGGTTCATCGGCTTGCGGCTCTTCTAGGGTTTCGAACTGACTCTCTAGCAGACTCGGCGGCATGAAGTGTCCGCGGCGGACCGCCAGCCGGGCGGCGATCAACTCCTTGTCGCCTGCGAGGTAGACGAAGACGACACCGGAGCCCCGGCGGTTGAGCATGTCCCGGTAGGAACGCTTGAGGGCGGAGCAGGTGATGATCCCGCTTCTGCCGGCATCGAGTTGCCCCTCGATCCAGCTCGCCACTTTCTCCAACCACGGCCAGCGGTCCTCGTCGGTCAGGGGGTCACCAGCCTGCATTTTGTCAACGTTTGACTGTGGATGCAGCGCGTCGCCTTCTTCGAAAGACCAGCCGCACCGACCGGACAACAGCGCGGCAACCGTGGTCTTTCCGCAGCCTGAAACACCGATGACGACCAAGACCTGCGTTCCGGCCGTGGACCCAGCGGACCCGAGACTCATGACGCCCCCTAGCTGATGAGGGTAAGCGTAGGAGCCCGGGCCGCGTCGCGTCAACGACCCGGCAAGCATCACGAAAAGTGCCCGCGAAACGCCCTCGATGCATCACGTAAGGATGCCCGCGAAACGGTGATCCTCGTCAGGCATGGGAAGTGGGCTGTCGATGTCGTCTCGTGTCGAGATCACCGCGAAGTTCGCCAAGGCGTATGTGAAGGCCTCGAAGGCGGACAAGGGTCAGATTCTGGATCAGGTGGTGGCGGTCACCGGCTGGTCGCGTGATAATGCCCGGCGCCGGTTGAGGGCTGCGGCCCGGCCGCCAGGAGCGGGTCGGCAGGTCGCCAAACAGACTCGCCAGCAGCGTAATCCGAAGTATTCCTACGACGCGTTGAAGGTGCTGCAGAAGGTCTGGGCGGCTTCGGGTGGGCAGTGTGGGCGGGATCGGGCGGCGTCAATGGCCGTTCAGCTGGCTGCTCTGGAACGCCACCGTGAGCTGGTGGCCGGCCAGGACCGCTACAGCCCCGAGGTGTGTGCCGAGCTGTTGGCGATGAGCAGCGCGACGATCGACCGCTACCTGCGTCCGGCCAAAGCCCGGGACCAGATCAAGGGGAAA
>JBBQGJ010000454.1:0-5567 GCA_038322925.1 Mycobacteriales bacterium
CAGCGGCACCGACCACCACGCCGTCGCCGTCGACCAGCCGGAACGGCGCGAACAGGTCCCCCGTCGCCTCAAGCGACCCGCGCTGCGGCACCACCAACCGCGACAACTCCCGCGGCGCATCCCCGTTGTTGACCATGACCATGCAACCTAGCCACCCCTACCGGCAACGGCGGGGACCCCTGAGGAATCAGGTCCGGTAGTTCGGTTAACAGGTCGGTCTTGACCCGATCACCCGACGGGCGTTCCATCTTCGACGGCGCCAACACCTGACACGTCACCCCGGCCGCGATCAACGCCCGCGCCAAGCCGAACCCGGTCGGACCGGCCTCGTACGCCACCTCCACCACACCCGGCAGCGCCTTCGCCCACTTCACGATCTCCGCCGTCTTCGGCGAGATCCGCGCCGTCCGCATCTCACCGGAATCATCGTCCACCGTGCATGCCCACACCGAACGGGCATGAACGTCCAACCCCACGCAAGTACGATTCTGCTTCACCGGCGTCTCCCGTAACTGTGTTCTGGCCACCGCGCCCAATCGCGGTGGCGACCCACGTCAATTTACGAGCGAGACGCCGGCCCTCCCCATATGGTCTAGGTGGGCGGTGTCTTTCGCGGCGCGCTCATCGGACGGTGCAAGACTGCGGTCTCGCGCCGACCTGATTTGGTCCACCGATCGGTTCTGAGGCTCGTGTGGCCATCTCCGCGCCACGCGATTTGTCGGGTTTGCGCGTGGCCTCCAAATTCGGTCGTTCGACACCAGCCACCTAGGGGAACGCCGCTGGATGCAGGCCAAGACGGTTCGCATCCGCATCGCCGGACGGACACTTGTCACCAACACCATCAACATCGCCGTCGCGATCGGGTTCGCCGTCATAGGCGGGTTCGTCCCCTACCTCGCCAACACCGGCACCATGACCAGCCGGCTTCCAGGTCGCCATCGGCGACTTCCTCACCACCGTGTTCGCCCGCAATCAGACATGGACCACAACCCGTCCCCGAAGCGATCCTCGGCCTTGCGGTCCTCGCGGTCGCCGCCGTGTTCGTCGTCGCCACCCTGCACGGCCGGCGGCGCACACCGGCCGCTGACCCTTCCGCCGCCCCAGAACCCGCTATCGAACCCGGCTCAGGCGCGTCCGGCGAACATCCGGCCGGGGACCGCCCTGCCACCCGCACACCGACTCCACCACCCACGGGATGCCGTGATGACCACCAAGTCCGCAGCCCGCCGCGACCAGATCCAGCGCAAACAAGCACAACGCAGCGCGGTGCTCGACGCCGGTCGCGAGGCCGACCACCGCCGCACCCAGCGACGCCGGATCATCATGGCGGCGGCCGTCGTCGTGGTGCTCGCCGGCATCGTGACCGCCACGATCCGCTCACCGCGGCAGGGCCCGTCCGTCGCCCCGGCGGCAAGGCCTTTCGACCCTGACACCCGACTCGCTCCCCGGCGCACGATCAAAGTGCAGGGCCGCACTACACGGACCGGCAGTGACAGACCCGGCAAGAGAACTGAGGCACCGTGATGATGGGCTCCTACGGCTACAACGACGGCGGCGTGTGGATGTGGGTGTTCGGCGGCCTGATGATCCTGGGCGTGCTGGTGCTCATCGGGCTCGCGGTGTGGGCGGTCGTCACCGTCACCAACCATCCCAACCGGGGAGCCACCACCCCGGACACCGGGGCGGGCGACACCGTCGGGCGGGCGCGGACCAAGCAGGTGCTGGACGAGCGGTACGCCCGCGGTGAACTGAACACCGAGGAATACACCGAGCGGCTACACACTCTGGGACTGTGAACATACGCGGCCGCTGACCCGGCGGCGGGCGCTGCAACTCAGCGGCCTGGGCGTGGCCGGGATCGTCGTCGGTGGCACCGGCCTGGCTTGGGCCGGTACCACCCACTACACCCCGATAGCTGGCGAAACCCTCACCCAACCAACCATTCTCGCCAGCGCGTCGGGCTCCATGAACATTCACCCTGGAAGCAACCGTGGGGCGGGGCCCGATCGCCGGTCGGCAGGCCACCACGCTGCGCTTCAACGGCGGCGTCCCCGGACCAAACCTGCACACTCACGGGCTGCGGGTCACCCCGCAGGGCAAAGCGACAACCCGTTCCTGATGAACGCGGTCGTAGGCGACGCGCTGGTCGGCCGTCACGTGATCCGCTGCCTTGTACTAGCTGGCCCGGCGTCGTGGCGGTGGCGGGGGTGCTCGCCGGCATGGCGAATTCGGACTCGGACCGCACGCGGGTGGGTGCGCCTCCAGGATCGCGGGCACGCCCGGCTGCAGGGGGCAGCAGCACGAGCTTGATCATCAAACCGATCTCGCGCTCGATACCGCCAGCTCATCAGGACCAGTTGGGCACACTCGCAGCGGGCCCATTGAGGCCAGTGGCCGCCGTCCCGTCCACCGCAGCCGGGTGGACCTGCTCGCAGCGCTGGACTGACCCGCGGCCGCTATGCGCGGCGCCGTCGGTGGCTACACCGGTGACGGTGCGGATTCCTCGGCGCGGACCGGCGCCGCCCCCGCCGCGGGCGCTGCGGCGGGCAGGGCGAGGCGTTTGAGCAGCAACGCGTTCACCGCGACGATCAGGCTGGACCCGGACATGGTCAGCGCCGCGATCTCCGGTCGCAGCACCAACCCGAACGCGGGCTCGAACACCCCGGCGGCGATGGGCAGCGCGATCGCGTTGTAGCCGATCGCCCAGCCCAGGTTCTGCCGCATCTTGCGCAGCGTGCCCCGGCCGATCCGCAACGCCACCGGCACGTCCAGCGGGTCAGAGCGCATCAGCACGATGTCCGCGGTCTCGATCGCCACATCGGTGCCCGCGCCGATCGCGATGCCCACGTCGGCCTGCGCCAGCGCGGGGGCGTCGTTCACCCCGTCCCCTACCATCGCCACCCGGCGGCCCGCCTGTTGCAGCGCGGCGACCTGCGCCGCCTTGTCGCCGGGCAGCACCTCGGCGATCACCTCGTCGATGCCCAGCTGGTCGGCGATCCGCCGGGCGGTGGCCTCGTTGTCACCGGTCAGCATGACCACCCGCACCCCGGTCTCGTGCAGCGCCGCCACTGCCGCGGCGGCGGTGTCCCTGGGCGCGTCGGCCATCGCGATCACCGCCGCCGCGCGGCCGTCAATTGCGACGAACACCGCGGTCCGGCCGGTCTCGGCCAACTCGTCCCGCCGTGCCAGGAGCGCACCGAGGTCGACCTGTTCGTCGGCCATCAGCTTCCGGTTGCCCACGACGACCCGATGCCCGTCCACCGCGGCAGTGGCGCCGTGCCCGGCGACGTTCCGGAAATCGTCGGCGGACAACCGGTCCGCGCCGTGGTCCTGCGCGTACCGGACCACGGCCCCGGCCAGCGGATGCTCCGACTCGCGTTCCACCGCGGCGGTCAACGCCAACATTTCCTGCTCGCCGAACCCGCTCGAGTCGTCGACGATCACGTCGGTGACCTCGGGTTCCCCCTTGGTCAGGGTGCCGGTCTTGTCCATCACCACGGTGTCGATCCGGGCCGCGGTCTCCAACGCGGTGGCGTTCTTGAACAGCACCCCGCGTTTCGCGCCGAGCCCGGTCCCGACCATGATCGCCGTCGGCGTCGCCAGCCCCAACGCGTCCGGGCAGGTGATCACCACCACGGTGATCGCGAACAGCAACGCGGTCTGCACCCCGGCGCCGGACGCCAGCCAGCGCGCCGGAGACATTCACCGACGCCCCGATCACCTCCGACCCGGGGCTCTTGACCACCGGCAGGCTCTCGCCGGTGACCATCGACTCGTCGACCTCGGAATCGCCGCCCTCCACCACCCCGTCGACCGGGATCTTCGACCCCGGCCGGATGAGCAGCAAATCACCGACCTGGACCTCTGCTGTCGGAACCTCGACCTCCCGCCCGTCGCGGAGCACCACCGCCGTCGGGGGCGCGAGCTCCAGCAGGCGGGTGCGGGCCACCAAGGTGGGCGCGGACACCGCGCTGGCGCAGATTGTGGCGTTGGTGGGCACGGATCGCGTCGTTCGCGCCGCCGCGGGCGCGCATCTCGAACCAATGCCCGAGCAACACGAACGCCGTCAGCACCGTGGCCGCCTCGTAGAACACGTCGCCACTGGTGCCGGTGAACAGGCCGGCCAGGGTGACACCGACGCTGTACAGCCAGCCCGCGCCGACACCGACGGCGACCAGCACCATCATGTCCAGCGTCCGAGCTTTCAGCGCCCGGTAGGCGCCGTCGAAGAAGATCCAGGCCGAGTAGAAGATCACCGGCAGCGACAGCAGCAGCGAGAACACGTCGTCGCGGAGCCCGAACGGCGCGGGGACGGTGAACCCGAACACCTCGCGGCCGATCGGGGAGAACAGCAGCACCGGCACCGAGAGCACCGCCGCCACGACGAACCTGTTCCGCATGTCGGCGACCATGGCGTCCATCGATATCCCGCCGTGGTGCCCGCCGTGTCCCATCACGTCCTGGGCGGTCCGCGGCGCGGCGGCGCCGTGCCCGGCTCCGTGCTCGGCGGTGGGGCCCGGGTGCGCTGCCTCGTGCGGCCGGGTACGGACCTGCGCGGGGTGGCCGTCGTGGGAGTGATCGGTGGGTTCGGCCATCGGGTCGCACACGTGGTCGGGGACCGACTGCCCGGCGCAGTGGTACCCGCAGTCCCGCACCCAGCCGGCCAGTGCGGTCACCGACGTCCGGTCCGGGTCGTAGACGACGGTCGCGGTCTGCGACACGGGGTTTGCGTCCACGGCCAGCACCCCCGGGCGGCGGGACAGCACCGCCTCGGTGACGGCCTTGGAGGAGGCCCAGTGCACACCGGAGACCTCGATCACCGCGGTCCTGACGGTGCTGCTCATGATCGTTCCCTTCCGAGGTGCAGAGGAGTTGACGCCGATCCCCGGGGTGTGGTTGGCGGATCTGTTTCAGGCGGCGGTGGTGCCGGCCGGCGCGGGGGTGGCTGTCCGGCCGGGTTTGCTGACCGGGCCGCGGGAGGGTTGCACCGACACTGCGCGGAAGCGCCGCAGCCGCAGGCTGTTGGACACCACGAACACCGACGAGAACGCCATCGCCGCGCCGGCGATCAGCGGGTTCAACAGGCCGGCCATGGCCAGCGGCAACGCGGCCACGTTGTAGGCGAACGCCCAGAACAGGTTGCCCTTGATGGTCCGCAGCGTGCTGCGGGACAGCCGGATCGCGTCCACCGCGGCGCGCAGATCGCCCCGCACCAGGGTCAGGTCGGACGCCTCGATGGCAACGTCGGTGCCGGTGCCCATCGCGATGCCCAGGTCCGCCTGGGCCAGCGCGGCGGCGTCGTTCACGCCGTCGCCGACCATCGCCACGACCCGGCCCTGGCCCTGCAGTTCGGCGACCGTGGCGACCTTGTCGGCCGGCAGCACCTCGGCGATCACGTCCTGCGGCGCGATGCCGACCTCGGCGGCGATGGCCGCTGCGGCGGCCGCGTTGTCCCCGGTGAGCAGCACGGGCCGCAGGCCCAGCCCGCGGAGTTCGGAGATCGCTTGGGCGCTGGTGGGTTTCACGGTGTCGGCGACGACCAGCAGGCCGCGGACCGCGCCGTCCCA
>JBBQGJ010000455.1:0-5525 GCA_038322925.1 Mycobacteriales bacterium
GCGCTTCCTGGAGCACCCGGACGAGTTGGCGGACGCCTTCGCGCGGGCGTGGTTCAAACTGACGCACCGCGACATGGGCCCGATCGCCCGGTACCTCGGACCGGAGGTTCCGCAAGAGTCGCTGTTGTGGCAGGACCCCGTCACGGATCGGAAGCCCAGCCGCGCCCGGATTCGTTCGACGTGGGACTCTGCGGAGCGCTCGGTGATGACCAGTTCGTCGGCGATCTGCCGATTCGACCAGCCCTGTGCAACCAGTGCTGACACCTGGAGCTGGCGCGGCGTCACCGTGGGTGGTGTCCGCGGTCGAGTGGGGGCAGTCCCAGACCGCGGCGCATCGCGTTCAGCACGGAATACGCGTCGCCGATGAAAGGGACGTGTGTCCGACCGGCCAGCACCGTCAGCTTCGCGCCGTCGATGCCACTGGCCAACCGCTCACCCTCGGCGATCGGCACCGCACGGTCGTCCTTGCGGTGGATGACGGTGGTTGGCGCCGTGATCCGGCCGAGGTTCATCGGCGACGTCGATGTCGTAACACGCTGCCAACAGCCGACGCGCGAATGCCGCGGATGTCGACTCCCGCTGGTAACGCGAGAACACGGCGCGGAACCCGGCGTCCGCGTCGGGGGCGAAGATCTCTGTCAGCACGTCCGACGCGAATCCCCAGTGCTGATCGACCAGGCCGAGCACGTGCTCACGAACGGCGGGTGCGGCCACCGCGTCGCCGTCAACCCACCCGCCGTAGAGGATCAGGCGCGAGATGGACTCCGGGTGACGAGCGGCCCATCGCACCGCGAGCGGCGCACCGAAGGAGGCGCCGATCAGGTCGAAGCGGTCCGCACTGACCGCGGCCGCGACCAGCTTCAGAACCTCCAGTTCGAGTTCGACGAGGTCGGCACGGTCGGTCGTACCGGACAGCCCGCACCCCGGTCGGTCGTATCGCACGAGCGTGCGACCTGCCGCCAGCCCCTCATAGAACTCGCGCTCGGCCGGCAGCGCCCACCCGAGCTCCAGATGGGACACCCACCCCGGCACATAAATCGCGATCGGACCCGTACCGACGACGGCGAACCGTACCGCCGTCCCGTCCTCGAGATTGGCCAGGCCAAGCCGCTGCTCCACGAGCCACATTGTGTAGTGAGCGATCCGTCGGCGGGAGCACATTCGTCGACCATCGGGACGCAGGGACTCACTTTGCCTTGCGGGTCACTGCTTGTTGCTCGCGTCTCTCGGTCCTCAAACCCGACGGCAGGGTGCAGTTCGCACCCTCGTGGTCAAGCACCTCGTCGCCGTGCCAACGGACCTGGTGGACCATGAGATCGGCCAGGCCGTCCGTAATGGCGTTGGGATGGTGCCACGTTTTCCTGGTCGTTCCGGGTGCACCGGCGGCTACAGGCTCAAGATGTTCGCGCGACCGACCTGACCGGCATCGGCATCGCCTTCGCCGACCAGGTCACCGCCCACGCCGTGGACGGATCCGCTGATGACCTCTGTCGGCGACCGCGGCGGTTGAGTCTGGGCTTGTCCCGTCGGACGGATTCTGCGCGAAGTGCACTGGTCCGACGGTTGCGCGCCCTTCTGCGGTGGAGCGCTCCGCGAGACGGTGGTCAGGGTCGTGTGACGCCGGCCGGCGCCGGTACCCGGACGGCCTGGCCGATGGCTTTGGTGGATTCGACGCGGATGACGAGTTTCTTGCGCTCGGGCAGGTCGGCGCGGGTGGGGGTGATGGCGTCCTGCAGCGCGGTGCTCAGCGCGGCGGCGCCGGCCGGTCCGCGGTGCATCGGGGTCACCACCTGGATGTCGCGGCGGGGTCACGTCCACGGTCAGCCCGGCGGTGGCGTCGGCGTCGTCGGCGTGGAACAGGAAGAAGTCCGCAAGACCGCGCAGCTGCGGGTACTCGCCGGGGTTTTATCCGGTGCGCGTTGGTGACCACCCCGGACCGGCTGGCCCGCCGGAAGATCCGGGTCGGCCGCACCGACGGCAGAAAGCTGCCCGGGTCGAGCAGGTCCGGCATCACCTCCCCCGCCGACCGAGAGCAGCCGGTCCGCCGCACACCGCGATGTCGCACAAGACTTCGGAACGGGGACAGGTCGGCGACATCCGGAGCCCCCCTGGTGTTGGCCCTGGTCGGCTTGGGTGTGGGAGGTGCCCGAGTCCGGCAGGAAACCGAGAGGGAACGTGGGCGCCGGCCACGGGCTCGTGGCCTGGTGATGCGGCGGGAACCACGTCCGCTGGGGGGGTGCGCATCGTCGCGCGAGTGGGAGGGCTACCGAAGTGTCGCGGTTCAGCTCGACCCGTTCTCAGGGTAGGGTCGCCCACTGTCAGCGGGGGGATGCACAGTGTTCCTGATCCCGTGAACCCGGCGGCGACAAGGAAGGGGGTTTCGCGGCGACGGTCGACCGGGGATGGTCCGGCCGGCTTTCCGAGCGCAAGGGACAGCGAGGTCCGGCTCGACCAGCTTCACAGCTTGGCAACCCCCACCCTGGTCGACTGAGTAGGTGTTCCTCCCCGATCAGGCACCGTCCGCGGTGGACCTGACCTGCCCAAGACAGTCGTTGTTCGACGATTGCGACGCCTTGCCGCAGTGCCCGCACCCCGACACCTGCCGCCGTGCTCATGGTGGCTCACCGAACATCACATTCTGCCCGCGATGCAACGCTCCGCCCACCCGTCCTCGCGTACATCGACCCCGAGAAGGACCACCAATGGCGATAACGCCCGCACCAGGCCCCGCAGCGACGGAGCCGGACCGAGAGCCCTCCGACCCCTCACCGGCCCTCGACGGCGCGCGAGTCCAACCCGCGGCGTCCGAGGCCTACCGCAGCCAGGCCGGACATTACGACCGGCGGACCGAGTCCTTCCAACCTTGGCGTGAACGACTGGTCGAACGGCTGCCGGCCCGACCCGGGGACACCGTCCTGGACGTCGGCTGCGGTACCGGGCTGTGCCTGCCGTTGCTGCACGACAAGGTCGGCCCCTCCGGGACGATCGTGGGCATCGACGCCTCCGAGCAGATGCTCCAGGTCGCCGCCGACCGGGTCACCGCGCACGGCTGGGACAACGTCCGGCTCGTCGCCGCCCCGGCCGAGCAGGCGCCGATCCACGGCCCCGCGGACGCTGCCCTGTTCTGCGCGGTGCACGACGTGCTGCAGTCCCGAGCCGCGCTGGGCCGCGTTTTCGGTCATCTGCGTCCCGGCGCGGCGGTGGCCGCGGGCGGCGGGAAATTGCCGGGACCGTGGCTGCGGCACATGCGGGGGTGGGTCCGCGCCCTGCACGCACCGTTCGTCGCCGATTTCACCGGCTTCGACAAGCCGTGGCGACTGCTGGCCGAGTTCGTCCCCGACCTGCAGGTCCACGAACACGCTTTCGGCGCCGGATACCTGGCCTCCGGCCACTACGCCCCGGCAACGCCGTGACGACGGGGCCGGCGTGTCCACAGCGGGGGATGTCCGTGGGTGTTCGTGCTGGGTCGTTCGAACCGGTGCCCGGGTCAGCCGCGGATGCCCGCGCGCATCGCGATGGCGACCATGCCGGCTCGGTCGCCCGTGCCCAAGCGTGCGGCCGATCCGGGTGAGGTGACGTTTCACCGTCGAACCGGGTCAGCCGTTCGCCGATCCACGTGTCGGACCAACCCGTCGGCGAACCGGACTGCGATGCATGTCGCCGCCCGGTTCGCCCGGCCTGGGCTGGTTTTTTTCGGGCCGTGGTCGGGTCTGTGGTGTTCATCGGCCGCGCTGCGGGCGTCCGAGGCGCTGCCGGGTCCGACTCTGCGGCGGTCGAAGGTTCGGGAGATGACCCTGCAATCTGTCGGCCGGCGTGCTAACCGCGCGGGCACCCGAAAGTCGGGAGTACGCCGACCGGAACACCGACGAGTCACCGACATCCGGCGTGCTGCCGCGTTCGGCCAGCGCCGACCAGATCTACTCGGGCGACTCAACCCCGCAGTGACGGGAGGCGGAAAGAACTCTGGTCATCGGTCAAGGTCGCTCGCGGGTCAGGAATTGGGAGATCCGCGGCCCGAACTCGGTGGCCGCGGTGAGTGGCTCGACATGCCCGCCGGCGAAGACGTGCAGGGTGGCATTCGGGATCAGCGCGGCCAGGATCCGTGCATTCGTGACCGGGACGATCGGGTCATCGTCGCCGCCCATGACCAGAACGGGTTGCCGAATAAGCCGCAGGAACGGCAGGCTGCTCCAGCTGGCGGCAGCCGCGAGTTGGTACAAATAGCCGCGGCCCGAGACGGCGACCCGGGTGTCCCGGAACAGTCGCCGGACGTCGTCGGTGCGGATAACGGAACTGCCGCCGTGCACGGAGCCCGCCATCGCCGCGGCGTAGCCGTGGGAACTGTGTGGTGTCGCCATTTTCGCGAGCATCCCGGGCGCGCCCGGCATGGACAACACCCCGGTGCTGGTGCTGATCAAGACCAGCCGGCGGCAGCGGCTGCCATGTTGGACGGCGAATTGTTGCGCGAGCTCACCGCCCCACGAGAAGCCGAGTACGTCGACCTGGTCGTAACCCAGCTCGTCGAGCATCCGATCAAGCATCCGGGCCAGCTGCGGGAAACCGTGGGGCAGCACGCCGACCGGGGAGCCGCCGACGCCGGGCACGTCGAACCGGATGATGTCGATGCCGGGATCGAGGGCATCAACGAGTGACTGCAGCAACTCGAAGCTGGCTCCGATGCCGCAGCACATCAGCAGCGGTGTACGGGTGCCGTCGCCGGCCCGGACGTCGACCCGGAGTTGCTGGTTGCCGATCGGAACGTGCCGGGTGGTGGGTTTCGTGGTCATCGGGAGAGCACCGCGAGCTGACCGACATGGGCTCGCCGACCCGACAACGGGACCTCGCAGACGAGACCGAACACGGCTTGGACGCCGCCCGGTCGTTGCTCGGCGTTGTGCGGCGAGACCGTGCCGCGAGGGTGGCCAGCAACGGGGGCCGGCGCCGGGAAGCGGACCCGGTTCAGGCCGTCGTTCGGGGGCGCCGTCGGGTGCTCGACGCACACGGTCTCGGCGATGAACGACGGCGCCGACGCCAGGATGAGGTAGCCGTCCGCGTTAGTTCCGTGGAACGGGCCGGCGGCCCGCACCGCGTCCTGGTTTCTCGGTACCCAATCACCGCTCCGGCTTACCCCGTCGGGTCGCCTGAATGCAGCACAGACGGACTCAACGCAGATGGTGACATTCGGGCGGGCAGCGGCAGGTGCCCGGGACGGTGGCCCGGTCGCCGATTCCGGCAGGATCAGCGTCACCGCACCATCGACCACAGCGACCCCGGTGTCGGCCGCGTTCACACTCGGCGTCCACGCCGGCTCCGCTGCAACGGCGTCCCCGAGTTCCAGATCGCCTGGCGTATCCGCGGTTGTCATGCCCGACAGAATCCATTCGAACCCCGCGCGATCACAGGGCCGAAAGTCCCGGTGCCGTGCCGATCCGCGCGAGATCAGCCACGGCAACGATGGTGCCCCCGATAACGTCTCCCCCGGCGGGGCGCAGCGCCGTCCGTTGGATGCGCCCCGGATCCCTTCG
>JBBQGJ010000456.1:0-5503 GCA_038322925.1 Mycobacteriales bacterium
GGACCGGCGGGTTGATGCCCACGCGCAGCCCGACGACCGCGGATCCGGCAACCAGGCTCGAAGGATGTCCTTCGTTCAGTCCAGGCCAGGACGAGCCTGCTGACCTGCACAGACACGATGGTTACCGCCGATAACCGGGCAATATTCGGGGTACCGAAACCGATCCGTCCACGTAGGGCGTCTGGCAGAAGAGCGGCACGCCCGTTGCCAAATTATCGCAATCTGACGTCGATGCCGGTCGTCGCGGTGAGCGAACGCCGAACAGGACATCGGACGCGCCTCTTCTTGGGACGTCGCAGCCTTGACCGTTTGCTGTTTCGCAGGGGATCGTCCTGTGGGACGGACTTGACCCGCACCCCCGCCGAGGCGCAAGGCCAGATCCAGCGGCGACGACAGGCCCACTTTGACCGAAATGTAGCGGAGCTCGGCTGTGCGAGGTAGATACGATTCATCGATCGGCGTGGCCATTTCCGTTGGGCTGCGAGGAGGATCGACATGCTGATGACAGCGGCGCGACTGTTCGATGGTCGCGGGGACTCGATCGTGCATGATCCGCTGATTACGGTCGAGGACGGCCGGATCGTGGCCGTGATCCGGCGTCCGGCGTCGCCCATTGACAGCCCTGAACTGCTTGATTTGGGTGATGTCACGGTGTTGCCCGGGTTGATCGATATCCATCAGCACCTGGCCTTCGACGCCTCAGCTGATCCGGTGACCCACCTGGCCGATGTCGATGACGCCACCCTGCTCTGCGGATGCGTGCTGCCGCAATGCGGGCGCTCGCAGGCGGAGTGACCACGATCCGCGATCTTGGCGACCGGAATTACGTGTCCTTGACGTTGCGGGACTGGTTCCGTAGCGGGGCGGAGGTCGGCCCGACAATCCTTGCGGCGGGGCCTCCGCTCACCATCACCGGTGGGCATTGCTGGTTCCTTGGCGGCGAAGCCGACGGGGAGGAGGGTATCCGGGAGGCGGTGCGGGAGCGCGCCGCCCGCGGCGTCGACCAGATCAAGATCATGGTCACCGGCGGGAACATGACGCCGTCGCTGGGCCCGCACGAATCTCAATACACGGCCGCCGAACTGGTCGCCGCGGTGCGGAGCGCCCACTCCCTGGGGCTCCCGATCGCAGCGCACGCACACGGCGGGCAAGGCATCGCCGACGCCATGACCGCCGGGGTCGACACCATTGAGCACTGCACCTTCTTCACCGCGGATGGTGTCGACGCGGATCCGGCGGTCATCGCCGAACTGGGTCGACGGCAGATGGTGGTTTCCGTCACCGCGGGCAGCATTCCCGGTGCCGGACCGCCCCTTCCCGCGATCGCCAAGAGGATGGCTGCCATCAGGCCCAACCACGCGGCGCTATACCGGGCGGGTGCACGAATCGTCTGCGGCACCGACGCCGGTGTCGGACCGAACAAGCCACACGATGTGCTGCGTTACGCGGTGAGCGGTTTCCTGCCCGCCATCGGCATGGGCAACGCCGAGGCATTGAGGGCGAACACCTCCGTGGCCGCCGAAGTCTGCGGCCTCGGGGACAGGAAAGGCACCATCGAGGCCGGCAAGGACGCCGATATCATCGCCGTGCCGGGAAACCCACTCGATGACATCACCTGACCTCCAACAGATACTCGCCGTCATCGTAGCCGGCAACCCGGCTCCCCGAGCTGACGCTGCAGGCCCGACTTTCCGACAAATTGACCCAGATGCTCGACGACAAACGGAGTCGGTGGGGGCCGGTTGGTCAGTGACGAGCCAGCACCGTCGTCGTGGGTCCTTTCCGATCCGGACGGAAACGAAGCCTGCGTCACGACATGGATCGCCACCGATGGGCAGGGCTATCCGGACTGACCCGGGCGTGGATGCCTCGCTCGTTGGCGAGGAAGAAACACTCGAATTCGACTTTGGCGACAGTGCCTAACACCTGACTCGCTCAATGCGGCGAGGTCCCAGAAACCGACGAGCCCGAAAAGGGACGGCAAACGGAACGCCATCGGCCCGACTTTCCACGATCGTGAGCAGTCCCAGCGGATCCTCCTGTGGGAACAGCTTGACCGGTGCCCCGCAGTTGGCAGAGGTGTCCGCGAATAGTGGGTCAGTGATGCCGACCGCAGCTGCGACTCAGGTATCGGTGGCACAGTAACCAGCGCGGGACAAGTCCTCATGCCCGGGTTTGTCAACTTCCGTGATCGTCAGCGAATGACGGTGCCGCCGAGAACGACCGAACGAACATCGGAAAGTGCGGCGACATCGGGTCGCAGATCGCCATTGACCACGATAATGTCGGCGTCATACCCCCTACGCAGCAGACCCTTTCGCTCGCCGAGGCCACACGCTTCAGCGGAGACGGAGGTCGCCGCCGCGAGCGCGTCCGCAGTGGACGCGCCGGCCTCGACGTAGAACGACACGGCCCGATGCATCAGCCCGTGTGCCACTTCCGACGAGATGCCGGATCCGCGCCGGCGACGAAACGAACCCCCCGGCGGTACATTCGGCCGCGGAACTCAAGCACCAGTGATCTCACCGACTCGGAGGTGATTCCGCGTTGCGCCATCATGGCGCGAATCTGCGCCGGTGCGTTGTCCAGCGCGGCCGCGGGCGGTGACCCCAATGCGCCCCCGACGATGATCCCGCCGGCGACGAGGCTGTCCAACAACTCGTCGCTGACCGTCGGGCCGGTCGGCGTCAAACAGCTGCAATGCTCGATACCGTCGACGCCGACCTCAACCGCCTGCTTGACGGCCGGCAGCGAGTGCGCGTGCGCGGTCACCGGCAGGCCGGCCGCGTGCGCGCGCTCCACCAGGAGCCGCATCTCCCTCGTCGAGAATTGGGTGCCCAAGATGTCCGTTCCGAGCGTGCCCATCCCGCCGCTGGCCATTACCTTGACGATGTCGACGCCCCGCTGCACCCGCTCGTCGATAGCGGCGGCGATGCCGTCCGCCCCGGAAACCTCGCCCCCCATGTAGTGGCAATGGCCGCCGGTGCTGGTCACGGGCGGCCCTGAGGCCAGGATGGTCGGTTCAGGTTCGCTAAGCCGTCCTGCGCGCTGGCGGTCCCGCCGGTCGACAACATTGAATCGGCGGTCTCCGAGGTCACGCACGGTGGTGACACCCGCGGCGAGCTGGCGGCGCAGCCCATCGGTGATGACAGCGTCCAGTTCGGCATCGCTGTAGCCAGCGACGCGATCCAGCGCACCCACTTGGCTATCAGTCACCAGATGGACATGGGTGTCGATCAGTCCGGGCAGGACGGTGGCACCCGGATGGTCGATCACCGGGAAGTTCTCGGGAAGATCGGGCAAACCCTGCTCGACCTCCGCAATCCGGCCGTCGTCATCGATCAGAAGCGTCACACCGCCGTCGGCGAAACGCTCGCCGTCGAACATCCGCGTTGCTCGTATCGCCAACATGCGTTGTGCCTACACCCGGCAAAACGGACAGTCAACGACCCATCGTCCGCAATGGCTGGAGGCAGACCGAATAAGCGGCCAACATCGGCCACGGACCGGGCAATGACGGCTATCGGGTTGTCGCGTTGCTGCCAGCTCCCGCAACGCGGGCAATACCAACGGTGCAATCCCGGCGCACGAGAACCCGCTTGCTGGCTGGCTGGTCGAGCGACCCCTCAGGCGGGCAGCATCTGGCTGCGGAGGCTTTCCGCCCCGGCGCCGCTGAGCCGCGGCAGGGCCGCGAGCCGGCCGGTGAGCAACAGCAGGATCGCGGTCATCGGCCCCTGGATTTCGGGGCCGTCGCCGACGGACCACGTGATGTCGGTGGCGGAGAGCCGGAACCCTCGGATGGGAACGTGGCGGAATACCCGTGCCGTGCGCGTGCCTCGTTGTGTCCACACCCTTGTCGCGACGACTGCCGCTGCGGTGGTGGGCATCTCGAGTTCGCGGTGCAACGGGATCGCGATGTCCTGCCCGTGCACGAGAATGTCGGTCAACGTTTCGAGGCAGGTCAGTCCGATGTTGTGCCGGCGGGAGCCGATCGTCGCTCGGATCTGCGCGATCAACTGATCCACCGGGCGCTCGGCTCGGCTCCGCGCGCTGATGTGGATCATCCGTTTGACGCTGCCGAGTCCGCGTCCCGTAGGTGGAACCCCAATCGCGACGCCAGCGACGCGATCCCAAGGACTCAGCGACAAGATCATTTTGGTTCCGCAGGGGATCCCGCTACGGGAATCAGGGGGTGAGCTTCCCCGGGGTTTGCCGGAGGAGCTTTCGAGCATCGGAGGTGAGTCGGGCCCTCGGATGCTGGTCTACCGTCGAGGTGCCTGCCAGCAGCGATCCTGGATTCGCGAATGTATCGCCAATGGGGGAGTACGTGACGTAGTTGTCTACAGGGGTTGCGTTACAGACGTGACCTGCGATGATGCGATTCGGGCGAAGTTGTATCGCGAACGATCGTCTATGAAACAGATTCGTGGACATCTCCCGTTAGCCGGGTCCAGTGTTAGGTGAGACGCCTTCAGCGCAGGCTTGCTCGGCAGTCCTCGAGGTCGCGTCCCGGTCCCGGTCGGGATCCGTTTGCGCGACGGCTGTGTCCGAGGACGGTGTCGGCGTTGGGCGGGATCGGCGCGTATTGCAACTTCCAGTATTCGCTCCCTACCGGGAACCCTCTCACGTGCGCCCGACAGAACGGTGGGGAGCGGGATCCTAATCCCGACCGGGATCGATCATTGCGTTGTTCCATTAGGCCGACGGTCGGCACACGGTAGCGGCTCGTGCCCATGACGACCGCCTCGGGACTTGGCAGGCAAGTGTCAGGGTCAGCGGAGTTGCTTCCCCGCCTGTGAGGCCAGCCACAACGTCGCGCCGGCCTCGGGCGACACGGCGAGAGTTGATGTGTGTGTCCGCGCTTCGCTCGGTCGCGTCCAACGTCTGACGTGTGACCCGAGCGCGCCGCTTGAGGCCGCAGCCTCGCCTCCGCCGCAGTTCAGTCGCGGGCTACCTCTCGTGCTGGGTGAACGCGCGGAAGCCCGGGACGTCAAAATTGCGAGAAGACCGAGGAGGTCACGATGGGTGCTCACCCAGCGAACCACGAGGAAGAGAAGACCGTCTTGAGGAAGTCCTACCGGGGTACGGCCATTGTGGTGGGGGTGTTGTTGATCGTGTGTTCGGTCGCCAGCATCCTGAGCGTGGCACCGCTGGGTTCCCTGCTGGACAGCCCGGTCAACTTGGCGAAACTGGCGGCAAACGACAACGCGGTGGTTCTCGCGGCCCTGATCGAGTTCGTCGCGGCAGCCACCGGCGCTGGCATCGCGATAGCTCTCTATCCAGTGCTTCGTCACTACGGGCATGCCATGGCGTGGGGGGCGGCGGCCTCACGAGTCGTCGGGGCGGCGTTGGTTCTGGTGGGCACCCTGAGCCTGCTGGCGCTCCTCACCCTGGCCCAGGAATCGGTGGGCTCGACGTTGCCCAACAACGCCGCGACCGACGCCTCCGTGCAAGTGCTGCTGGCCGTGCGGGACTGGGTGTGGAACTTCATGGTCTCGCTGCC
>JBBQGJ010000457.1:0-5495 GCA_038322925.1 Mycobacteriales bacterium
GCGCTCCGCAAAGTCCTATGGGCACAACGAATTACAGACATGTCATCCCCCAGCCCGGACGACACGAAAATCACCGAGGCCCTACTCGACACGCTCGCCTACGCGGCCTGACCAGACGTCAAGACTGCGAAAGTCCACCGTTACGGACCGTCGGTCAATCAGATCCTCGAGACGTATTGCGACGCGAAGGAGTTCAGCGGCCTGTCGGCCGATGACCTGGTCGCCGAACCGGACGCGTACGCCAGCTACATCTTCGAGCTGGTGACCGGCAAGGCGCCCGGTGCGGCGGTGTGTTGACCGGAGCTACCGGGACCGCCGAACGGGCGCCAAACGCCGCCAATCGGGCTAATTCCGGCATTCCTGACTATTCCGACGAGGCAACGAAAGGATAGCGTCGAAGCCCACGTCGGAAGAGGGTCCCGTGACGTCACAGGCGCAGGTCTTGCAGGACCTGGAGTCGGTGCTGCTCACGACCGAGAGCAGACATCCGACCCTGACGGCCGAGATGGCCATCCGGACCATCCTGCTGGCCCTGTCGTCCGTGGTGTGGGCGGATGCGATGTGCTGGGCGGGGCTGCGGCGCAAGCGGCCATGGTCCGTGCACCTCACCGTGCCTGTCCATGCCGGTCATTCACGCCCCCCCGTTGGAGGGTGGGAATCCGTGGGTGACGAATCGATGCCGATCCTGGCTGTTCACGATGTCACCGGCCGCCCGGCGGCTCATCCGAGTTGGCTCCTGCGGGAGTGTCAGGCCTATTCGTCGTGCCGGTATGCCCTACTGCTGCACCTGACCCCGGTGACCGAGCCGCATTTCCTCGTGGTCGCCCGGGTGCAGGGGCACGATTTCGACGACGCTGATCGGCTGTTCCTCCGGCTGTTGCGGCCCCATCTCGCCGCCGGCATCCGCCGGATCGTCGATCCCGGGCCTCGGCTGACGGCGCGGGAGATCGAAGTGCTGCGCCACGTGCGGGACGGCTGCAGCAACGCGGCGATCGCCCGCAGGCTCGGCGTCGCCGAATCGACCGTGATCAAGCACCTCGAACACATCTACGTGCGGTCGGGTGTGCACAGCCGCACCCAGGCGGTCCGGCTCTGCGAACCTGCCCTGAGCTGAACCGTCCCGTCGGCGTTCGACGTTGCTGGCGCCGCCCCCTCACCCGGTGAGCGGGCAACCGCCCGGGTTAGCCTTCACCCATGTCTCGGAGCGTCTACATCGCCTCGCCGGAGGGGCTGTCGGGCAAGTCCTCGGTCGCCTACGGCCTGCTGGATCTGCTGAGCCATCGGGTGGGGCGGGTCGGCGTTTTCCGCCCGGTCACCGAATCGCTGGAAACGGTCGATCCGGTCGTGCACCTGCTGCTGTCCCATCCGGCCGTGGAGCAGCCCTACGACAGCACCATCGGCGTCAGCTACCACGCCCTGCACGCCGATTTCGACGCCGCGTTGTCCAAAATCGTCGACCGGTTCGGCGGGCTGACCGCGCGCTACGACGCCCTCGTGGTTGTCGGCAGCGACTTCACGGACGTGATGACCGGCAACGAGTGGTTCTCCAATGCGACCATCGCGGCCAACCTGGGCTCACCGGTGGTGCTGGTGGTGCGCGGTCACGGCAGGACGCCGGAGCGGATCGCGTCGACGGTCGAGTTGGCGTGCAGCGAGCTGGTCTCCGAACACGCCCAACCGGTCGCCGTGGTCGCCAACCGGGTGAACCCGGACGACGTCGAGACTGTCCGGGATCTGCTGACCAAGACCGGCCTGCCCGTCGGGGTGATCCCGGAGATTCCCCTGCTGATCGCGCCGACCGTCGCCGACCTGCAGCGGGCGTGCGGCGCCCAGCTGGTCCGCGGGAACCCGGAATGGCTGCAGCGCGAATCGATGGGGCTGTTGGTCGCCGCGATGTCGCTGCCCAACGTGCTGACCCGATTGGAGGAGGACTACACGGTGATCGCCCCTGGCGATCGATCCGATCTGCTGCCGGCGCTGATTCTGGCACACCAATCAGGAACATTCCCCCACCTGTCCGCCATTTTGCTGACCGGCGGCTACCTGCCACCGGAGCCGGTCGCCGACCTCATCGACGGGGTGCAGCAGGACCTGCCGATCCTGATCACGCCGATCGGAACGTTCGAGACGGCATCGGCGCTGTCCCGGGTGCACGGCACGTTGACCGCCGCGTCCAGGGTCAAACTGGAGACGGCGCTACGGGTGTTCGCCGACACGGTGGACGGCGAGGCCATTCTGGACGCGATCGACGTCGCCGTGTCCGAGGTGATCACCCCGCTGATGTTCCAGTACCGGCTGATCGCCAGGGCCAGGGCCGACCGCCGACACGTGGTGCTACCCGAGGGCGACGACGAGCGGATCCTGCGGGCGGCCGACAGCCTGCTGAGGCTGGGTGTCGCCGATCTCACCCTGCTCGGCGAGGAATCGGTGGTGCGCGCCAAGGCATCCGCGGTCGGTGTGGACATCGCCGGGGCCACCATCCTGTCCCCGAAGGACCCCGAACTGGTCGACCGGTTCGCCAAGGAATACACCAAGCTGCGCGGGCACAAGGGGATGACGGAGGAACGCGCCGCCGAGATCGTCAGCGACGTCTCCTATTTCGGCACGATGATGGTGCATCTGGGGATGGCCGACGGGATGGTCAGTGGCGCGGTGCACACCACCGCGCACACCATCCGGCCGTCCTTCGAGATCATCAAGACGGCGCCCGACACGGCCATCGTGTCCAGTGTCTTCCTGATGTGCTTGTCGGATCGGGTGCTCGTCTACGGCGACTGCGCGGTCAATCCGGACCCGACCGCCGAGCAGCTGGCCGATATCGCGATCTCCTCCGCTGGCACCGCGGCGCAGTTCGGAATCGAGCCGAGGGTGGCCCTGCTGTCGTACGCGACCGGCAGCTCAGGTGCCGGCGCGGACGTCGAGAAGGTCAGGGTGGCAACCGATATCGTGCACGCCAAGCGGCCGGACCTGCTGGCGGAAGGGCCGATCCAGTACGACGCCGCGGTGGATCCCAAGGTCGCGGCCACCAAGCTGCCCAATTCCAACGTGGCCGGCCGGGCCACCGTGCTGGTCTTCCCCGACCTGAACACCGGGAACAACACCTACAAGGCGGTGCAGCGCAGCGCGAACGCGGTGGCCATCGGGCCGGTGCTGCAGGGTCTGAACAAGCCGGTCAACGACCTCTCGCGGGGCGCGCTGGTGGCCGACATCGTCAACACCGTCGCGATCACCGCCATCCAGGCGCAGGCCTCCCCCGCAGTTCAGGTGGCGGTTCAGGTGGCGGCGCAGGCGCAGGCATCGGCGTCGGCGCAGGCGCAGGCGCAGGCGTCGGCTGCGGCCGTGGGAGCACGGTCGTGACCGACAACGTGCTGGTGATCAATTCCGGGTCTTCCTCGATGAAGTACCAGCTCATCGCGGCGATCGCGGGCACGGCCCTTGCCACCGGGTTGATCGAGCGCATCGGCGAGACCGAAGGATCGGCGACGCACAAGTCCGACGGCCGGGTGCAGAGTTACCTCGGGCCGATTCCCGATCACGGCAGCGCCCTACGCATCATGCAGCAGTTGTTCGACGACGCCGGCAGCCCGTTGGCCGGTGACGCGCTGGCCGCGGTCGGCCATCGGGTGGTGCACGGCGGTCTCGTCTTCGGTGACCCCGTGATCGTCGATGATGCTGTGCTGCAACAGATCCGGACCTTTGCGCGGCTGGCACCCTTGCACAATCCGGCCAACGTGCGGGGCATCGAACAGGCGCGGGTGGCCTTCCCGGGTATCCCGCAGGTGGCGGTCTTCGACACCGCCTTCTTCCGTGACCTGCCCGCCGCGGCGGCTACCTACGCGATCGACCGCAGGGTTGCTGCCGAGAACCAGATCCGCCGCTACGGCTTCCACGGCACCTCACATCAGTACGTGTCCCAGTTGGTCGCAACGGTTCTCGACCGCGACCCGGCCGATATCAAGCAGATCGTGCTGCACCTGGGCAACGGTGCGTCGGCATCGGCGGTCCGCGGCGGTGTCGCGGTGGAGACGTCGATGGGGCTGACTCCGCTCGAGGGGCTGGTGATGGGCACCCGCAGCGGCGACGTTGACCCGGGTATGGTGTTCCACCTGCTGCGTAACGGCGGTATGGACGCCGACCAGATCGACGACCTGCTCAACCGGCGCTCGGGCATTCTCGGGCTCGCGGGTGTCGCCGACTTCCGTGATCTGCACCAGTTGATCGCCTCCGGCGATCCCGATGCGGCCATCGCGCTCGACGTTTACTGTCACCGGGTCCGCAAGTACGTCGGCGCGTACTTGGCCGTGTTGGGCGGCACCGATGTCATCGCGTTCACCGCCGGGGTGGGGGAGAACGACGACGTCGTCCGCGCCCGGATCCTGCAGGATCTCGAACCACTGGGCATCGCGGTCGATACCGAGCGCAACGCAGTGAGATCCGTCGAACCGCGGGTGATCTCGCCGGACGGATCCCCGGTCACCGTGATGGTGGTGCCGACCAACGAGGAATTGGCGATCGCGCGGGCCACCATCGCGCTGATCAGCTGACGGCGGCGGAGGCGGATGCTGCCGGTTCTCGAAGGTCTGTTCACCATCGGCGTGGTGATCGGCGTCGGGTACCTGCTGGCGCGCATCCGGCTGTTGCCCGACGCGACGCCCGAGGTCCTGTCCCGCTTGGTGTTCTTCGTGGCGACGCCGGCGCTGCTGCTGCAGACGCTGGCGGACGCGCCCCTTGCCGCGGTGCTGTCCAGTGGGCTCGCGGTGACCGCCTTGGCGACCACCGTCGCGGCGGTGGCGTTCATCGCGATCTCCCGGTGGTGGTGGCATCGGGACGCCGGTTCCGTGGTGATCGGTGGCCTGTCGTCCTGCTATGTCAACGCGGGGAATCTCGGTATCCCCTTGGCCGTCTATGTTTTCGGTGATGCGTCGTACGTGATTCCGGTGATGCTCTACCAGCTCACGGTGTTGGCCCCGATCGCGTTCGTGGTGCTGGACATCGTCGAGTCCGGCCGCAGCCCGTCCTGGCGGCGGGTGTTGAGCCAACCGGTGCGCAACCCGGTGATCCTCGGTTCCGTGCTGGGCATCGCGCTGGCGACGACCGGCACCAGGATTCCTGATGTGATCGCCGGACCGCTCGGGCTGATCGCCGGGATGGCGGTGCCCGGCGCTCTCATTGCGTTCGGGATGTCGCTGCGCGGCGCCCCGCTGCCCGGCCGCGGTGGAAGGGCAGCGGACCTTGCCCTGGCGGTGGGGATCAAGATCATGCTGATGCCGTTGGCCGCCTTCGCCCTGGCGCGGTGGGTGTTCGGGCTCGACGGGGTGCCGTTGCTGGCCGCGACGATGACAGCGGCGCTGCCCACCGCGCAGAACATCTTCGTGTACGCGATGCGCTACCGCACCGCCGTTCCGCTGGCCCGGGACGTCGTCTCGACGACCACTGTTGCCTGTATCCCAGCCCTGGTGGTGATTGCCGCGCTGCTGAGTTGAGATCGGCCGGCG
>JBBQGJ010000458.1:0-5485 GCA_038322925.1 Mycobacteriales bacterium
TGACCCGGCAGTGCCCGCACAGCCCGCCGGGCGGTCTTGGCGACGGTCAGCCGTTGATCGGCCATCGACACCAGTTCCCACAGGCCGGCCGTCGATCCGGCCGGGATGTCGATGCGGCCGATGGAGACCGTCAGCGCCATCGGCAGCCGGCCCAGCGCCGCCTCCAGCCGGTGGGTGAGCGAGTGGCTGTCCAGCGACGTGGACACCAGGACGAACTCGTCACCGCCGGTGCGGGCGACGAGCGTCTGCTCGTCGGCCAGCGGAGCCAGGCCCTCTGCCAGCCGGGCCAACGCCTCGTCGCCGGCGGCGTGGCCGAGCCGGTCGTTGATCAGTTTGAACTCGTCGACGTCCAGGGCTATCACGGCCACCGGGCGGCGCCGATCCTGCCTGCCGAACGCGAGGTCAAGGCCTCGCCGGTTGATCAGGCCGGTCAACGGATCCCTCATGGACCAGTGGTGGAGCCGGGCGAGCGCCTCGTCGTGCCGGCGCCGCAGCTGGAAGATCAGGGTCGCGGCACCGACCAGCGCCACCGCGCTCAGCGTGCTCCCCAGTCCCCAACTGAGCGCGTCGATACCGGCCCGGTAGGCGGCGACCGCGCACAACCCGAGTGTCACCAGCTGGTGGCCGACGTTGAACCATCGACCCAGGTACAGCGCCGCGACGACGGCGGGAATCACCACCGTGAGCAGCCCCAACTGGCGAGAGTGGGGGTTCACCGCGTTGGCGACGACGATCGCGATCAACCCGTCGACCGCCACGATCGTCGCCGCGAGCGCGGCGCGCGGGATCCACGGCCGCAGGGTCAGCAAGACGACGCCGAGGCCGAGCCCGCCGAGCGCGCCCGACCATAGCGTCATGGTCATCAGCCCCGCCGGAGGGCGTACCCGGCCAGAGGCGATCGCCAGCGCAGCCGCAAGGTTGAACGCCAGCAACGCCCAGCCGAACAGGGTGTCGTGCACCCGGCCGGGGCCGGCCCGGAGCGATTCGTGCCCGTCTGCCTCCAGCCGGTCCGCCACCAACGGGTCCGCTTCTCTGCGGTCGGACGCGATCCGCGCCGGGTGGATCCTGTCCGTCACCGAACCGCGCCGGATACAGTCCCGCCCTTGGCTTTTCGCGGCATACAGGCCTCGGTCGGCGGCGGCGACCAGATCCCACAGCCGCCGCACCGGCCGGCAATCAGCAGGGGCGGCCTCGACGAAGCCGATGCTCACCGTCACCGGCGGATCCAGACTCGCGCCGGCCACCGCCTGCCGGATCGCCGTAGCCACCGGGTCGGCGGGCCCCGCGACGACGACGACCATTTCCTCCCCGCCGGTCCTGGCCAGCAGGGCGCCGTCCGGCAGGCAGCCCGCGATACTGCGACAGACCCGCTGCAGGACCAGATCCCCCTGCCCGTGGCCGAACCGGTCGTTGATCTCCTTGAAGCGATCGATGTCGACGAGCAGCACGCCCACGCAGGTATTGAGCGCCTCGGCCCTGGCAACCAGATCCGGAACCGCCGCCGTCAGCCCGCGACGATTCAGGATGCCGGTCAGCATGTCGGATAGCGAGAGCCTTCGGGATTCCGCAAGCCGCGCGGCCATCGACAGTGACAATCGTCGGAAGAGCACATCCAGCACCGTCAACGCGCCCAGCACGATGCACAGGTCGATGAGGGTTCCGTCAACCCCCTGGCCGGCGACGACAACGACCGCGCAGGCGACGATTGCCGCCGTGCCCAGCTGAATGCGATGCAGCCGCTCGTCGTGGGTCCCGGCCGCGATCAGGGTCGGCAATACCAGCCAAGCGAGCAAGTGCCTGGCGTCGGGGTTGGTGGGGGAGGCCAGCACTGCGGCCAGCGGCAGCAGATTGAGCAGCACCAGTCCGGAGATCACCAGGTGGCGGCGGGGCAGCACCGCGCCCGAGATGAATCCGATGACCAGCAACACGCCGACGGCCATCGCCAGCGCCCCGAAGGCGGCCAGCGCCACGGTTGTCGGAGCGGAGGCGAACCCCGGTGCGGTTCCGGTGAGGAACAGCCCGGCGGTGCCCGCCAGCATGATCAGGAAGCCGCCGATCAACGGCACGGGGTGCAGGATGCTGGGTCGGTCCCCGTCACGCCGGTCCCTGTCACGCCGGACCCTGGTATATCGAGGCTGCGCATCAAGGGGGAGGAAGTACATTCCCGGCCCCCTCACTGCCCGCGCACCCTGACCTCAGGATGGCCTGACAGTACTCAGGGTGACAATGCTGCGCTAGACCCTGCGCCTTGCTGATCTGCGGGTGTGCATCGACCCGTTCGCCGTCAGTGTTCGTTGCTCTCGGTAATGGTCGAGGACCGATGCAGTGCATCGGGATCCAGAGTCTGGATCAGCGCCTCCAGGGCGTGCCGGAACTGCGGGATGTCTACCGCGGCCACGCGCAGGATGTCGTCGGTGAGCCGTTCGCCACGGTCGGAGATCTCGGCCAGCAGGGTGGCACCGGGCGGAGTCAGTTCCACGGTGCGGCGGCGCCGGTCGTCAGGATCGGTACTCCGGCGAACGTGGCCGGTCGATTCCAGATGCGCGATGGTGCGTCCGATCGTCTGCTCGGTGACGTGCTGGTCCCTGGCCAGTTCGCGTTGACCGACCGGTCCCCGGGCCACCGTTGCCAGCACGATCATCCCGGCGTGACTGACACCGTGCTCCCGGAGCCGGGCGTTCCAGGCCTGCTCGACCAGGCGGGCGGCGGTCGCCAACAGCCGACCGGTGGCCCAATGACCTCGATCGGGTTGACGCGTCACGACCGCACCTCTCCGGGCCCGCCGATATGGCAGTATTCAGAATACTCAGCATGCTGAGCATCCGCTGGCCGTCATTGGACGGTAGTTGAAGTGCAACAGCAGTGCTCGCCGTGCACGCCCTCTCATCACAGAACGGATGTGGCCCGTCATGCCCCTCGGGTCGGATGAAATCACCGAGTCATCGCCATCGCCATCGCCATCGCCATCGCCATCGCCACCGCAGGCGCCGCCGCCGCCGTCACGGCGAAAGGCGGTGCTGCGGGCCGTCGGGCTGATCGCCGTGGTGGTTGCCTGGCTGGCCATCGCCGGCGTCGGCGGCCCGGCGATCGGATCGTTGTCCACCGTGCAGTCCAACGATCAGGAGTCGTTCCTGCCCGGCGGGGCCGAATCCGTGCAGGCAGCCAATGCCGCAGCGGCCTTCGAGGATTCCGGCGCATTGCCCGCCTTCGTCATTTTCGAGACGGACGGCGGCGCGGCCACCCCCGAGCAGTTGGCGTCGTGGAACACGTTCACCCAGACGCTGGCCGCGCAGCCGGCCAACCCGGACAAGCCCGCGCTGGGCACCATCGGCGACTACCTGGTGGCCAGCCCGGTGCCCGGTCAGCCGGTGTCGATCCCGCTGGTCCCGTCCCAGGACGGGCAGGCCGCGCTGGTCGTGGTCCCACTGTCAGCGGACAAGGTGACGACCGTCGACTCCGAGGGCAAGGACCCGCTCGGTGACGTGGTGGACGGTATCCGAGCCGCCGCCGAGGCGGACGCCGGAGGCGCTCAGGTGCACATCGCCGGCCCGGCCGGTCTGATCGCCGACCTCGGCGCCGCCTTCGCCGGCATCGACGGGCTGCTGCTGCTGGTAGCGCTATCCGCCGTGCTGGTCATCCTGATCCTGGTCTACCGGGCGCTGGTGCTGCCGTTCGTGGTGCTGTTCACCTCGATCAGCGCGCTCGCGATGGCAGGTGGTGTGGTCTACCTGCTGGCCAAGAACGACGTCATTCCGCTGAACGGGCAAAGCCAAGGGATCCTGTTCATCCTGGTAGTCGGCGCGGCCACGGACTATGCGCTGCTGCTGGTCTCCCGCTACCGGGAGGAACTGACCAACGTCGAGTCCAAGTACACCGCGATGGCGCGGGCCTGGCGGGCCTGTGTCGAACCGATCGCGGCGAGCGCCGGCACGGTGATCATCGGCCTGCTCTGTCTGTTGCTGTCCGACCTGAACTCCAACCGGGGGCTCGGGCCGGTCGGCGCGATTGGCATCGCGTCGGCGTTCGTGGCCGCGCTGACCCTGCTTCCGGCGCTGCTGATGGCCGGTCGGTGGCTGTTCTGGCCGCGCATCCCGCACCCGGTGACCCATCACGTGCGGCACGTGGCGTCGCCCGGCAAGCACGAGATCGAGGGCGCCCCGCGGGCCGAACACGGTGCCGGCGACCACACGCCCCAGCACGAGGCGGCAGGCCCGCACGACGACCTGGACGTGCGGACCGGCAAGAAGGGCGGAATCTGGGAACGGATCTCCGTCACCGTTGCCCGCCATCCTCGGCGGATCTGGCTGATCACCGCGGCGGGCCTGGCCATCGCCTGCCTGTTCGTGCCGACGCTGAAGGCCTCCGGCACGGCGCAGACCGACGTCTTCCTCACCGACGTGGACTCGATCGCCGGCACCCAGGCGCTCAGCGACCACTTCCCGGGTGGCTCCGGCAACCCGGTCGTCATCATCGCGCCGGAGGCCGCCGCCGATCAGGTGGTCACCACGGTGGCTGGTATCGAGGGCATTTCCGGCCAGCCGACCCTGGTCACCGAGACGGCAGGTGGCCCGCCGTCGCCCGACGCGCCGCCCAAGGTGGTCAACGGATTGGTCCAGGTCCAGGCCACATTGACCGCGACCGCGGATTCGGAGGAAGCGGAGAACACCGTCCGTGCGGTGCGTGATGCCGTGCACGCCATCCCCGAATACGGCAGCCAGATCCTGGTCGGCGGGAACACCGCCATCCAGATCGACACCGTGGACACCTCGGCGCGTGACCTCAAGGTGATCATCCCCGCGGTGCTGCTCGCCGTGCTGCTGGTGCTGATCCTGCTGCTCCGATCGCTCGTCGCGGCGCTGCTGCTGACCGTGGCCACCGTGCTGTCCTTCGGAGCCGCGCTTGGCGTCTCGGCGCTGATGTTCAACCACGTCTTCGATTTCCCCGGCGCCGATCCGGCCGTGCCGTTGTTCGCGTTCGTCTTCCTGGTCGCCCTTGGGATCGACTATTCGATCTTCCTGATGACCCGGGCCAGAGAGGAGGTCGCGTTCTACGGCCCGCACGACGGTGTGATGCGCGGGCTGCGGGTCACCGGCGGGGTGATCACCAGCGCCGGCATCGTGCTGGCCGCGACGTTCGCCGCACTGGCCGTCATCCCGATCCTGTTCCTGGCCCAGATCGCCTTCATCGTGGCGTTCGGCGTGCTGCTGGACACCTTCATCGTGCGCACCCTGCTGGTGCCCGCGTTGGCCATCGACATGGGCGCCTTCACCTGGTGGCCGATCCGGCCGAGGCCGACCAAGAGCCAGCTGGCGCACCGCGGGCCGTCCAAGGTGATGAACCGGGTCTAGTACTACAGGGCTAGATCATAAGGGTCTGGAGTCGCAGTCGGCGGACGAAGTGTGACCGGCGGGCCCGGGTTTGATGCTCTCGGCGCCAGTTTGACCAATGCAATGCGTGGCTGACTGGGTTCTCGTGGTGAATGACC